>JBAPOI010000327.1:0-4190 GCA_049279555.1 Candidatus Sulfotelmatobacter sp.
ACCGTTTCTCGCGAGGAATTGTTGCGCGCCATCGAGCAGGCTCCGTCTGCGACTAGGCCCCATTGACTGACTGACTAACCGAATTGCGCGACTGATCTGAAACGGCAAGAATTGGAAATCACTGGAACAGGCAACGAAAAAATTCTAGGGCGACAGGCGCTGCGCGAGCGCGTGGAGCAGTGGCGGCGCGCTGGCGAGAGGATTGTTCTGGCCAACGGCAACTTTGATCTGCTGCATGTCGGCCATGTGCGTTATCTGAAGGGCGCGAAGGCGCTGGGTGGGAAACTGATCGTCGCCATCAATGCCGACGAATCGGTGAGCACGCTTAAAGGAGAAGGGCGTCCAGTGATGCCGGCAGCGGAGCGTACCGAAATCGTTGCCGCGCTCGCCGATGTAGATGCAGTAGTTATTTTTACCGAGCTCGATGTACGCGCGTTGATCCGCGAAATTCGCCCGGATATTCAGGCGAAGGGCACGGACTACACGGAAGAGTCTGTTCCCGAGCGCGATGTAGTCGCCGAATATGGAGGCCGAGTCGCCATTGTTGGCGACCCGAAGGATCACTCCACCAGCGAGATTATTCGCGCGCGCCTTGCGCCGAGGAAACCGTGAGTTTCGAGTCGACGCGGCTCGATATTCCGGCGGACAAGATTAAACGAGTATTGATCGTCCGTCTCAGCGCTATGGGGGACGTACTCCATACGCTGCCTGCGGTTCATGCTTTGCGAGAAGCGCTGCCGCAGGCCTTCATTGGCTGGCTGATTGAAGAACGCTGGGCCGAACTGCTGTGCGCGCCGGGAATAGCGAGGCGAGGTTCTCGATCTTCAGCGCGGCCATTGGTGGATGAAGTCCACACGGTGAACTTAAAGCAGTGGGGAAAATCGCCGTTTTCGATTTCCACTGCCCAGCACGTCGCTACGGTTTGGAATGATGTTCGCGGCACGAATTACGACGTTGCGGTGGATTTGCAGGGAGCAATGCGGTCGGCGGTGCTGGCGCGGTATTCGGGAGCGCGCACGGTGTACGGTGCAGCCGAGCCGCGAGAGGCCCCGGCGAGCTTGTGGTATACGCGAAAGGCAGTGGCGCGAGGACAGCATGTCATCGAACAGAATCTCTCGGTGGCTGAAATGGTGCTGCAGTCGATGGGTGTACCCCTTCCGCGGAGAGCTTTCACGGCAGAGTTTCGATGCAATCTCCCTCGGGACAGTCAAACTGAGCGTCGAATCGAGCAGCGTCTTGTTGAATGCGGGATTCGTGAGTTTGCCATTCTGAATCCGGGAGCAGGATGGGGAGCGAAACGCTGGCCTGCCGAACGCTATGGTGAAGTCGCTCGCAAATTGGCGGCGCAGGGGCTACGTTCGATTCTCAATTATGGCCCGGGAGAAGAAGAATTGGTTCGCGCGGCGGAGACTGCCGGTGGAGGCACGGCGTTGGCGATGAGTTGCACCATCACGGACTTGATTGCGTTAACGCGGCGCGCGCGAATGTTTATTGGCGGCGATACGGGTCCACTGCATCTGGCGGCGGCGTTACGAGTCCCGGTGGTGGCGATTTACGGGCCCACGGACCCAACACGGAATGGGCCTTATGGAACGCACAGCGTTGTGCTACGGAGTGCATACAGTTTGACCAACCATGCACGGCGCAGTGCGCCGGATGAAGGATTGTTGGGGATTGGGAGTGAAGCTGTCGTCGCGGCGGCTGAGAAATTGCTGGCGGACACATCGGTGGTCGGAGCTCGATAAGTCTTCAGCACTCACGTGGCATTGAAGGGCTGCATTTCCCACCCTTATCGCTGAATTGGCTTCTTCTGACGAATGGCTCAGTGGTCAAAAATCGCGCGGCGCATTCGAGTGCCGCTGGGATTTCTGTTAGCCGTGGTTTTTTTCTGGCTGGCGAGCCCCACATGGCTATCGATCGTGCTGGGTTTGATTTTGGTTGTACCGGGGCTTCTGGTTCGCGCGCTAGCTTCGGGACATGTGCGCAAGAACGAGTCGCTAGCAACGTCAGGTCCTTACGCTTATACCCGCAATCCGCTTTATCTGGGATCACTGCTGATTGGAGTGGGCTTTGCCGTCGCAGCGCGGAGTTGGTGGGTGGGCGTAGCGCTCGTCCTGATGTTCTTTGCAATTTATCTGCCGGTGATTCGGGACGAAGAAGCATTTTTGCGGCAGAAGTTTCCGGAGTTTGAGGAATATGCGCGGCAGGTACCGAGGATGTTGCCGAGGCTCACGGCGAGTTTAAACGAGAGAGAGGCCTCCCGGTTTTCTCTGGACCTGTATTTGAAACATCGCGAGTGGAACGCGCTGCTCGGAGCGCTGGTCCTGGCGGCTGGATTGATTGCTAAAATGATGTTGGGTTAGGACTTAGGTCCCCTTTTCTTGACTTACTCACTAATACGGCATGAAACTCGTCCCTAGGACTGCCGAGGGGCCGCGCTTGGATTCGTTTGCCAGTCAGCGGCTTCTCACCTCGGATAAGACGTATGCCCAAGCGAGACCTTGTCCACCAGGAAATCGATGCTCTCTATCGCGAGGGCGCGAATCTGGCCATGGCCTTTCAGAAGAAAAAGGATAAGCAATTTCGGTATGACTATCAGAGTTGGTACACCAAAGCCTTGAGGGTCGTTGCCTCACTTGCTCCAGATCGACTGGCAGAGTTTCGTGGATACTACGAGATTGATCCAAAGCGCAAGTTGCTCAGCTATGGCACCTACGTAATTCAAGATTACATAAAAAATGTCGCTCCGAGCGGATATCAATATCAGAACTTCGACTCTCGTGGGCAGGCGCTAATTTGCTTTTTCAATCAGATCACGATCTTCAAGTCGATCCTCGCCCGTGTCGACTCAACCCTAGGTGACATCGAGGGAGAGCTTTACGCAGAGCTCCAAGACAGTGAGGTGATTGTTGCGAGACAACTGGCCAAGGTCAGTCTGCGGGCCGCAGGCGCCCTGGTCGGCGTTCTAATCGAAGGTCACCTGCAAAAAGTCGCTGTGGCTCACGGTGTAAGGATCGCCAAGAAAAATCCAACCATCGCTGATTTAAACGAGCCACTCAAATCGGCATCTGTCGTGGACACTCCGACGTGGCGGAAGATTTCGTACCTTGCTGACTTGCGCAACCTCTGCTCCCACAAGAAGGACGTCGATCCGACAAAGGAGCAGGTCGAGGAACTTATTGAAGGTTCCGAGTGGCTCACCAAGAACGTCTTTTAACTACCAGTTATTTCTGAGCCACCAACTCCCGCGCCCGGCTCAACTCAGGCCTCGTGGAATTTGATCCGTCGCAGATTTTCAACAGCAGCGCGTAGTATTCGTTCGCATCGGTTTGTTTGCCGGCGGCTTCGGCAGCGCGGGCTGCACCATAGATACCATTAAAGCGGTTGGGATTGAGCTTCAGGTCGGTCTGATACTCGGCAAGTGCTTGCTGCGGACGCTTCGCTTCGAGCAATATGTCGGCAAGTTGCTCCCGCGCTGGAATGCCTTCCGGCTCTGTGCCGAGTTTGTCGGCTTTATCGGCAAGAGTGCGAAGCATCGAGATCGCTTTATCGTCTTCGCCTTCCGCATGCAATATCCAGGCCTCGGCTTCCTGATAGTCTTCGCCCACTCCTTCCGCGTATTCGGTTTTCTTTTCGGCTACGAATTCTTTGCGGATGGCCTCGATCTGTTGCAAATCTTTGTGGGCTTGTGCGAGATTGCCGCTGCGGGCTGCGCCGATGGCTCGCGCCCAGTAGGTGATGGATTGATCGCCCCGGAGAGCGCCGGGCACAACCTGTAAAGCCCCCGCGTCCGACCAGTGGCGGAGTTCGAGATCGTAAGTTGCGGGGAACTTGGTGAGGGCATTGGTTTCAGGGTCGAAGTCAGGGCCGTACATCGACTTCATTTTCGGCATGCCCTTCACTTCATCGATCAGCTTGGCCGCGTCGGCTTCGCGTCCGCTTTGCAAGTAGGCGTAGAGCAGAAAATCCATTGCGTGGAATTGATGCCCTTCTCCGCCCATGTGCATGGCTGCAGTTTTACGAGTGGCCGCGATCGAAGCGAGATTTGAGTTGATATCGTCTTGCCACAGGCCGACGCGAGCAAATATGTGCGAAGGCATGTGCAGGGCATGTGGAGCCGCAGGCGCGATCTGAGCATAACGGCGGGCCGCGGGCAGGCCGAGTTGCGCGAGTTGCGGCTTGTCGTAGCT
>JBAPOI010000328.1:0-4801 GCA_049279555.1 Candidatus Sulfotelmatobacter sp.
GTGCCACCCAGAGCCAAGAATGACGCGGGCTTTAGCCCCTGAGGTACACCCGCCTCCAACCGTCGAGGATTTATGAGATGGCTTCTAGTTTTAGGAAGGCATTGCTCCAGGAAGAAGCACCTCTCTAGAAAATCGCTCTTTTGGAAAGGCGGCTGTCTGCCCTGAGTAAAGAATCGGCATACCTTCACCACATGTTTGGATTAAGAATGAATCTGAAGGGAAATAACAATCAGCATGTTTTCAAACATCAATCTGACTTCAAGCGCCGGCGAGTCTGCCAGCGAATACATACTGTAGTCGGTCCCCGTGATTACAGTGGGCGGCGATAGCATGCAACCATCGCCCAGGCCGGAAATCTTGTTCTTGAAATTGCCCGCAACCATATTGCTGATTTCACCCAGCGCATCCGACATGTCCGCGCCGACCTTATCCAGGGGAACGCCCAGCATCTTGGAAGTCATCAAAGCGGCACACTTTCCGCTGCAATGCACACCCACAAGCCCGCACAACTTTCCGGCCAGCCCCACCATGGCGGTGACTTCCCGGGGAACTCCCTCTTCGGCATTTGCCGGCAAAGTCAGTTGGCTTCCCAGCATCAGTTCGAAAACTTCGCGCAAAGCCAGTTCCAGCAATGGCGCCCAGCCCTCCTGGGTGCCACCGGCTGCCAGTAGTTCCTTCGAGGAGCTCATGCCTTCCCTCCCAGAACTGGAATCACCTGCTCCTTGACTTGTTCCGGCGTGAACGGTTTGCGGATATAGCCCCGCGCTCCCGCCGACAGCGCCTGCACCACATGGGCTTCGCTGCCTTCCGTCGTGATCATTACGACCGGTGTCCCCTTCGCGTTCTCCACTCCGGAGAGCTGCTTCACAAACTCTAAGCCGTCCATGACCGGCATGTTGATGTCACAAAGGATGAGATCCACCTTAGCCCCCTGCAGCACGGTGAGCGCTTCCGCCCCGTTTCCCGCTTCGAATACCTTGCTCAAATCGAGCCCAGCCTGGCGCAATGAGCGCTCTACAATTTTTCTCATGACCGAGGAGTCGTCGACGATAAGCGCGCATATTGACATAAGGCTCTACTTATTCTCCACGCGACAGGAGGGCCTGATTATTTCTCCCTCCATATTGTCTTTTGCGTATATCGGCATGGGCTCAGAGGACTTTAGCCGTACCAAGACTCCAAGCAAGAACCCTGTCATTCCGAACCCGGGCGGAACGAAAAAATCGATGTCATTCCGAATCGGGCTGAAAGCCCGGTGAGGAACCTGCTTTCCTTCATCATCACAGCTACGGTGCCTCTCAGGAGAAAACCATAGGAAACCAAGAATTGGGGGAGACCCACGCCGCCGCTGCTGCTTGCCGAAGGGAAACTGCTTTCCCACCCTAGTTGGCTGGCGCAATCAGATCCACAGATTTTTCCGCGCAAAACAAAACGCCCCAGACTCGGTTTGAGTCGTGGGACGTATGTTGATCAGCCCTCCCCCAAGTGCTGCTCAAGAACGAGACTAACCCCATCCACGCAGACGGTAAATGGCTCTTGCGTGCTACTGCTTGGCACCAAGGTGCTGCCTTAGTTCTACTCCATGCGCGATGGTCCAGAGGCCGGCCTGGCGCATATCGACGCGGTGTTGGAACAAGGCGAATTGGCCAATTTATTACCTGGCGCATTCCGCCCGTGCAGATATGTACCGCAGTTGAAATAAGAAGGCTCGTCTAGCCGCGGCGGTTATCAAATTAGCCCTTGATTTCCGTCAAATAACCATCTAAACTTTAGGTTGTTAACCCAAATGGAAAGCCTTACGCTCAAACTCAAGCAGGCCAGCGCCGTACTGGGGGTGCCGCCAAAACACCTTCAAAACCTGGTACAGCTCGGGGTCATCCGCCCTGCACGCCGCAACAGTGTGTGCTGGTTTGACACGAATCTCCTGTTAGAAGCGAAAGTGGCTTTTTATCTCAAGGAGACCCTCGGCAGTTCGAGTGATCTTTTGGCCAGATTCACAGAAGCATTTTCGAAGAATCTTGGCAAAGCCAAAATGGTCGATTTGGGGGACATCTACCTTCGCTCTCGTCCGCTTGACGGCACAGATGCTGTGGAGATCAAGATTCCGCTTCGGTCCCTGGCGCGGGAATTGCAGGACCAGATTCCTCGGGCCTCGGCTTACAGAGACCTTCCCAAGGGACGAAAGAGGGCTGGGTGGAAGAAGGATTTCTTGCGGAGCGTCCAGAAGGCCGCCGCTAATCTGGGCGACATCTCAGAGGAAGAGATTCTAAGAACCGTGCGAGAGTATCGCTCGGGACGAAAGAAGCTGCCGGAGATCACCGTCGTTGCCCGCTCAAAAAAGAAAACGGCCTAGAGGCGTAGTCGATACGTCCGTCCTGGTAGCGGGAGTCGCGGGATTCAAGTCAACCGGATTCAAGTCAACAAAGATCGCTCCCGAGAATCCAAGCGCCAATCTGCTCCGGGACTGGATGGAAGGGGATGGGTTTGTCTGGCTGGTGAGCGATGAGATTCTTCTGGAATATAAAAGCGTCCTGGGAAGGCTGGGCGTCCGGCGTCCCCTCATCGGAAAGATAATCAATCTGCTGCGAGAGGAGGCGGAACTTGTTCCTGCCTCTGCTTTGCCCAGCATCTCTCCCGATCCAGGAGACGATCCCTTCTGCGGTTGCGCTGAAGCTGGCCGGGCCGATTTCATCGTGACACTGAATCCGAAGGATTTTCCGCAAACGCACTTGTTGGCCCATGTGATCAAACCGGGCGAAGATGTTCCGACAACTGCACGGCGGAAGCCACGTCTACGGGTCTAATGGCGAGCAAAGCGTTGCATGTGAAGTTGTGGACAGCTGAGGCTTATGCTTCGTATGAGAAGGCGGGTGGCCCACTCAAGCCTGCCTTTGGCTTGAGTGGGGCAGTTCCACAGTTGGGCACAGTCTCCCCGCCGCTCGTTCACGCTTTCGCGCCGTCCATTCCGACTCAATCTCTACTCGTCCTTCACTGCCAGTTGCGTAGTGGCGAAAACGAGGCCTTCAACGCCAAGCTCTATGGCAGAAACCGCAGGCGGAAAGCCTACGGGCAAGGCGACTCTTTGGAAAACCGAAAGTGTCAGCTCAATGTAGAATGCGGTGTGCGTGGAAAGGGGAGGTAGCGGGCCACCCTCGAATGTAAGCCCTCCCCCCGTCTGGAACGAATTTGAATTTGAAGAACCGGCACTGTCGAATCCAAGTAGGACTGACTCAACCCCAGTGTCTATATCCACGGCTATCAGTTTCGCGAGGACGAAGCCGTCCCCGTCGCGATACCGAATCCTCATTCCATTAGTCCCTAGGGCCAGGCTATTCTCCGGAACATCGACGCCATAACGCATCACAGCTGTTTGCTGCGTCCCCATGAGCGCGGGCACAGCCGGGCTAGTTCCTGGATCAGCTCTCCTTTTTGCTTCAAGAGTGTTTGTATTTATATTTACGACGCCGGTGCCGAAGCCTAGTTGTACCACAGAACCATACAACACAAGCTTCGTTTGATCTGCTGCGCTGGCGACACCAACGGATCCCACTGTGCTCCAAACGGCCATAACTTAATCTCCTGTTACTAGTGGTATAGTGCTCGGACTTCTCAAAGCGTTTCAAACACGGTGCAGCGGCCGAGGGCGGTGGCCAATTTTTTCGGGACGGACGGAAATTCAGGGACAGACGGGACGTTCACTATTCCAAAGATTGACAACGTCTATCCGCGCTCGCGGCCCTCGCGCACGATGGCCGCTAGATCGCCGGCCGACACTCTCACCTTTACACCTTTCACATCCAGTGGTGACGCTGCGCCAGTTCGCAGGGGCAGGATGCGGAAAACGGTCCCATCTCGGCGTGATAGTCTTGCCAAGCTGTAGCATATCCTCGTTTACGCGTTGTCCGTTTGCCGTCGATTGGCCGTACCCGTGCAAAAACCTTTGTATTAACGCTCTCGACGACCTCGGCAAACTCATCTTCCGCCCCCTCTCCCACTTTTTCGACTAGGGCGCGCGACTCCGAGTCTAGGTCAACGACGACATCTTTGTCTCTCGCGGGAACGCATTCAAGTCCCAAATATGCCAGTGGCACTTTGAATCTCATAAACATCAGAACATCCCCGTCATGATCGTCTCGCTCTCTGGCGGGCTGAGCTTAGGAAGGTCCGGTAATCGGCTATCGCTGACCCGCACCTCGGTCAGTCTGTCGGGGACGGGGCCACGAAATACGAATACCCATTCCGGAAAACGGTGAAAAAAGGTATCTGGCTTTTTTAGGCAGACGTAGTATGAGCCAATGACGTCCAACAACTGGTAACGCTTATCGTCGCCTAGTTCCCGTTTCGCCTTCGTGAGAGCCTCCAATGCGGTCATCCGCGGGGACAGGATATCGAAATAGACAGTGTCCCTCTGCTGCTCGCGAACATTCAGGTAGACCGTGGCAAGTGCGATTAGCACTACTACAACCCACGACACAACCTTGATCCAGGAACTCCTCTCAATCCGCAGCGAGATATATGTGGCCGGGGTGCCCCATTTCTCGCGTTCTTTGCGAGAAGTGGGGCTTTTCGCCGACACCTTCCCGACCCTCAACCAGCGCTCTGCCAAATTTTCTCCTCCCACCATGTTCGGGCATGACCACGGATCCGATCACGGCAAAAACAGTAGGGGGCTGGCCCAGCCGTACTCTAAACATGACACAGGATGTCCCGCCCGTGGCAGTTTCACGGGTGGGCTGCCGCGAACTCTCCCTGGGCTGTTCATCGGTCACAGCGAAATCCTAGCGTTCCTGTTACATCGTCC
>JBAPOI010000329.1:0-2382 GCA_049279555.1 Candidatus Sulfotelmatobacter sp.
TTACAGGCGAGTCGCGGGCCCGGAATCGGGTCTCCACGTTTCAAAAGCGTGCCGCAAGAATCTGCGCGAGACAATCGGCGCGTTCGATGCGGATCAGTAAGCAGTGGATAAAGAATGAAAATTCGGAAGGTGAGCGGCAGAAAGGGCAGCTTTATCGGGCAATAAAATTTCGTTGCAAGAAGAGCCTTGCACTCGGTCGGGAGTCGTGCCAGTGTGGGGATGTCCAGTCGCCGCACACAAGCGGATTTAGTTTTCGGGAGCCCGCGCCAGTCGCGGGCTTTCTTTTTTCACCTCATGGTTGTTTCTCAAAGCGGGAACCAGATACGCATCGTGCGAAGGGTCCAGAATCGCCGGACCTTGTGCTGAGTCTGCCTGATTAGAACAGTGCGAACAATAGACGGCTCGCCGGGGCGGCGAGAAAAGGCATTGTGCCAGTGTGGGGATTATCTTTCCAGAGTTTTATTCAGTCCGATATGGCAACGGTCATTTAACCATCCTGACGTTCGAGTTCAGCGGCAAGCGTTCCGATTGTGCCTTCAAGTAGCAAAATCGCGGGCCGCAGCAGTTGGAGCTGAGCTATTTCGAAACGCTTCTGGCCATGAAACATATTGCAGCGAATCGCATAAAGAGCTTCTAGCACGCCTTTTGCGCGTTGGCCTTTTCCGCGAGATTCGAGCAACGCGGCGAGGGCGGTGTCTTTGTCAGGGCGGCGCTCGCCCGTGACCGAGTCCAATTTCAGTGCGAACCTGTGTTCGCGTAAATATCCGGCAATCTGGCGGATCGCGTCGGCTGTCGCGGCGTCGGCGTCCCAGGCTTGTGTCAGGACCCCGGCGGTACAGTACTGCGTGATGTAGTCCTTGGCCGCTTGCGCGTCCGGGAAGTTATCGCGCAGTCTCACAGCGCCACGCCGCGCAAGACGATGAGTCGTCTCGACGTAGAGCCGATTAAACACAACGTACGAAGCAAAGAAACGGTCGAAGGCCCCACCGAGATCATCGGGAGAGTAGCCGGCTGACTTTTCCCGCCAGCTCTCGCAAAAGTTTCTAAGTTCTAGTGATAGCGCCATCAGTGTTTTGTACAGGCTTCGGAGTCGGGCCGATTGTATCGGGAAGTCTCGGCGGTCCACAATCGGTCTCTTTGCGGGAAGCAAGTATTCAATTATTAATATTTTGGGCAGAGCTTCGTTATATAGTCAGACCGTACCTTCCAGGTATCTCCCTCGGGCCATGCTGTGAAATTACTGGAGGCTTCACGATGGTCTCGTCCCTGTCGCTGTATCGCCCGTATGTGAAAACTCTTTGTCTCCTGGCGGGCCTTCTGTCCGGCGCCGCGAGCGTCAATGCGCAAAAACCACAAAAGCCAAAAAAGATGCTTGAGTGTTCCGTCTCGAAGACAAACGACAGCTGCTGGCTGGTCATCGACAGAAAAACGCCGGTAGCGCCGCCGCAAATTCAGATGTATTCGGGCCAGACTGTGACGGTTGTGGTCAAACAGCCCAATACGTTCGAGCGGTACTTTCTCGACTACCAGAGCGGTCAGGCGACACTTACACCTGACGTTGCGTCCAGCATCGTGCAGGGACTGCTGCCCTCGCTGCAAAAAACGGGCGAGTTCAAATCAAACAGCATGTTCGGCACCGCCCAGCCGCCGCCGGACGTTTGCGCCAACATCGTGGCAATGCCCCCGATCAAGCCGGGTGATGGCGACGCCCTGCTGCAAGTTTCTCAGGTCTGCATCGGCCAGCTTGCATCGAAAGCGATGGATGCCTACCGAAAGCTAGAGCCGCTCGTAGCGCCCGACTCTCTAATTCCTGTTACCAAATTCACGCCCGACCCTTGCGCTGTCAGGGACTGCATCTCAGCCTTCGTTAAATCCGAATCGGCATTCTCCGCGAAAATCACGGGGTTGACCGGTGATCCGAATCTGAAGGACGCAACGACTAAGGACTGGAAGGTCGCCGCCGATGGTGCGGCTATCACGCAGCTTCTTGCATTGCTGAAGACGACGGATCAGATCGAAGCCGACTTGCAAAGCTACGGTCTGCGGATTGACGACTTGCCGACAACGCCCGCGCAGCTCAGCCAATATGGGTTTCAGAATTGCAGGGATGTAATCCCCATGCCGGATGAAAAGCCAGCCGACCCGAAACCGATGCAATGCGTTGTCATCCGGTCACAGGCCGACAAGCCGGAGATTTATCAGAACATGGTGACGAGGACGATTACCTATTCGCTGAACACCTACAATCTTGTCTCGTACCCCCAAGAGGCCGCTCCCGACCCGACGAAGAAAAAATTGCTTGCAAGCATCGCGATCAACTTTGCCGATACGACCAAGGTCTCGGCAGCCTCGGCTTTCCGTTGGGAGGCATCGGCAGGTGTG
>JBAPOI010000330.1:0-4219 GCA_049279555.1 Candidatus Sulfotelmatobacter sp.
CGGGCAGATCCATTTCGAACAAAGAAAAAGTTTCGTTGTGCGGGAAACAATTCCAGAGTTCGTAAATGTTTTGCGTGGCGGTCGGCTTGCTGGGATAGTTGCCAGGCGCGCAGTTTAGAGCAGTCGACTGGCTGCTGAGCTGGCTCTGGGTTACGCTCGCCCATGCCGGAAACATGTTCTCGAAGAATGGTATCGGCTGGATCTGATTGACGTCTGTGCCGTTGGCAGCCGCCTTCGAGAGCATGGTGGCGGCTTGAAAATACGTTGTTTTGCTGGAAGGATCCGTTAAATTCGCCGGCATAGCCAGATCGACCTGCATCGGCAGACGGCGGCCGACGCTGCCAACATAGGCAATCTGCAGCGAAGATCGTGCGGTTATTTGGCGCGAGAGTGAAAAATTAAAAACGTGCGCGTAGGGGGTCTTTAAAGTCTGGTCCAACCCCCAGTTGATCGCGAAAGCCGAATTGCTGGGCGTAACTGGAAAAGCGCCCGATGGCGTAGGGCCTAATAAACAACCAGGGTTGTTCAGGTTGGCGCACGGTGTAGGCAGGCACGATTGGCCGGCTGATCCGGGAACCACGCAGGTAAAGCGCGGAGCGTCCGACGGAGAAACGACGCCCGCGGGATTTCCGAGATCGGTGGAGAGTCCGAAAGAGCCGTGCTGGTCAAAGGTATTCACGATGGGAACGCCGAAATGGTCGTAGGTGATGCTGTAGCCGCCGCGAACTGAAAACTGGTCTTTCTTTCCAAGAATCTTGGAGACCCAGCCGTCGCCAGTGTCTGGCGCCCACGCCACGGCGATGCGCGGCGAGAAATCGCGATGGTCCCAGTTCCACAAGCCGGGCCCGTGATTCTTGGGTCCACCAAGAATGAAAGAAATTTCTCCCGCGCTGTTGGCCGACGAGCCCTGTGACGCAAGTTGGGCCGTGTGATTGAACCAGTCAGCGACATTCTGATTGGTGCAGCCGCCGCCCGCAGCCTCTACACACGGCGCTACTTGTAGTCCGTTAGTTTCGTAAGGCGGAGCTTCGAGTACCCAGCGCAAGCCATAAGTGACGGTTAAACGCGGTGTCATCCGCCACGTATCCTGGCCGTAGAACTCGTAGTCGTTGATCGCAAAACGGCGATTGATCGGCGTCCCGTGAGACAGCGCGCCGCCGTTGCGATCGAAGTTGTAGATGCCATCACCCTCGGCGAAAATACCGAGCAGGATGGTTGTCGCGCTGTCATAGTTCGGACCGAAGTTGCTGTCCACAGTCGGATAAGGTTGGTTCGTGGCCGGATTTATGTTATTGGCCGGATCGAGTGGGCTGGATGTATTGGCGATTCCTCCCGTGTTTAGGTAAACCGCGTTGGTTTGAACATCGGAGAACGAGTTCTGGTAGCTCGTGTGATTGTTACGAATCAAGAATACATCGGTGCCAAACTCAAACGTATGATTCTTGCGGGTCCAGTTCAAACTGTCGCTGAGCTGGTTGTTAGGCACAAAGAAAATAGTGGAGCGCGTGAAAGGAACAAGGTTGTCAAGCCCGTTTAGCAGAATTGCTGGATCTTGAGAAACACCAGCGGTCTGGCCTCCCTGGCGGATGTAGCCCCAGTGAAAGTCGTTGATCAGTTTGGGCGAGATGAGCGAAGTGAGACCCACGGTGATGCCCTTGCTGTCGTCGAGTATTGACGTGGCTGCCGCCTGCCCGGGGAACTGTTGCAGTCCCGGCTCTTTGAAATTCTGCGTCTCTCCGCGCAAGAAGAGTGTCTCCGAGCCGTTGCTCGTGATGTGGTAATCGAGGCGGGTAATGTAGGTGTTGAAGCTGGAGTCGGCGTTGGAGGCAAAGCGATAACCTAAGGTGTTCGAACCGTCGCCGGCATTCTCATTCGCGGTCGGGTACTGATTAAGGACGTTTTCCACCGCCGCACTTGGGCCAATATTGAGAGGATCGATGGCTTTGATTTGGGTGGGCCCGAGCGCATAGTACCCCGGTTGAACACCACTTACTCCGTTTACGGTGCCCCCAGGACACGTAGCTGTGTCCAGGCTGCCACTTTTCAGCGTTTGACATAAGTAGACGAGATCGCCCGCGCGCAGAGTTGGGCTGGGTACATCACGCAATACGCTGGTGCCCTGGGCATCGCGCCGCCCTTCATAGTTCGTGAAAAAGAAGAGCCGGTTCTTCTTGATCGGCCCTCCGAACGTTGCCCCAAATACGTTGCGCAGGAGCTTCGGGGCGGTGTTGGATTCTCCGCTGGTTAACTGCGACCCCTTCAAGAACGGGTCATTGGCGCTGAAGATGGTATTGCGGTTGTATTCGTAGGCCGAACCGTGAAAGCTATTGGTGCCGCTCTTGGTCGCCAGCGCGACTTGAGCCCCGCTGGAATAGCCGGAGTCAGCGTTGGCGTTGGCGGTGGTGACCCGGAACTCTTCGACCGAATCGGGTGGCACATTCAGAACGCTGGTAAAGGCGTATCCGTTATTTTGGTCGTTTACTCCTATGCCGTCGAGCGTGACATTGGATTGGTCGCTCCGCAAACCATTTACTGCGCCGCTGCGCGTGTCCGTGTCTTGCAGCGACTGGCTCTGAATCCCCATATAAGACACACCCGGCTGCAGGCTCAGCAGCTGAACCACGTTCCGGTCGGCAATCGGCAATTCTGAAATTTGATCGTTTTCCAGAGTATTGCCCAGCGACGCATCGGTGCGATTGATGAGCGGAGCCTGGCCCTCGACCTCTACCGATGTCTTCACACCTGCAAGCTGCAGCCGAATATCTATCGTCGAGGGCGTTTTGACAACGAGCTTGACCTTCTCAACCAAATAGGTTGCGAATCCGCTCGCGGTTGCCTCCAGGCGATAGTCGCCCGGAGGCACATCGAGGAACTGGTAGAGGCCTGTTTTGTTGGTAGTCGTCGAGCGTTGCAATCCTTTCGCCGCGTCGATCAGAGTGATCTTCGCGTCGTGAATACTCGCGTCAGACTGGTCAGAAACGCTGCCATTCAGCGAGCTGGCGGATTGTGCCGTCGCTAAAGGGACGAACAAAGCCGCCAAGCAGAACACACAGAGCGCTAGGCTTGCTCGTTGTGAACATCGAATGCCAGATGACGACCGTTTCTGCAGCTTGCCGATTGCCTGATGGATTCGCGTCATTGACTTTTAGCCTCCGCAAGAGAAGCCAATACGACGCCTAGCGTCCGCTTCCGTGTTTTCGATTTCCTGTGCTTGTTCCCAGGTCAACCAGATGCGAGACCCTTTGCGCGCAGAGTGCGCGGATTATACCTGAAGATCAAACGGAACAGCATACAGAAAAACCGATCCCTGAGCGCTGCTTCTTGAATGGGCGAAAGGCGCGAAGACCGGGACAAAACCGCGCCGCAAGCCCGTCAAACCGCTTGAAATTCGCGGAACCCTTGCCGCAACTCAATCTTCTCGGTGATTTCTGAAGTCTATGTTTTAATCTCGGCGTCATTTTTTTGCACGGAAGCTTAATTACAACCAGTCGAGGAGCCCTCCATGCCATGTTCGAACCTGCGTCGTCGCCGTGCCAGACTCGCCACGTTATGTATACTCTGTGCCCTCGCGTTGAGGTCTTCGGGCCGGGCGCAAGCCTCGGCTCCGGCGCTTCCATCCGATCTTTCCACCTACGTTGAGGCCTCGATGAAAGCTTTTTCGGTCCCCGGCTTGGCGCTGGCTATCGTGAAGGATGGGAAGATCATCGTGGCTAAAGGTTACGGCGTGAGAAAGCTCGGCGAAAGCCACGGCGGTCGACGAACACACCATGTTCGGCATCGGGTCGAACACGAAAGCGTTTACCACCGCTGCCCTGGCGATGCTGGTGGATGCGGGCAAGCTCTCGTGGGACGATCCGTTTATCAGCGGCTGCCCGGTTTCGTGATGTATGACCCTTACGTCTCGCACGAGATGACCTATCCGCGATCTTCTAACCCACTGTAGCGGAATGGGACTGGGCGAAGGCGATCTGCTATTTTGGCCGAAAACCACTTACACTCGCGACGAAATTATTTACAAGCTTCGCTTCATGAAGCCAGCGTCAAGTTTTCGCAGCACATACGCCTACGACAATCTGCTCTACATGATGGCAGGCCAAATCATTCCCGCGGTAACGGGAATTTCCTGGGATGAAATACATACGGCAGAATATTTTCGTGCCACATCATCGGTTTCTGATCGCATTGCATTCGCCTACAGCTCGTCTCGAAACCGGACTGC
>JBAPOI010000331.1:0-1517 GCA_049279555.1 Candidatus Sulfotelmatobacter sp.
GGGTGAAGGAATTGAAGCCTTCTAACTTAATGTCGCGTTGGAGTTGCGGCAGGCTTGAGACCGGCGTCCGGACGAATCGGTATTCGAAGGATTGAGTGAAGGCAATCTTATGCTTCAGGAGTGGACCAGTAAGAGTCATGCGTGGCGTCGCGGACTCAATTCCAATGAAGTCCCCATCACGTTTTCGAGGCCGCACAAGGAGGTTCTGCACGGTCGCGTGGAAAGAGTCGAAGTTTCCGGTGGTCGTCTCAACGCTCGAGACCGCGCCCGCCAGCCGCCCGTATTCGGGATCATAAGGATTCGCGATCACCTTCACGGAGCCGACGACATCGATGGGAAGGTTCATCGCTGGATTGCCGGTTACGGGATCTGTAGTGTTTGCACTATTGACCAGGGAGCCGCCTTGCGATGTGCGGGCCCCTTTCATGTTGATGAGTCCGTCCGGTCCACGGACGACGCCCGGAATCAGAGGCAGCAACGAATCGGCGCGTTCCTGCTGGTTTGGGGCATTCAAAATCGTCGACCTATCGAGGACTGACTGGTTTGACGAATCCGTTGAAACAGCTTGCGCGGCGCTAGCAGTCACCGTCACAGACTCTTTTACGGTTTCGACTCGTAACTCGATGGGGGCGTCGAGAACTGTACCCGATTCGACTCTCACCATGGCGGAGCCTGTAAGACCCGGCGCAGTCACGTCGATTTCATAAGCATCCGCGTCTAGTCCCACAAAGTCGTACTGGCCCTGATCATTGGTTGTGGTCTCTCGCGAAAACGAGGGGCCGATCAGTTTGACAAGTGCGCCCGGCACGGCAGACCGGCCTCCGTCAGTGTCAACTGTATAGACCGAGCCTTTTATCACACCCTTATTCGCGCTGTCGGTCGTTTGTGCGGTCGCGACTGGCGCGAACTGGCAAAACAAACAAGTGATTGCAATGAGCTGCACCAACAGGCGCGTTGTCGATTGTGGTCCGTGTTTCATATGGCATCTTCGTTTCTTAGGCAAAATCGTTTACTGACATTTGATTTGTGAACTTAGCTGCGCCGTCAGGCAGCCTCACGAGAAACAATCCGGCACGGCGCCAAATGCGACGCCAGCTTCTTCTTGGCGTTGAAAACGCGCCACTGTACCGTCCCGATCGGCGCAGCCTGAGCAGCAGCGATTTCGTGGTACTCCCACTGCTCGATGAAACGCAACGTCAGTGCTTCACTTTCGCGCGAGTCCAGGAAAGCCATCCAATGCAGAAACTCGAACGCGGGGGTTCCGACGAGCTTATTGGAGGCCGGGACCAAGCGGTCACCGACCTCTGCCAGGTCCACCATTTCCACTTCTCGTGTCTGCTTTCTGTAGTGCTGGCTGAGGGTATTACGGGCAATCTTGAACAGCCATGCACGAAACAACAGGCGATTTCGGACCTGCGCAGCTTTGCGGTAAACGGTAAACATCACGTCCTGCGCCAAGTCTTCGGCCAAGGGCAGGTCGCAATGGCGGGCCCGGAAGAAAGCGATAAGTAGCGGTT
>JBAPOI010000332.1:0-2350 GCA_049279555.1 Candidatus Sulfotelmatobacter sp.
CTCCCGCAGCAGCCCGGGGGCCTGGGCAAGCCGCAACCCCGGCGGCGGAGTCTGCCGCGCCGCCGACCAATCCCCCACAGACAAACTCTGCGCAGACGCAGACTGCACCTGCGCAAACGTCTTCCGATTCACACCCTAGCGATTCAAATTCCAGCGCCGACTCTGCGCCATCGTCTTCGGCGCAACCCTCGGACTCTGACTCAGGAACTCGACCTTCGCACGCGCAAGCACCCGCAGCGGTTACACCTCGACAACCCAAGCCCACACCGGCGAAGCCGCTCGATTCTGTCACCGAGGCGGAACGCTATATCTATGGCCGCGGTACGCGCCGGGATTGTGATCGTGGTTTGCGGTTGCTGAAGCCGGCGGCGGATCAGAATCCAAAGGCGATGGTCTCGCTGGGAGTGCTTTACACGACGGGAACCTGCACGCCGCGCGATCTACCCACCGCTTATCGATGGTTTGCCATGGCCTTGCACAGAGAACCGGATAACCAGGCTTTGCAAGACGACTTGCAGAAACTCTGGAGCCAAATGACGCCACCCGAGCGGCAACTGGCTATCAAGTTGAGTCAATAGGCTCGGGCGAGCCAGTAACGGTATTGGTTTGCGAGACAATCCGACTCAGCTAATTTTGCGTACTTCTATATTCAAGGAAGAGATAGAACGTTTGCCGAGTTCGCAACGACAAGGCAGCTCGCCGGATCTGGCCATCGTCACCGGCCTGAAGTCCGGTGATCAGGGGGCAATGGCGGAGCTCTACGACCGCTACTCTTCGGTGGTGTATGCCGTTGCCTTGCGCGTGCTGGGCGACACGGGCTCGGCGGAAGACGTTCTGCAGGAGGTGTTTCTGCAGCTATGGCGCAACCCCAACGCTTTCGACGCGGCGCGCGGCAGCCTGGGAAGCTGGCTGGCCGTGATCACGCGAAACCGCGCCATCGACTCCCTCAGAAAGCGTCGCCCGGAAACTGATATCGAAGACGTAGTGTTGTCGGTCTCGCCTGATTTGGCGGGAGAAGCAGAGCTTGCGCGAGCGTCCCAAAAGGTGCGAGGCGTAATGGGATCAATGACTCCAGTACAGCGGAGTGCGTTGGAGATGGCATATTGGGAGGGCATGAGCCACTCCGAGATTGCTCATAAAACCGGAGAACCGTTGGGCACGGTGAAAACTAGGATCCGCGCGGGACTGATGATGCTGCGCAAGGCGTTTCAAACTTAGAGTGAATGGCGGAGCTCTGCTCCGCGGATGGCGAAATGAGCTGTCCTAAAATGAGCTGTCCTAAGTAGAAGTAGCAGCGATAAGAATGAACGAGCACGAACAATACGCTGAGGATCTCGCTCTTTACGCACTAGATGCGCTGCAGGGAGAGGAGAGAGCCAAAGTCGAGCAGCACCTAGCGACGTGCGCGGCGTGCCGGCTGGAGCTGGAGCAACTGCGCGGCGATACGGCGCTTCTTGCTCTTTCTGCCGCTGGACCTCGGCCTCCACAGCGGGCTCGACAGAGGCTGCTGGATGCGGTAGCGCGCGAACCGCGAACGGTTTCGTCGGGAGTCGCTAACCAAACTGCGAATCAGGCGGCGCACGAAGCCCGGCAAGAGCGCGGCATCGGTTTGTGGGGATGGATAGGATGGGCAGTTACAGCCGTGCTCGTAGTATTCGCAGTTTCGTTGTGGCAGGAAAATTCAGCACTCCGGCAAACTTTAGCTTCGGCGACTTCGCAGGTCGCCGAGAGTCGGCGCGAAGCCGAAGAACTCCGCAAGATCGCCGCGCCCATCCTTGAGCCGGAAGCCCAGCGCGTGACGCTGGTGGCGGTGAAATCTCCACCACAACCGCAGGGCAAGGCGTTTTATTTGCGTAATCGCAGCAGTCTGGTTTTCCTGGCAAACAACATGCCCGCGTTGCCGCCACAAAAAGCCTACGAACTCTGGCTCATCCCCATGTCCGGCGCGCCAATTCCAGCCGGAGTGTTCAAGCCGGACGCGCATGGCAGCGCCAGCGTGGTGAATCCTCCGCTGCCATCAGGCACTGAGGCCAAAGCGTTCGCCATTACCGTGGAGAACGAAACCGGATCGGCCACACCGACGGCGCCGATCCTAATGATGGGCGCCGGCGAGTAGCTCAACTCACAACTTTTTCGGCCACTTCAAAGCCTAGTTCTCGGTAGCTTTGATAACCTTGGTTGCGCTCGCATGCTTCATCTTGAGCTCGCGGGCGATATCACCGAGCGGACGTTCATTCGTAGCGGTCACGTCCATCGGGAAATCCGACAGCGGACGGTCACCGTGCTCGGTGCTGTAAACGGAATCTCCGAGCAAAGTTCCCTCAGTCCCCATGGTGTGCGGTGCGGCATG
>JBAPOI010000333.1:0-8309 GCA_049279555.1 Candidatus Sulfotelmatobacter sp.
GAACAGAAGTCAGTGGAAGCTGCGAGAGCAGGGGCGTAAACACTCCGACGCGCATAACGAATTCCCGTATCCTCTCTTATGAAAGACTGTGAATAAAACTGCCCGAAGATCTTGATTCAACATCCAGATCGAATACGACGACTGAAAACTATAACCGAGCGGCACCCCTCATTTTATTGCAGCATCTTCCGCGGGAAGCAACTCATAGCTCACAAATGCGACCTGCCGGCTATCCGGCGACCACGACGGCACGTTGATCGTGCCCTGTCCGCCGAAGAGCGTCGCCAGCACCGTAATCTTTCCGTCGGCCTTGTCGTCACTCATCGGCATCAATCGGAGTTGCACATCCTTGTTCGGCGGGTGCCCTGTAACGTCAGGCCCGTATGAGAGAAAGACCATCCACTTACCATTGGGAGAGATGTGAGGGAACCAGTTATTGAAGTCATCGAAAGTGATCTGCTCCTGCGCGCTGCCGTCGGAATGCATGCGCCAGATCTGCATGTGGCCCGTGCGTTCGGAGTTGAAGTAAATGTAGTTGCCGTCGGGCGTGTACTCGGGACCGTCATCGAGGCCCTTGGCCGTCGTCAGTCGAGTCTCGTCGCCGCCTGTGACAGGGATCGTGTAGATATCGAAGTCGCTATTGCGCTGCCCAACAAAAGCGAGAGTCTTGCCGTCGGGCGACCAGCCGTGCCAATAAGACGGAGAATTTTGCGTGACACGGTGCGGAGTGCCTCCGCGGATGGGCACCACGTACACGCTTGACTGGTGCTCGGGTTGGGAAGAATCGCTGATCGCCAGCCACTGCGCGTCCGGCGAAATTCCATGGTCGTTGTTGCAATGGTTGGCCATGCCGGTGTCGATGACTGTCGGAGTGCCGCCGTCGACAGGGAGATGAAAAATGTGTCCTTCGCTGTTGAAGAGAAATGACGCGTCGTGCGTCCAATTTGGCGCCTCGAAATGGCCGGCTGCTGCGTAGACGACGTGGCGCATCGTAGAGTCGATTGGCACCGTCTCGAGTGTGCTGTAGAGAACCGGCGGAGCCTTGCTGGCAGCGGGCGTTGCCAGATCGACGTTCGAGAAGACAACCTTCTCGACGACATCTTTATCGTGCGAGCACACGCCAATGCCCACATAAAAAGATCCGGAGAGTGGAAGCTTGATCGCCGCGCCGGAAGGCCGCAGCGGTTCGTTTGCGGTCGAAGCAAGAAGGAGGTAGACGAAATCGCCGCGCTTTAGGATGCGCAGCCGGTGCGGTGCCAAGATATTTGACTCCACGTCGTGTGTGACCGCTCCCTTGGCATCGCGGAATTGCAATGCGGTCATGCCGTTACCGTGGAGCGCCACGTCGACATAGGGCGAGTCGCTGTCGAGGGTCTGGCGAAACATAAGCACGGCCTTCCGATGCGGATTGCGGCCCTTCTCCGGAAAGTTAATATCTGCAGTCAGGCTTACATCACCCGAGACTTGATTCCACGCAAACTGAAAGGCATCGGAGGTGTACCACATGTTCTCGCCGCTGCCGATGAGAGTGTAGGCGTGCTGCGAGGCGTCGTATTGTGCAGAGCCTGGATGCAGTACGGAGCCTATGTCAGCATGACTCTGAAATATGCCGAGGGAAGGCGGGGTTTGCGCAAGGAGTGGAGCAGTTGCGGAAAAAAGAAAGACCGCGAAGCAACTCGACAAAAGTGCAGACAAGATTTTATTTTCAGCGATGCTTCCGCGCACGATCAGAGAGCCTCCGCAGCCTTCCACGGAAAGGTAGGGCGGAGAACGAGAATTGTCAATCGAGCGCAACCCGATCGAGACCGTTTTCAGCGCGGAACTGCTCACCTCTTGCGCGTACGCACGTATCGCACAAAATCAACCACACTCACTGCACCACGAGACGCGTGAACGGCACGACGTAAGCCTCCAGAAAAACGAGAACGCCCACCAGGCAAGCTAACGCGATGCTGTGCCAGAAAACATAGCGCAGGATATCGCCCTCGTGTCCATACCATTCCGTTGCGGTGCTGGCCACCACGATGCTCTGGGCGTCGATCATCTTGCCCATCACGCCGCCGGCACTGTTCGCGGACGCCATCAGGACTGGAGAAATCCCTATCTGCTGCGCCGAGATCTTTTGCAGGCTGCCGAATAGCACATTCGACGACGTATCCGAACCGGTGAGCGCAACGCCCAGCCAGCCGAGCAAAGTCCCGAAGAACGGGTAGAGATGCCCGGTCCGGGCGAATGCGAGGCCCATCGTTGCATCCACTCCCGAGTAGCGAGTAAGGATGCCGAGTGAAAGCATGGCCGCAATCGTCATCAGCGAGAAGCGCACATGCCACAGAGTTTGCCACCACATCATCACGATTTTGGGGAGCGGTAGTCCCATGACAAAGCCGGAGATGACCGCCGCAAGCAGGATTCCCGAGCCCGTCGCCGAAAGCCAATTTAAGCCGAATACCGCGCCTTCGGCCGTCGGTTTCGCCACAACTGGAGGAACGCGTTGCACTAATTTGTTGAGGCCGGTCACAGGAATCTGCGGGTTCGTGATCTTGCTCGGCACAACCGGCCACGAACTTGTGGAGGTGAATACCTTCTCCGGAGTATTCATGATCTTCTTTCCGGTGTAAGTACCCCAGCAGAAAACCAGCACGCTTAGGATCAGCCAGGGCAGCCACGCGCGAGCGACCTCGCCTCGACTATAGCCGTGAGTGCCACGAGCGGCGCGCTGTTCACCCTCTTTGTGACCCTCGTGTCCCCAAATTCGCTTGGGCTGCCAGATCTTCAGGAACAGGATCAGGCACGCCATCGAGCACAAAGCCGCAATGATGTCCGTCAACCACGGCCCGTGGTAGTTGGAAACCAGGTATTGCGGAATGGCGAAAGTGACCCCGGCCACCGCGATGGCAGGCCAGATTTCTTTCATCCCGTTGAACCCTGCGTAAGCCCAGATCAGCCAGAACGGCACCAGTACAGAAAAGAAAGGCAGGATGCGGCCAACCTGCGCGCCCAGAGCAAATTCGCTGTAACCCGTGACTGCGGCAAGAGCGACGATTGGCGTGGCCAGCGCACCGTAGGCGACCGGCGCCGTATTTGCGATCAGCGATAACCCGGATGCTTGCAGCGGTTTGAAACCGAGACCGATGAGCAGCGCTGCGGTCACCGCGACCGGCGTGCCGAATCCAGATGCGCCTTCAAAAAAAGCGCCGAAGGAGAATGCAATCAACAGTAATTGCAACCGGCAATCTTGCGTGATGCCGGTCATGCTTTCCTGGAGCACCTTAAATCGGCCCGTCGCCAGTGTCATTCGATAAAGAAAGATGACGTTCAGAATGATCCAGCCGATCGGGAACAATCCGTAGCACGCGCCGTAGATAGCGGTGATGCTTGCCATCTTGATCGGCATGTGGAACACACCGGACGCCAGCACGATTGCCGTTACCAGCCCCAGAAATGCCGAATAGTGCGCCTTCATGCGGAAGATGGCGAGTGTCCCGAGCAGCACCACGACCGGCAGCGCGGCGCAAATCGTCGAGAGCCACCAGTGCCCGAAGGGATCGTAACCCTGCGCCCAAGGTTTGGTCGGCGAAGAGCCGGTCCAGGCTAGGACTGCGATTGCGCACGCGACCAGGGCCATGAGAATGCCAGCAAGCCGTCCTTCGTCTTTCGGGGTTGGAACGACGGGGTTGGGTTGTTGTGCGGTTGGACTTATCGTTCCGGCCATGCAGCACCTCGACGGAGAGGGTAGGGACAACGAATCGTTAGCGTGCCTGCGATATCGCGGGAAGGCTAGCACACGCCAACGCACGAAACAAGCCGCGAATCCGTTTTTCAAAGTTGAGGCTGCGCAGTCGCGAGAGGAAACTTTAGGAAGCCATTTTAATGTTGACAACATGATACTTTGTAATACAAAGTATATGCGATGAAAGAAGGGGATCGCGATGGAGAAGTTGCGGATAAGTGGGAAGTCCAACTTCGAAAAGGATGCCTCGAACTGGCGATCTTAGCGTCTTTGTGGAGCGGAAAGCTTTATGGGCTCGAAATTCTGCGCAGACTCGAGAGCGATTCCGATTTGATCGTGTCGGAGGGAACCGTGTACCCGCTGCTCAGCCGTTTAAAAGCGCTGGGGCTAGTGCGCAGTGAATGGGTGGAATCCGAAAGCGGGCATCCACGGAAGTACTATGCCCTCACGACGGCCGGCAAGCACAGGGCCGTTGAGATGGCCGCAACCTGGGCGCGGTTTTCCTCGAGCATGGGCAAACTGCTCGCCCCGCTGGGGAAGGGACGGTAGATGACGATGGCGACAGAGGGTGATGCGCAGCAGCTGATTGAAGCCTATCTGAAAAGGTTGCGCACGAAACTGCGAGGCCTCAATCGCGACGATATCAACGAGATCGTCGAGGAACTGCGCAGTCATATTCAAGACAAGGCGGCGTCGAGCGGAGAACCGACCGTTGCCGGAGTGAATGCAGCTCTTGCCGCTCTGGGCAGCGCGGAAGAGTTGGCTCGCGAATACGCCACCGATGCGCTGCTGGCGCGGGCCGAGTTCAGCCGTTCGCCTCTGCGGGTGCTCGACAGTTTGTTCCGGTGGGCAAGTCTCAGCGCTGCCGGATTTATTGTTCTGGTGAGCACTGTTGTTGGCTATTTTCTCGGAGGCGCGTTCATGTGGTGCGCGGCTCTAAAGCTCGTTCATCCGCACACTGCCGGACTGTGTCTGATTCCTTTGAGTGACGGCGGCTTTGCGGTTTCGCTTCGCATGGGCTTCGGGAGTCCTCCAATCGACGGCCGCGAACTGCTTGGTTGGTGGATCCTGCCGCTCGGTCTCATCGGGGGTTGCGCTCTGGTGGTGCTGACCACCAGATTTGCTCTCTGGAGCGCGCGTCAATATCGCCGGTCGCACCTGTTGCCGCAAGCCTGATCAATCGACATGGGTTCGAAATCATGGGATTGCAATGAATGAATCGATCAATTCGCGCGAGGCTTCTTCACGAGACGAAGCTGGCCTGGTCAAACTCGGCGAGCCTCATCTGTCGCCTGCGCAGCGCTGGTTCTCGTTTGCCGAACTTGCTCTCGGAAGCGCGATTGTAATTGGGCATAACGTTTATCGAGTCGTTCCCAACGAAGTGCCCATTCTTTTTGCGCTTGGCCTGATCTCAATGCGTCTGCGGAGTGGCAGTTGGACCGCCATGGGCCTGCGTTGGCCTGCTTCGTGGCGGCGAACCGTCATGATCGCGCTCACAGCGGCAGCTGTGAGACTCCTGCTCGGTGCACTGGTGATCGATCCCGTCACCGCTCACCTCTGGCCTCCACAAAATTTGCCTAGCGGCGCAGACCAAATCGCGGGCCACGGGATGGTCGCGCTGCGCTGGCTTCTGCTCATCTGGACCTTTGCCGCATTCGGAGAAGAAATCGGCTACCGGGGCTATCTGATCAACCGGGCGGCAGACGCGGGCGGCCGGTCCAAGGCTGCCTATTGGGTGGGCGTCTTGATCATCTCCGTGCTCTTTGGGTACGGACATTACTACAAAGGCTCGGCTGGCATCATAGACTCCGGCATGGCGGGCCTGATTCTTGGCGCCACCTACATATTGTCGGGACGCAACCTTTGGGCCTGCATTTTGGCTCACGGCTTCATCGACACATTCGGCGTAGTTTGCCTGTTCTTCGGATGGTATTCGTAAGTCAGCATTCTCTGGAATCGCTGCTAGGTGGTTTTCGGATAGAAAATCATCCGGCCGGTGCAAAATATTAGGTAGTGTCCTAAATCAGGACACTACCGCAAAATCCTGCACCTTGACTTCCCTCGATCCTTCGCACAAACTGAAGCCCTCCCCGCACCGACCATGATTTCTCTGGAGGTTCCGCTGTGTCCAAACGAGCCTTGTGCTACGCCCTTGCCTTAGTCTGTTCCTTCCGCGTCGTTTCATCCGCGGCTGCGCAGCAGGTACGCCAGGGAATTTACCGTGGCATGCCCGTGACTTACGTGGTCAAGAATGGCAAAGCTGTCTTCCAGGGCGACATTATCCTCGAAAGAGTCGAAACCATCGACCCCCAGCGCCCGTTGCCTTCCTACGGCATCGATTACGCGAAATATCTCTGGCCCAAGGTCGGCAGTCAATATCAGATTCCTTACGTCATCGCCTCTGGTTCCGGCGATCTCACCAATCTGAACAGCGCCATCACGCAGTTCAACAATACTTTTTCAAATATCCAGTTCGTCGCACTTACGTCTCAGACGGATTATGTCAACTTCAATTTTGACCCGAATAATTTCAGTGGCGAATGCGAAGCCATCGTCGGCCGCGCCGGCGGCGAACAAACTGTGGGAGGCTCCGAGTCGTGCACCGTCGCAACCATCCTCCACGAAATGGGGCACACCGTCGGTCTCTGGCACGAGCAATCGCGCCCCGACCGCAATACTTATGTCTCGGTCAATTATGGAAATCTGATCAAAGGATCGATTTCGAATTTCAATCAGATCTACGACAACGCTCAGACTTTCGGAACTCTGTTCGACTACGCCTCGATCATGGAGTATCCGGCGTTCTCTTTCTCGCGCAACGGTGGTCCGGCCATCGAATCGATTCCCGCCGGAATCCCGCTCTCGAATCAGACCGGATATACGGCGACTGACATCGACGGAATCGAGCGCCTCTATGGCGGCGCGCCGAAAACCATGACCGTAACCAGCAATCCTCCAGGATTGCAGGTGACGGTCGATGGCGTTACTGTCACGACTCCGCAAGTATTCACGAACTGGGCGCTGAATTCCACGCACACGCTGGACATTCCGCCCGGGGTGCAGAGCCAGTCCGGTGACATCGTCAACAGCACCACTCCCACAACTTTTTATTACACGTTCGGCCGCTGGAACGATTCCACAGCCGCGACCCATACGATTACCGTTCTGCCAGGCAACGGAGAGCCCGCAACACCGGCCACTTCTCCCGCCGTGACAACTTACTCGGCGAATTTTATCCAGCTCGTCCCTTACGCCGCGACGGTTTATCCCACGGGCGCAGGAACCGTAACGCCAGTGCCGGCTCCGCAAAGCTATTCCGGATCCTCGCTCCTGTTCTACACCGCGCGCCAGCAAGCCACGCTTGCCGCTACACCCAGCGCCGGACAGAACTTCTACGAATTCAACAACGCGCCGTTCTGGCTGCCCGGCGGTCTCGGAGCGAATCCGAAAACTTTCTACGTTCCCGACACTGGGCTCACGGTGAATACCACTGCCGAATTTTCCCCGAACCCCGTCTACACGGTGAACGTCGCGCCGAACCCCTTCAGCTCGAATCTTTATATTTATGGCGACGGCGGCTTCGCCTATGCGCCGAAGAACTTCTCTTCTTTCTATGATCCTTCCTGGACCTCCGGCAGCGTGCACACGCTGAGCGTCGATAATCCCATCTACCCGTACAGCTCGAACACCCGCTACGCTTTCAACAGTTGGAGCGACGGCACTACCACGACTACCGACAGCATTACGCTGCCCGCGGTCAGTGCCACCTACACGGCAAACTTTACGCCGCAGTACTATGTCACCGACTACGCCAACGAATCCTGCGCAGGAACGATCAACGTCAGCCCGGGCTCGCCAACCGGGGACGGTTTTTATCCCTCCGGAGACCCGCTCACCTTCACCGAAACACCCAATTCCGGCTGGCTCTTCACCGGATGGAATTACGATCTCACCGGAACCTCGACCTCTCAACCGCTCACCGTCACCGACGAAGTTCTGGTGACCGCCGACTACAACACAGTTGCGACGCCGCTTACTCTCACCAGCCTCAGCCCAGCCGCGGCGATTTTGGGCAGCCCCAGTTTTACGCTGACGCTCAACGGAACAGGGTTTAGTCCAGGTTCGGTGGTCTCGGTGAACGGAACGTTCCCGGTTGTGAAGTACATCAGCAGCACGCAGCTCAGCGTAAGCGTCACAGCCTCGCAGATCACGACGCCGGGGGCCTTTCAGGTTTGGGTCGATAGCTTCCCCAGCGGCGCAAGTTGTGCCGCCTTTGCAGCACTGCCATTCACCGTGGCCAACAGCCCTATCGTGACGCCTTCACCGCTCAGCGTTGCTTTTAACCCACAGATTGTCAACACGACGAGCTCCGCAAAATCCGTCAAGTTCAAGAACACGAGTGCGGCGGCTGTGACCATCAATTCGATTGCAGCGACGGGAAATTTTGCGATCAGCGGAAATACCTGCGGCTCGTTATTGAAAGCTGGCGGATCCTGCAGCGTGAATGTCACCTTCACACCGTCGGCCCCAGGAGCCATCACCGGATCGCTCGCCATCAGCAACAGCGCACCCGATTCGC
>JBAPOI010000334.1:0-8807 GCA_049279555.1 Candidatus Sulfotelmatobacter sp.
AAGAAGTTATCGGCGCGTCCAATCTCTGACTTGCCCAACAGACTCGACCAAACGCCCGCGATTAATTCTTCCGTGGCGGTCAACGTCAGACTGCCAGTCTCCATTGCCTTTTTGCTCTCCAGTTCGAGGAGAGCCTTGCGGTCTACTTTGCCATTCGGGGTAAGCGGCAATGTGTCCAGCTTGCTCGGCGGGCCGCGATCCGTCTCTCCATGCTCTCCGAAAAACTCCCTGCAACAAAATTCCCTGATACCTTCCTGTTACGTCCCTGATAATTCCCTGTTCCGATTTACGCCTGCAGCGGCTACTTCTCCTGCCAAATGTGTGACTTAGCGAGAAAGAATGCGGTTTTAGAGGGCAAAATCTCACAAACTCCCTGTTATTTTCCCTGTTAGCAGGGAATTCTCGCGGGAGAAAGGTTAGCGCGAGACTGCGCGCTCCGCCATACAGTCTGAACTGCAGAGTAACCCGCCGCTCTCTCCCCCGGAATACGCGCCAACACCCCGTCTTTCGCGATTGTTTCTAACAAACCGGGCCTGCGGAGAACGGACCGCTTAGTAACGAAGGCAGTCACCGGTCCAGGCTTTCTCCGAAGGCCACATCCGCAGTCCGGTTTCAATAAGTGCGTCAGGTGAATGCAATGCGCTCACAAGCCGAAGATTCGGTCATGCGCCGCATCGAAAGAAGCAGATCACGGAATAAAGAGAAACGTGGAATCCA
Source organism: Candidatus Sulfotelmatobacter sp. (assembly GCA_049279555.1). Taxonomy (GTDB): domain Bacteria; phylum Acidobacteriota; class Terriglobia; order Terriglobales; family Acidobacteriaceae; genus Sulfotelmatobacter. The sequence continues at coordinate 718 of JBAPOI010000334.1, forward strand.
CGCCTCGCGGTCTGAGGCAGTTGTAAACCAGATTCATTGTCCAGGCCGGACTCGTATAGACCCGTTCCGCCTGTCTTAGCTCCAACGCGATTTCTCACGTTTGGCTCGCAACGATTCTCTCGATTCCGCTGTTTAAGAATTTCGCGAATTTCAGGATTCGGCTACTTTACAGAGCTCTTCACAAAGCGGGCACTTCTCTCCCCTTCCGACACTCCAGGATCAGCGATGTCGCTTCCGCCGCATGTCTCTAATACTGCCGTAACTCTGTTAGCCGTGATGAGTCGACCAGCGACGCAGCTTCCCCTGCAATCAACCAGTTCGGCCCGGCCACCCCTGCATGCGCCCTGGCGTTACCCGATTAAAACTAGACTCGGCGATTCGCTGAGCTAACAATGAGAGTGGATCAATAATCTGTATGCCACTGGAAATCAACTCTCTGACATGAAGATGAAGTTCCGTGCATCCGGCGATAAAACCATCTGCTTTGTACTTCTCTGCCAGCCCGTTTAACAGTCGAGTGTCTCCCGAGCGCCAAGTCTTTTTCACGTCATACAAATATTTGTGAATCTTCTCCTGGTCAGCGACGTTTGGAAGAATAATCAACTCACGGCGGCACACTTCCTTCCAGCGGCGGTCAGACTGAAAAATGCGTGCTTTTCGGGTCCCAGACGTGCATAACAAGAGATATCTACGTCGATCTGCGAGTACCGAGTCGAAAATGACATCCAAAAGAGATACAAGACGAGAGGTGATCTCATCAGGCAAGGCCAGATAGGGGAAAAAGAAATGTGCTGTGACGCAGGGAACAACGATATGGTCTACATGCATGGACCACAATCGTTTCATCAGGTATTCCAAAGAGCGCAATATGTTGTCGTATTCACCGTTCAAAATAGCTTTCGTTCTATCTGGGACCGTAGGATCGGAAACCAAATACAGTCTTGGCATGTTTTGTTCTGTTCGCCCCAGACTGAGCTTGTAAATGGTGGTGAGGAACTCAGCTGAAGCAAGTGGTCCCATGCCACCCAGAATGCCCCAAATGGGTTGCGCGATTTTGTGGCCATTATTCATATTTCATTTCCGGCACGAGCCAAATGACACAGCAACGCGCATTCGAAATTCATTGTGCGCATCGTTCTTAAGAAAGGACTGATTTGCGCGGTCGTGCCGACTTTCGATGGCAGTCAACTCACGGGAGTTTATTTTCGCTCTCGCAGCGGAGGCCCATCGCTGTGGTCCCCCTACCATAAACATATGACTCTCTAACACCGCGACGACGTGCACCGGAGCATTGTGAAGTGGTTCCCAGGGATCGAAATGAGACTGAATGCCCCGCCCGCCTGCTTCAGGTTGTCGATGACTTGGAGAGGCGCTCTGACGTCTCCGACGCACGAAAGTAAACAACCGATTGTTTACAGAGGTAGAGGGAATAGTTATTCATTGCGAGAGCACTCCGGGTAAACCTATTGAGATTGGAAGAGTCCCCGACAGGTGCCGACTAAATCCGGCGAGGCCGCTAAACCGAGGTCTTTCACCAATATGGATCGACCGTTTTCCCCGACCTTTCAAAGCAAAATCAGCTTAGTGCTCTAGAGTGCAGAAGAGCTGCGAGTGCCTGCGGTTGTGCGTCGGCGCCTGGATGCAAGTCAATTTCGACTTGGCATCATCGCCTTGACTGACGCCACGATGGACGCTCTGAGCCTAGGCGCCTCCGTGCTTGTGATCGACAAATCGCATAATGCGGTGGAGACGGGCAACTGGAAAACCATCCAGGAACGACCGTCAGAGTGTGTCGAGAGGCTGCGCTTGATGCATCGCAATCCGGTGAAACGAGGATTGGGCCTGGAGAGCCCCAAGAGCGGTCCTAGAGCGGCTATCGGCACTACGCCGATGGAGAATAGGGAAGTGTTGATAAATGACGAACAGAAGGTGTAACTAAAACTGAGGAAGGCCGCCTAACCAAGAACGGCCTGTGCCGCGTCATTGGAATGCCTTGGGACCTTTGGCAAACATAGGCAAGGCCGATCGCTTTGTCCCAGCAATCCTTGATTTCCCTGCTGGCGACATATTCCATGGAATCCACCACTATAAATCCCGCAGCTTGCAGCAAGTTCACCACTTCTGCGCTGCTTTCAAAATTGGTGAGATGGTCCATATGGTTGCAGTCAATAACCGTCGCCATAAACAACAGGCCTCCCGGTTTCATACTACGGCTGATTTCCGCTAAAGAGAAGACAGGATCGGCGACATGCTCGATCTAAGAAGGTTAGCGTATCACCGCGCTGTATCCAGATAATGTACTCGTCGGTAATGTCCTATGACCGCGCTGCTGACTTGGTGGCGACCCCGGGAAAAAAGCCGCCAGTTCGTCACTGCTGAGACACTCCCAAACTTCTGTAAAGTTCATTTTGTAAGATGGCCTCCGCCCGCGGCCCGGAGTGTAAAGGATGTCCCGGAACGTTTTGTCGAGAGTGTCATGGAACAGGACAGCCAAAAGGCGGCTCTTCCACAATCTAGGCCGTAGCTTAGTTAGCGAGTTTTTCCCGCAGCCTGTTTACTCGTAGCGGAGGGCAGTCAGCGGATCGATCCTGGCGGCGCGCCGGGCGGGAATAGAGGATGCCACGGCGGCGACCAGCACCAGGACTAAAGCGACACTCGTGAATGTGAGCCAGTCGCTGGCATTTATTCCAAACAGCAGGCTCGCCATTAGTCGCGTGAGTCCTAGTCCCGCCAAAACACCAGCGGCAACTCCGACAAGGGCCACCCTGATTCCCTGATTGAGTATGAGCTTTAAGATATCGCCGGGCTGGGCTCCTATCGCCATGCGGATGCCGATCTCTCGTGTCCGTTGAAGTACCGTATACGAAGTCAACCCATATAAACCAACAACCGCGAGGAGCAAGGCCAGACTGGCAAAGCCGCCGATCAGATAAGAAGGATAGCGCCGCATGAAAACCGCTCGCGATTGATCCGCAACCTGCTCCAAAGACTGCGGTCTGACCATCGCAAGCTGCGGATCCATCTGCGACAGAGCATTGCGTGCTGCACCAATAAATGCTGTTGGATCAGTTTCAGTCCGAAGCACATAGCTGATAGTAGAGACTGGCAGCCTCTGCTGATCGGGGTAGTAAATTATCGGCGGCGATGGCAGTGCGAGTTCATCTTCGGCAACATCGCCGACTATTCCGACGATTTTACGAACGGGATCATTGGGATCAAACGTAAAGCGCAGAGCCCGACCAACTGGATCCTCGCTGGAATCGAAATAGCGTTTCGCAAAAGCCTGGTTCACGATCACAATGGGCAGCGTATCGTGAGTATCGGACGGGGTAAAAAAACGTCCCGTATGCAGGCGAATTTTCATTACCTCAAAATAACCGGCACTGATGGCGCGAGTCGGGCATTGATCCTCCTGACCAGGAGCGGTGGGCTTGCCTTCGATGACAAAGCGGTTGCCTGTAAGGTTTCCACTAATCGGCAGGTAGCTCGTAGCCGCCGCACCTTGCACACCTGACAAATTGCGGAGGTGTTCGAGGAACGTCTGCGTGAACAACCGCCCCGTGGGATTGTCATAGGGCCACTTCTCGCCTACCGGATAGGAGGTGGCCGGGAGAGAGACTTCAAAAGTGAGCACATTGTGCGAATCGAAACCCGGATCTTGATGGCGGAGGGCGTGAAGGCTTTGCAGCATCAATCCAGCTCCCACGAGCAACACCAGAGAAATCGCAATCTCGCCAGCTGCCAACAGGTCACGAAGACGCGATTGAGTTCCCCCAGTCCCGCCGCGGGTTTCGTCCTTCAGCACTTCGCTGATGCGCGAGTCAACGACCGTCAGACCGGGAACAAGTCCGAACACGATTCCGATAAAAAGCGTAACCCCACAGAGAAAGAGCAGCACGGGCAGCGATATTCCGGCATGGCGCAAATATGGCATCGACTGAAGAAGGGAATCCGGGATGGCGGAAACCAGGAAGCGGACGCCCCAATGGGAGGCAACAAGACCAATCACAGCGCCAAGCAGCGCGAGCATCAGGCTCTCGGTGAACAATTGAGAAAGGAGATGACTACGGTTCGCACCCAAGGCTGTCCGGATAGCAAATTCTTTCCGCCGGTCGATGGATCTTGTCATCAGAAGATTCGCAATATTGGCGCATGCGATCAACAAGACAAAGCCTACAGCACCGAAGAGGACAACCATCAAAGGACGGACATTGCCGATGATCCTCTCACGCAAAGTCCCCATGGTGAAGTAGATGTTAGGATTCGCCTTTGGATATTCCTTCACCAGTCCGGCAGTAATGACATTCATTTCCTCGCGGGCCTTGGTTTCGGCGATACCCGGAGCAAGGCGACCAATCGCTTGCATCCAACGAGCGTTTCGAGCCGTGGTGGAATACTCGTCTAGATGGAACGGCACCCAGAGAGCCGGGGACAGGGCGGGACCAAATTCAAACTCCTTGGGCATTACTCCTATGATGGTAACCAGTCTCGAGTCCAGACGAATCTTACTACCAATGACATTCGGGTCGCGACCAAAGTCGCTTTGCCAAAAACCGTAACTTAAAATCGCCACAGTAGGACCAGAAGTATCAGGTAGGTCTTCACCGTCGGCAAAATCACGGCCTAGCATCGGTCTCACACCTAGAGTTGCGAAAAAATTCGTCGAGACCTGAGTGGCACGAATTCCTCTGGACTCTCCCATTCCTGCCAGATTAAAAAACTCCGGGGAAAAACCAGCGATGGACTGAAAGCTCTTTGCGGTCCGTTTCCAATCGAGATAGTCAGGATAGGAAGAGGTGAAAAAACAGCAGCCTTTTTGGGGACGGTTCTCCGCCAGCGTAAAGAGCCGTTCTGGTTGTGGATAAGGAAGTGGCGCGAGAAGTGCCGGGTAGACCACCGAGAAGATCGTTGTATTGGCCCCGATACCAAGAGCCAGGGTAATTAAAATGACTGCGGTAAGCCCTGGCTTTTTCAACAGCATGCGGATGCTGTATCGGACATTCGTGAGCAGTGCATCCATGATTTTGCCCTCCGCCGTTAATCTCTTAACGACTCCGTGGAAGAAATCTCCGGAATTTTACTCCTTTCAGATCACTGCACTCTAACTTCTGAACTGGCAGCGAAGGCGCGTTGCTGTTGCCCGCCTGCCATTGCGATACGGCGCTTCAATGCTTCGGCGATGATACGCACATAGGGCCGCCGGAGCATTGTGAAGTGGTTCCCAGGGACCAAATGGAACTGAATGCCCCCGCCTGCCCAGGTTGTCCATGACTTGGAGAGGCGCTCTGACTGTCTCCGACGCACGAAAGTAAACAACCGATTGTTCACACCAGAAGCGCAAAGAATGCACCGGAAACTTGTTGAAGTACTAATCCGGTTGAGGCGTTCCTCTTCAATTGCGGCTACGACCTCACCAATCTTCGACGAGAACAGCAGCGCCATCGTGCGCAAAGGCTCGGGGAATCTCCCATGGATTTTCATGAACCTGGTTCAACCCACCACTGAACCCGATACAAAGCATTCGCGCCGACTGCCAAATCGCTACCAGCACGAATCCAGGAAAGACCGCTGTTGAAGCGCTTGTCTGCCTGCGCGGCGCTCGATGACTGCGCTAACCTCAGGCCCCAGAGAGGCAAACATGATTTCCTGGGAAAGCCTTTCAAGGGGATGGCCGCCAGAAAAGCAGCGTGCGCCCAGAATTCGGCGCGCAGCCGTAACCACTGCTTCCGCAGTTCTGGCGCCGATATACTTCGCCGCGCTGGCCAAGTCCGCCGCCTTCTCCAAAAGAGCGGCGTCCCGTGGCAGGCACTTCACCTGGCCCAAGGCTTCTCCCGCTCTCCACACAGCCGAGCATGCCCCGCGGTATTCAATCACCAGCCGTCCGATATCGATCACCATCCCATCGAGTTCGGCCAATGGCCGGTCATCCCTGCTGCGCGTCGCACAGAGAAACTGCCTTGCTTCTTCGATGGCCCGAGCAGCGGCGCCGAGATAGAGAGACGGAATCAAAAGCTGATGCCAAACCATTTCGAAACTGACAAGCAAGGCGATATCTTGATCCCTGCCGCCAGCGAGCAGACTCTCCTCAGGCGCCACCAAATCGTGGAAGGTGATCTGCCGGGTGTCCGAATCGAGCATGGCCGATGGGAACAGATAGGCCCCGATCTCGATGTCAGGATTCTTTTGCATGGGAAGGGCGAAGAGGGCGCGGCCCTCACCCTCGATTTCCGTAAGAAATACCAGCAAATCTCCCTGGGTCGAGAGTGAAGTGTAGGAGGCCTTGCCTCTGATGCGGAAACCCAAAAGGTCCCTCCTGGCCCGGGTGCCTATGTCCCCCAGTTTGTCGGTATGCACCTTGGAGTTCGTATTCGCGACGAGCATCCGGCGCTGAACGATCAAATCAACCAGCGCGTTGCGTCTGCGGTTCAGGGCGGCATCGGTAATAGGAAACGTCGCGATGGCCGATGTTACATAAAGGTGATTCTCAATAGCGAGAGCCGTGGCCGGGGAGACGCTGCCCAAGCGGTGCAGAAATTCAAAGCAGAGGTGAAACAGACCGGTGGCATCCTGCTGGTAGGCGGCCGGCATGAAGGGCAGATCGTTCGATCGAAACAACCGGTAGAACTCGGTGAAGTCGCGGCTGAGCATCGCCGCTTCGAGGGCGGCGCAAACGGTGCTCATCTGCTCCCGATACCGCTCCGGATCCGGCGGGGCGGAGTTGATTCCAGGGATCTGAACGCTGGCCGTCACGCATTTACCTCCTGCGCAGGCGCGCGCAAAATGATCAAACGCTCGGCCCACAGCTGTTGCAGATCGGGTAGAAGTCCGGGGGGGGCTCTATGGACAGCCTGGCCGCAGCCCAATAAATCCGCGAGCGGCCTCTCCCCGTCGAGACTCAATAGCAGGTCAGCCAGTTCCGGAGAGATCTTTCGCGAGAATTGCCGGTCGTACGACGTCCGAATTTCGTCACGGGAGCACTTCTTCTGTCGTTCCGAGAAACCTTTGCTTCGAAACACTCTAACGTACCCGTAGATGATTTGCTCGCCGCAACGGTCAGCATGGTCGTAGACGGCATCCATGACCGTTGCGCAGACGCGTTCGGTATGCTGCGAAGTATTCACGGTTGGGTCCTCACTTCATCTGGTGAGCTGCGCTAGGGATGGAGCAACGACAGCGGGTTCCTGTATTCCGGTGAGGGTTGCCACTTCAAAGGTATAAGCGAAGGCTAAGTCATCGCGGTCCAACTCTGACGCCAGGGCGTCGTCCCGGATAATCCTGTTGTCGTACCTGGGAATGGAATACTTTGCGAGAAAGTTTCTATAGCATATTCGCGCACCTGGCTTGCCTGTCCGGAATACCTGGTCCAGCAGGGCGTTGAATTCCGCCTTGTCGATGCAGCTGGTCACGTCAGACAAGGAAAACTTGTCAACAGACCTGTCCGGCAGACGCTTTAGGTATTCAATAAGATTATCGGTGACCGAGGTCAGGATTGTCGTGGCCTGCCGGATAGCTTCGTAACTTTCACGCAACAGAAAATGCGCCATGCACCTTCGATCAGGATACTTCCCATTGATCATGAAGCTCACCCAGTGGTTTTTTCCGGCCAAGTGGTGTGAAAACGTGTGATCCAGCCGCTCCAGCAGATAATCGCCCACCGAGGGAACGTCGATCTCGATGTGGTTAAGGATCCGTCGAAGATTGGATTCCGAAAAGCCCTGCCGTATGATCCAGCGCCACAGTTTCCCGGCAACTTGCTCTCGGTAAATCTGCCGCTGCTCTTCTATGCTTTGCGCGCTGAACAACCGTCGCAACTTGCGCCCGAAAAGAAGATGCGTGAACGGAGCTACTACTTGCAAGTAGAAGCGCTCATGACGTCCCGAAAAAAGGACCCCGGTCTTGATTGCCTTTGGGTGGCGGCGGAAGTAAGAGGCTGCGGGGCCGGATATTTGTCCGGCCAGCGATTCAAATATCTCCCATCGCTGGTTCGACTCATCAACCCCGAAAAAGGCAAGCAAATCATCATAGGGGAGAGAGCGAATAGCTGCGAGTTTAAGCTCCAGCAAATAGTTCTGACCCGGCGAGTAATCCAC
>JBAPOI010000335.1:0-14012 GCA_049279555.1 Candidatus Sulfotelmatobacter sp.
GATTTTTTCGCCAGCTGCGATTGCCGCCGTGCCATCTACCAAAAAACCGGTGAACTTGCGATGCACGTTGCCGCGCGAGCGAATACGCTCGACAATCTCCTGCCCTACATAACAGCCCTTGTTGAAATTGAGCGCGCGCATCTGCTCAGTCTCCTGCGGCAGGTCGCGTTCGCGAATATCTACTCCATAGAGCGGGATGCCGGCTACGATGCGCTGCATTTCCAGTGCCTCGCTGCCCACCGGAGTTGCCCCAGAACTAACTAGCGCCTGCCACGTCTTGTAAACATCCTTCGGAGCGAGCCACACTTCGTAGGATTCACACTGCGAATCCTCGCCGCGCACGACCTTGCATTCCACGCAATCGCAGTCGCACACGCACTGCGGAGTCATCATCTCCAACGGCTGCATTTCAGGAGTTTTAATCCCTGCCGCATTTAGCAGCGCGCGCGACTTTGGCCCCGAGAGTCCCAGAGCGGTCCATTTCTCGCCTAGGTTCTCGACGTTGACGTCGTCCATGATGATGTAATGGTCGAACGTGGCTACGATTTTTTCAACCTGGCTGCGATCGGTTTCGACAACCAGCGCTTCACCCTGGTTGTACACGACCATGTCGCCAAGGATGCGTCCCTGGGGATTGAGTAGGAAGGCATAGACTCCATGGCCGACGGCTAGATCGCGAATGTTATTCGTGACCATGCCGTTCATCCACCGTACTCGGTCGCCGCCGGTGAGCGACAGCCTGGTCCGGAAGCCGAGGTCGTAGACGCCACAGCCGTTCAGCAGGGCAGCGTATTCCCGCTGAGGGTCCGTAAATCCAGCAGCCGTCTCGGCCCCGCGATAGTCGGCGACGCTTAAAGAAGTGGCTTGATTCCCCGTTTGCCCACGCAGTGCGTCCTGGAGTGCTGTAAATCCCATCGAAGTATTGATTATAGCGAACGGGCTCACGATTCATTCAGCCCGCCGATCTCCAAGAGGCTCTTACTCATTCTGTTCGTACTGTGATAGCTTTTCTGCCGTGGACTCGCAAAAGCCTTCCAGGAAGCGCATTGCTGTCATTCCCGGCGACGGGATCGGCCAGGAGGTAATTCCCCAGGCCCTAAAAGTCATTCGGGCCTCGGGAGCCGACGTCGAGCTCAGCGAATTCGATTGGGGTGCCGACCGCTATCTTCGCGATGGCATGACCGTCCCGCCCGACGGCTTCGCCATGCTGGGTCGCAACTTCGACGCGGTCTTTGCCGGAGCCTTCGGCGACCCCCGCGTGAAGACCAACATCCATGCCAAAGAAATTCTTCTCGGCATGCGCTTCAAGATGGATCTTTACGCCAACGTACGGCCCGTGCGCCTGCTCGCCACGGATCTATGCCCCCTGAAAGGCGTCGAGCCGAAGGATGTGGACTTCGTCGTCATCCGCGAAAATACCGAAGGTGTTTACACCGACGCCGGCGGAGTCTTCAAAAAGGATACGCCGGATGAGATCGCGATTCAGGAAGACATCAACACGCGCAAGGGCGTCGAGCGCATCATCCGTTACGCATTCGAGTATTGCGAGCGACACACCAAGCTCGATGGCTCTCCGCGCAACCGCGTCTTGATGTGCGACAAGTCGAATGCCATGACCCACGCCGGCGGCCTGTGGCAGCGCGTCTTCAAGGAAGTCAGCGGCGAGTTCCCGCAGATCGCGACGCAGCACATGTACGTGGATGCCCTCTGCATGCAAATGGTGCGGGATCCACGGCCGTTCGACGTGATCGTGACCAATAACATGTTCGGCGACATCATCACCGACCTCGCCGCCGGACTGCAGGGCGGCTTAGGCATGGCGGCCAGCGGAAATATTCATCCGGGAAAAACCTCGATGTTTGAGCCCGTACACGGTTCGGCCCCGCCGATCGCCGGAAAAAACATCGCAAACCCATTTGGCGCGATTCTGACCGCAGCCATGATGCTGCGGCATCTCGGGTTAACACGCGAAGCCGACGAGATTGAAGCGGCGGTGCTTCAAGCAGTACAGCAGAAGAAAACTACGCAGGATATCGGCGGAACATTGGGGACAAGGGAAGTAGGAGAGTGGGTCGCGAATTATGTTAGCTCTCAAGCCTTGTCATCCTGAGCGGAGGGAATCGATTCGCGAATGCGAATCGATTCCCGCAGTCGAAGGACCCCTGTAAGTTCACGTGGCACCACGGTCGAATCGGGGAATTCTCCCCGTGGCAATTTGGCTCAGTGCTTTAGAGATCTGCGGGGATTCCCTGAAGCACTGGAAATAGTAATGAGCGTGCAGGGGTCCTTCGACTTCGCGGGAATGCGCTTCGCGCATTTCCCGCTACGCTCAGGATGACAATCTTGCCCATCACCTATTGCGATCCCTTCCATGCGTTGTACATGGCTTCTAAGAGGCTCTGATTCTGCCCGTCGTAGTCCCCGCTCAATTCCCACATGAAAACCCCGCCGAAACCGCGCTTTTGCATGATGTAAGTGGTCTTGCGCGCGGTGGTGCTCTCATCATCGTAGGTGATAAAGCCGGGTTCGTTCAAGCTCTGAATATCTGGGTTAGTGAGGTAAGGAGCGACGGCGGCGGTGTCGAAGTTTCGCGTCCAGCCCTGCTGGTTAACCAGATCTTTGATATACGGCGCATAGTTTGGCGAGGAGGCTGCGCAGGTGCTGCACAGTGCCCAGAGTTGGTCGGTGCCATCCCATTCGTAGCCGTAGAAGGGCATTCCGATATTAAGTTGCGACAGCGGCACGCCGTACTGGTTTGCATAAAGCTGCATAGAGGTCTCGACACTGCCGACCTGCTCAGGATCGTCCGGACTTTGGAACAAGGGCGAAACGTGGCCGGTGGCGCCCGACCAGGTTCCGTAGTAGTCGTAGGTCATGACGTTCATGAAGTCGACGAGCGGCGCAAGCGCGGGAATGTCGAAGCCTGCCCCCCAGCTGCGCGGATCGGAAGGCGTGGCCATGGAAATCAGCCAGGGGGAAGGCAGTTCATCGCGCAACTCCTGCATGAGCGTGGTGCAGTTGGCGCGGTCGCGGACGTTGGGTATCTCCCAATCGATATCGACGCCGTCGTAGCCGTACTTGACCAGAAAGCTGTGAACATTCTTCACGAAGTTTTGGCGCGAGGCTTCCGAGTCGGCCACTCTGTTGAAGCGCGGGCCTTCGATGCCATCGCCCCCGCCAATCGAAATCAGAACCTTCACGCCGGCCGCGTGCGCCTTGTTGATCAGAGCGGGTTCTAAGGTTCCGGCGGGAATCTGAATCGCGCCATCGTCCTTTGGGCCAAGCAGCAGGAAGGCGTGCGCGATGTGAGTGAGCTTTGCATAGGGAATCTGTTCCGCCGAGTACGGTGGAGTGTTGTATTTGGACCACGCCGTGTAATAGCCCAGCAAGCGTTTGGGCGCGGCGGGTGCAGCCTGCGCCGAAACGGAGACGACTGTGAAGGCCAATAGGAATAAAGCCGTAACCGACCCATAGGCTTTTGTGTGCCGAGTAAAGTGATGAACGGGGTGGAACATGGTCGAAACCTCCCATCGACGAAGGCGGTAGGGCTTAGCGCGGGAGCAATTTTAACATCGTTTCGTGGGATCTCTTTGCAGTTGCGCCTGCTCGTAATTGATGGGTGATCGACCCACTAGATTTTTCTGCCCACCAGCAGCGCCAATTCCCGCCACTTCCAGTGGCAATCCACATCAACAAATCCAATCTCGCGCAGCCACTGCAACTGTGTCTGGAGGTCTAGCAGCTTGTTCGAGGGATCTTCGGTTTTCGCCGTTAGTCCTAGGCAATGCAGGAATTCTTCATGGAGCCGCGCTGTTGGCGAGGTTACGTGTTCTAAGTTGCAGAAGACGGCACCGGGGTTCAGCAGACCGTAAATCTCGGCATAAAGCGCGCGCTTGCGTTGGTGCACGAGATGATGAATCGCGAAGCAGGAGACGACCGCATCGAATTTACCGAGCGCGGGAAGAGCGTGATCGAGGTTGTGGGCGACGATGGTGACGGAAGAATCTCCCGCGAAACGTTTGCGAACGGCTTCGAGCATGGTCGGAGAGAAATCAACGGCTACAGCTTCCACCTTGGCATAGCGATCCCCCGCGGTTTCGCGCTCAGCCAACGCTGATTTGACTAACGCCAGCAGCCGGCCATCGCCAGTGCCGAGGTCAAGAATGCGGTGTGGAGCTTTCGGAAGAAACTCCAGCAAAGTCGATTCGCCTTCGCTGCGGTGCAGGATGGAATCAGCGCGTCCTAAATAGTCGCGGGCGTGGTCCGGAGAATCCCAGAGATTGATTGGCGTATTAGTTGTCATTGTTCGCGGCCTTGAAGAAAGTATAAGGAAAGAGGGTACACTCGTTCCTAATGGATACCGTCAAGCTGCTGAGTAAGAAGCTTGTGAGGGCGCTATTCGCGGTCGTACTGCTGCTTGTGCTGAACCACGTTGTTTGGCCACAGGCACAAAACCAAGCCGCGCCCCCCATACAGACACAACAAAATCAGAATCAAAATCCCGGCCAGACGGACAAGCCCGCCCCGAGCGGAGCCGAAGGCAATGCCCATCCCACAAAGTCATCTCCTGCGCAAGCTCCCAAAGAAGAGGTCAAGATCACTCCCCGCGAGGCCGAGGAGCTATTTCACTCGGTCGATGAGATTTTGGCTTTTGATAGCAAGCACACTGGACTGCCGATCAAGAAAGAGGTTAAGCGCAAGTTAACCAGCCGTGACGAAGTGGTCGGATATCTCACGAAGCACATGAAAGACGAGGACGTAAAGCGACTGCAGCGGTCGTCGCTGGTGCTGAAAAAGTTTGGGCTGCTGCCGCGCGATTACGATCTGGAGAAGCTGCTGGTGGCGCTGCTCCGCGAGCAGGTGGCTGGATACTACGATCCGAAGACGAAGACCGTGAATCTCCTGGATTGGGTTCCCATGGAAGAACAGGAGCCGGTAATGGCGCACGAGTTGACACACGCGCTGCAGGATCAGTCGATTGGCCTAGACAAGTGGATGAAGAAGGGCGAAAAGGACTTGGGCGAGATCAAGAAAGATCCTACGCCCGAGGACATCGAGAATGACGAGGTCGACAACGCGCGCGAAGCCGTCATCGAGGGGCAGGCAGAGGCCATGATGCTGGAGTACGAACTGGCCCCGGTAGGGAAATCAATTGTCGATTCGCCGGAGCTGGTAGACGCGATGGAAGCGCAGATGGCGAACGGCACCGACGATTCGACCGTGTTTAAAGATGCTCCGATCTTTCTTCGCGAGTCGCTGACGTTTCCATACAGCTATGGCATGAAGTTCGTGGTGAAGTTGATGGAGAAGGGCGGGAGGGAAAAAGCTTATGCCGATGTTCTGGCGAATCCTCCGCACACCACGCGGCAGATTATGCAGCCGGAAACGTACATGTCGAGCGAAAAGATCGAGCCCATGCATGTGCCGGAATTCAAACGTGACTTCAAGGACTACGTCAAGTTCGATATCGGAGCAATGGGCGAATTCGACATCGCGGTGCTGATCGAACAATACGCGGGGAAGAAGCTTTCCGAGCGCCTTTATCCGGAGTGGCGAGGCGGTTATTACTATGCCGCTCGACCGAAGAATAACCCGGACGCTCCGCTGGCAGTGCTTTATGTGTCGCGCTGGTCGAGTGGCGAGAAAGCCGCGGAGTTCGCCGAGATTTATGCGCGGTCGCTAGGGCAGCGCTACAAAAAAGCGGAGGAAGTTGGCAAGCCCTCATCGCACGATTCTGAGGAGCGGCACTCCAAATACAAGATCGACCTGCTGCAAGGTCGCCACACCTGGACCACCGACGAAGGCCCAGTCGTGATTGAACAGCAGGGTGATACTGTGTTCGTGAGCGAGAGTCTCGATGCAGCTACAACTGAGGCTCTGGAGAAAGAAGTGTTCGGGAAATAAACTGCTCGAAATATTGAGGGCACGAAGGCCGCGGAGTAAGTCACCCGTTAATTCTTATGCGATTTTCTCTTCGAGTCGGAATCGTCTTCGACTTCTCCTAGGAAATGCTGCACTTTGGCGCTCACTGTAAACTGTTCTCCGCTTCGCTTAATCGTCAATGTGCGTTCTTGGCCCGCCGCTCCGCCCAGCATCAACCACACCTGGCCCATGGTCGAGCCTTGCACCGGCGTGCCATCGACGCCGACAAGATGATCGCCCTCTTGAACTTCGGGGACTGACGCTTTGCCGTCGAAGTCGGCAGCGCCGAGGATCGTGAAGCGGCCATCATCTTCCGGCCGGAGAATAAGGCCAATCACGTCAAAGTCCGGAAAATTAAAGGTGCGGCCAATATCGAAGTATGCTGTCGAGTGCGCGTAATCGAGTCCGACGCGGTAGTTCAAAAGAGCTTCGGAGCCAAGCACCCCAACGGTAGAAACACCAGCCCGTTTTTCAAAAAACTCCAGCGTCTCTTGCGGAAGACTTACAACCGGAGCGCCGCTGAGGAAGAGCGGGCCGTATTGAACCCGTTCGATGCGTAGCACGTTCCACTTCGCTTCAACACCCGCTCCCCACATATTTGCGGGACCAACGGCACCCGTCATGTGCGGCCAGCCGGGGTGAGCCGCAGAAAGCTTGTCGAATAATTCGGCCGAAAGAAAGCTGATGGACGAGCCCACATCGAGGCCAAGGTTGTATTTCTTGTTGTCGATCTCGCTGGGGATCTCGATGATACCGTTGCTTGCATTGACTAGCATCTTGCTCTTCACGCCATTGAATTTGAGGCTGCCCGGCTGGCCGATCGTGAACTTGTGGTCCGGAAAACTGATCAGCACGTCGTAGTTGCGAAGGACCGCCGAAGAGATGTTGATTTCGGCGTTCACTCCCGGCGCCATGACGGACGCGCCACTCTCTTGTTTGAGTGGAATCTTCACTTCCTGAATGCCGCTCAGGGGAATTTTCATCGTGCCGATGGTTAGAGCTGCAGGCGGCGGTGCGGAGCAGGTTTTATCACCGCACATGACCGTAAGCCCTAGCAGCGCCGCGAACCGCCGTGACATCTCGAGGTCCGCATTGCCGTTGTCCACCCAGGCGTGAACATGCTGCGTCGCGCCATTGGAAGACGTTACGTCCACGTCAATGAGGATACGGTTGTGATCGAGCGTCAGGGGAACGGTGGCGGACGTGGGTTCGAGCAGCGATTGCTTCAATGTGCTTTGCCCAAGGGCCGCGCCAACCAAAATGACGATCTGAAGAAAACTTGCCACTCGCATAAGGAGATTGTAGCGGTTGCAAAAACTTGAAACACGAGGGGTGCGGAGAGTCCACTGAGGCTCTTGTATAATCACGGGTTTGGGTCTCACGCTTGGAAGACTTCTACAGACACGAAATATTTCACTCCTGACCCGACGAAAGGCATGCGTTCACAATGAGCATCGTTGTTGTGGGGTCGGTTGCGTTTGACGACGTGGCGTCGCCTTCGGGCAGTGTGAAGGGGATTCTAGGCGGAGCGGCGACTTATTTCTCGCTAGCAGCGAGCTATTTCACCCAGGTGCGCGTGGTCGCGGTCGTGGGTGAGGATTTCGCCGCGGAGCACGAAGAGGTTCTGAAGAAACGTGGGGTCGACACTCGCGGCATCGAGCGCTCGGCTGGCAAAACGTTTCGTTGGGGCGGTTCTTATGCCGAAAATCTGAACGAGGCCAGGACGACCTTCACCGATCTGAATGTGTTTGAAAAATTTCAGCCGCGGATTCCCAAAGAGTACGAAGATACGGAATTCCTATTCCTCGCGAATATTCAGCCGACATTGCAGGCTGAGGTCCGACGAAAGATGAACGGCGTGCGCCTGACCGGATGCGACACCATGAATTACTGGATCACGGGCGCGCGCAAAGAGTTGGCCGAAACCCTGAAGCTGGTCGATGTGCTGCTGATTAACGACACCGAGACCAAGATGCTCGCCAACGAGAAAAACCTGCCGCGTGCGGCGAAGAAGGTTCTGGCCATGGGTCCAAAGGCGCTGGTGATCAAGCACGGCGAATATGGTGCCACGATTTTTTTTCGTGAGGGCGCGTTCGGCATTGGACATCATCCCTTTCGGGCTCCAACGCTGCCGCTCGACGAGGTAAAAGATCCCACGGGAGCGGGCGATTCGTTTGCCGGAGGGTTTATGGGTTATCTGGCATCGCAGCCTGAGCTGAGTCGCGAAGTATTGAAACGGGCGCTGTTCTACGGGGGAGTGATGGGGTCCTTCGCCGTGGAAAATTTCGGCACCGAGCGCCTACAGTCTCTGACTCGCGATGAAATCGACGAGCGTTTTCAGATCTTCCGCGATCTTACCCACCTCGAATGAAGCCGCGAGCCCTTCCCCCGAAGGCATATTCTGAAATCGAGACGGTGCGGCTGGTATGGCTCGCAATTTTCGTCTCGGTCTTTTCCTTTCTCTTCTACAACCGGCATGGCGACGTGCTCCTCTACGGCGATGCCGTGGCGCACATAAACATCGCGCGCCGTGTGTTCGATTCGAAAACTCCGGGCCTATTGCAGCTAGGGACAGTGTGGCTTCCGCTGCCCCACTTGCTGATCATGCCGTTCATCGTTTCGAAGTACATGTGGCAGACGGGCGCCGGCGGTTCCATTCCATCGATGGCTGGGTTCGTGCTCGGCGTGCTCGGAATATTCCGGCTAGTGCGGACGATTTCGAAGCACGACGAAGCAGGCGGGACTGCGCCGATCGCCGCGTGGGCTGCAGTCATCCTCTACATGGCCAATCCGAATCTGATTTACATGCAAGCGACCGCGATGGGAGAGTCGCTGTATCTGGCACTGTTCGTCTGGGCGGTCGTGCATTTTGCAGAGTTCTCGGCAGGGAACACGAAGGCGCTGACGAAGTGCGGTCTGTGCTTGATCGGCGCTTGCTTGACGCGATATGACGGCTGGTTCCTGGCCGCGGTCTTAGGGCTGGGAGTTTTAGTGGTGCAGTCGCGACTCCTGAAAGAGGGTAACGACCGCAGGTCGAAAGCGGCGATTTCTTCTTCGCGAGGCACCGCTGTGCGGTTCATTTTGCTCGCCGCAGCCGCGCCGATTTTTTGGCTGGCCTACAACGCCATTGTTTATCGGAACCCGGTGGAATTTGCGAATGGTCCTTACTCGGCGAAGGCAATCGAACAGCAAACGGCAACAGTGAATCCAGCGAAGGGAAACTTGTTTGCTGCGGGCTCGTACTTTCTGAAATCCGCGGAGCTCAATGTCGGTAACTCGCGTTGGCCGGGCATATTGTGGTTGGCTCTTGCCTTGCTGGGGAGCGCAGTGGCGTGGTTTGAGCGCCGGCAACGGTTGGCCTTGCTGCTGTGGGCTCCTGTGCCGTTTTATGCGCTGTCGATCGCCTATGGGAGCGTGCCGATCTTCGTGCCGGATTGGTGGCCGTTTTCAAACTACAACGTGCGTTATGGGCTGCAGTTGCTTCCGGCATTCGCTGTCTTTGTGCCAATCGCGATTTCATTTCTCGTTCGATCCGCAGCCAAACTGCCGCGAGTTCAGGATTCCTGGCGGCGTTGGGCTGGTGCGGCAACCATGCTTGGAACGCTATTACTCGCAGCCTTGAGTTATGGCTCAATCTGGCGGGCAGACCCCATTTGCTATCGCGAGGCTGCGATCAACATGCGCGGCCTCGCAGCGCTTGATCGCGAAGTTGCGGACTGGATCAAAACCTTCCCTCCGAATTCGACAATTCTGATGTATCTGGGCCAGCACTCTGGTGCGGCGGAGCAGGCCGGATTTGATCTCAAGCGAATTATCTATGAGGGCAATCACCGCGTGTGGAAGCGGCCAGTCGATCCCAACGGGTTGTGGGAGCGCGCCTTGGCGGACCCCGCAACCTACGCGGATTACGCGGTGGGTTTCGAGGGCGATCCTGTTTGGACGGCAGCGAGGGAGCGGCATCTGACCGCCCTGGTTGAACTGCATACGACCGGACAGCCGCCCGCGATCATCTTTCAAGGGCGAGCTCAAGGCCGAATCGAGGGTCGAACGCCGGGGCCGACTCAATGAGTGCAATGAAGTTCGTCAGGAGGTGGCACTAGCGTGCGCCTCGCGGTAATCACGCGGGTTAATGCTGCATGGAAAGAGACTCCGCGTAGCGGTGATAAAATCCGGCCAGCCGAAGGGAACTGACGAAATTGAGGAAGCTGAAAACGTCGACAGTACTGGGCCACCTGGCTTCGGTGGAATCGAAGTGAGCTTGCCTCCGGTAATTTCTTTTGTGAAGGCCAGCGCATGCGGCAACGATTTTCTACTGGTCGAATCTTTGGCAATCGACAACGCGGTTCCCGCAGACCTTGCCGCGCTGACGCGTCGCATGTGTGACCGGCATGAGGGTGTGGGAGCGGATGGAGTCGAGTGGATCTATCAGCACGCCGCGGCAGACGCTGAGATTCGCCTGATTAACGCCGACGGTTCCGAGGCGGAAATCTCGGGTAACGGAACACGCTGCGTGGCCGCATACATTTGCGCCGAACGCGAGAAGGAAAGAATCACGATACAAACAGGGGCTGGTTTGAAGGCTTGCGTCCTGACCGCGCGCAACGAGTCCGAGTACGAATTTGAAGTTGAGATGGGCGAAGCTGCGATACAGGCGGAACTTACAGTCAAGATTCCCGGGGAAGAAGTGCGAGGAATTCCGCTTTCGATGGGGAACCCGCATTATGTGATGTTTGTGCCGGAATTTGCCGATGACTGGCAGAGGAAGGCTGCCGAGATTCAGCGCAGCTCTGAGTTTAAACACGGCGTAAACGTTGAGATGGTCGTGATCGGCGGGAGGCACGATATCAACGTCCGCTTTTTTGAACGTGGAGTTGGCGAGACGCAGTCTTCGGGGACGGGCTCATGCGCGGCGGCTGTCACGGCGATGGCCGTGGGCAAGGCGGAATCGCCCGTGCGAGTGCATGCCCCGGGCGGTATGCAGACCGTCCGCAAGTCAGAGAATCTTGTGTTCTTGCGGGGAGCGGCGAAGCTAGTTTGCCGGGGAGAGTTTTTTCTGAGTTGAACTCTGAAGTTTTCTAACCGAATGTTTTTACCTTCACCTCCGCGCATCAAACCGCCCGCTCTCCGCGTGGGAGACACGATCGGCATCGTTGCTCCCGCCAGCAATATCAAGCGCGACGGTCTGGAGGCAGGCTGCGAGGCCTTGCGCCGTGCTGGATACCATCCCTTTTATTTCGAGTCCATTCTCGACCAGGATCTTTACTTTGCCGGTTCGGTGGAGCGCCGGGTGAGCGAACTGGAAGACATGTTTGCCCGCGATGATGTGCGGGCGATTGTTTGCGTGCGCGGCGGTTACGGCGCGAATTATCTATTGCCGGCGCTAGATTTGAAAAAGATCATGGCGCATCCCAAGATATTTGTGGGATATAGCGACCTCACCTGCCTGCTCACTTATCTTGCCGACGCCTTGGGTTTGGTGACCTTCCACGGGCCGATGGTGGCGAAAGACTGGGCGCATGAGGATGGCGTCGACATAGCTTCATGGAAGGCATCGCTGAGTAGCACAGGCGCATGGGAAGTCGATCCGAACGCATGCCCTGCAGCCACGGGTTTAGTCGACGGTGCCGCAGAAGGAATCCTTTACGGAGGGTGCCTTTCGATCCTCGTAGCTTCGCTTGGCACGCCATACGAAGTCGAGACCGAGGAGAAGATTTTGTTTCTTGAGGACGTCGCGGCCAAGCCCTTTCAGATCGATCGCATGCTGATGCAGTTGAAGCTGGCGGGAAAGTTTGCAGGTGTGCGGGGAATTGTGTTCGGCGAAATGAACGATTGTGTGCAGACTGCGAGTCAAGGATATACGCTAGAGGAAGTCGTTCTGCGGGTGGTTGGCGACTTGGGAATTCCGGTCGCTTACGGGGTGCGGTCCGGGCATGTGACAGCTGGGAATATTACTCTGCCGATCGGGGTGCGGGCTGCTTTGTCTGTGAGCGGATCGAAGGTGAGCTTGAAGATTTTGGAAGCGGCGGTGATAGCGTGATCCGGACTTCATCAGTCATCGTCGACAGCAATGCGCAAAGGGCGCGAAGAAATTCATGAGCGACAAGCACATTCATCTCATCGGCATTTGCGGGACGGCGATGGCGTCGCTGGCTGGAATGCTGAAGCAACGCGGGTTCCGCGTGACTGGTTCGGATGCGGCGGCCTATCCTCCAATGTCTGATTTTCTTGCGGACCTTGGAATCCCGGTTGCACAGCCCTTTGACCCGCGGAATCTGGTGCCGCGTCCCGACCTGGTTGTGGTGGGCAATGCGATTTCGCGCGGCAACGTTGAACTTGAGCAACTACTCGACGAACGCATTCCATTTTGCTCAATGCCACAGTTACTCCAGGAAGAGTTTCTGCGCGGCAAAGAAGTGCTGGTGGTCGCAGGGACGCATGGGAAGACCACAACAACCTCGATGCTGGCGTGGATTTTTCATACGGCAGGAATGCAGCCTTCATTCTTGATTGGCGGCATTGCGGAAAATTTTGGCTCCAGTTTTCACCTCGGCCAGGGCAAGCATTTCATTCTTGAAGGTGATGAGTACGACACGGCATTCTTCGACAAGGGACCCAAGTTCCTGCATTATTTTCCCGACACAATAATTCTCACATCGGTGGAGTTCGACCACGCGGATATCTACAAAGATCTGGAAGCGGTCGAAACCGCTTTCAAACGGCTGGTGAATCTGATTCCGCGGCGCGGAAAGATTATCGCTTTTGATGGAGTGGCCGGGGAGGCTATCGGGAATGCAAGCGTCGACCGCTGCTTGAGCAAGGCGTTTTGTCCTGTCGAGCGATATGGCGCAGGTGCGCGCTCCGATTGGCGAATCACCAACCTGAAGTTACAGCCGGAGCGAACTACGTGGTCGGTATTGTACGGCGACAAGCCCTGGGCCGATCTCAAGTTCCCGCTGGCAGGCGAATATAACGTGTGGAACGCGACAGCGGCTGCGGCGATCGCTGCAGCATATGGAATCTCGAAAGAAGAAATCGCCGCGGCGCTGAAGACTTTCAAGAGCGTAAAGCGGCGGCTGGAAGTCAAGGCGCAAGTGAATGGCATCACAATCATTGACGATTTCGCTCATCATCCCACGGCGATTGCCGGCACACTGCGAGCGCTCCGGGCGCGCTATGCCGGTGCGCGTCTGTGGGCGATTCTGGAGCCGCGGTCGAACACCTTGCGCCGGCGCGTGCTGCAGAGTGACCTGGCGCGCAGCCTCGCGGTCGCAGACGAAGTCATCGTAGCCGGCGTTTTTCGTTCGGAGGCTGTGCCGGAGCATGAGCGGTTGGAGTTGCCGGAACTTCTGGTGGAGATGAAGAGTCAGGGAACGCACGCGAGGTTGATTAGGACTGCGGACGAGATCGTGCAGACTATTGCTCCGGAAATGTGCAGCGGCGACGTTGTCGCGATTCTTTCCAACGGAGGATTCGGCGGAATCTACGAAAAATTGCCGGAGCGTTTGCGAAAGCTGGGGGGCGAAGACACGAACAGCAATTCGGCCAACGCGGTAGGCCGGGGATGAATCGTGTGGTGACGGCAGGAATGTTATTGCGCCAAATTCGCCTGGCGCTGTTTTTGTGCATTACGGCTGGCCCTTGCTGCGCTGGAACTGACTACGTCGTCTCTTTAGTCAATCCTGAACAGCATCTGGTCGAAGTGCAGATTCTGTTGCCGGAAGGGCCGGCGCAGCGGGAGGTGCAGCTTCCCGTCTGGAATGCGCTCTATCAGGTCCGCGACTTCGCGCAATACGTGAACTGGGTGCGCGCCAAAGACCGCGCCGGCCAGCCGCTCACAGTGCGCACATTGGATAAAAGCCGTTGGCAGATTTCCGGCGCAGAAGGCGGCGCTGTCGTCGAGTATCAGATATATGTCAGTGCACCCGGACCGTTTGGAGCGGAGTTCAATTCGCGCCACGCATTCTTCAATCTAGCGGAGATGCTAATGTATCCGGTTGACGCCCGGAACGCGCCGATGGTCCTGCGCTTCAGTCGGGTTCCGAAGGAATGGCGCACAGCTACGGCGCTTGTTTCTGAGCCCGACGGCACGT
>JBAPOI010000336.1:0-10467 GCA_049279555.1 Candidatus Sulfotelmatobacter sp.
ACATTCGTGTGTAGGGGGAACGATTCTTGGAAGAGAAAACCAGCCAGCGTCCATTTGGCGAAAAGCTGTGCCATGAGTTCATCAGCGAGGTGTTGCAGCGCATGCGGCGTGCGACTCCACCCTGAATTGGGACCATGTAGAGTTCGCTGTCGGGCCGCATCAACTGGCCGTTGCGGCACTTCACAAAGACTATCCAGCGCCCGTCCGGCGACACCTTCGGAAAGTTGTTGCTCATGCCATTGTTGGACGCGCCCGCAATTGGTTCGGCTACGCCGCCTTTTCCATCGTTAAACGGAATTCGGTAAAGACTGTATTGAATCTGCACTTCATTCGGATCGTTCGCGTAGAGCGCCGGCTTCTGGCCTTCCGGATGAGGATCTTTCGCTTCGGTGCGGGCGAAGACAATGTATTTGCCGTCTGGACTCCAGACACCGTCGGTTTGCACGAAGCGCGGGTCGTCCGCGCCGGGCAGCGGCTGCCTGCGGCCGGTCGAACGGTTGTACACGGCAAGAATGCCGCGTGTTGGATAAAAAACCTGAAGAAATTGGTAGTCTTTGAAATTGGTAACGAAGTAGGAACTGGGAATGTTCTGGTCCTGCCCGGCAAAAGTAGAAAGGACGTATCGACCGTCCAGCGAAACTTGCGACATGAATCCCACGCGCGACTGCCCGACGCGGAAATCGCTGTTCCATGAAACCATGTCTTCGTTGCGAATGGCCATCTGCTGCTGGATGGGAACGACGGCGTACAGACCTTTATCGTTCTTTGGCCCGTCCACATCGATGCCCATGGTTTTGCCATCGGCAGAAAAAGAGTGGCAATTGGCACAAGTGTGCAGATCGTGCATCACAATTCGGCTCTCGGTACGGCCGATATCCCGGACTCGCCAGTTGATCAAATAGAGCAGTGACGGCGAGAGCGGCTGAACGATGTTCTTCTCTCCCGCGGAAGGCATCAAGGGAACATCGCGATAAAAGATCGGCGCGCCGACTGGATCCTTCGAGATTGATAATCTGACGCGATTCTGAGAAACTGCGTGGCCAGAATCACTCAGGCCAGTGATCATTACTGTGGCGGGGCGCTCCAGAGAGTGCTGCTTGATGAGAGCCCACGTATCGGCCGCCGGTATCCAGGTGTGTGCGGCCGCTTGTTCAGGAGTTAATGCCGGAGGCTGGTTGTTGCTGGAAACACAGCGCGGATCAATTTCGCCAATTCGCATTGGCTCACCATGAGAGCTGGCGTGGATTGGTTCCGAGGCATCGGCAAAGGTGATGGCGATGCGCCACACCTTGGTGGAGGAATCTGCATCGCGCCAAATAAAGGTGGGCGGTGTGATCTCAGGCGGAAAGATTGATTCGTCCAGCGGATAATCGATGGTTATCGATGTATTGAGTGAATTCGGCGGAGGCGAGTCGTTGGCCGATGATCCAGCAGAGTAGGCCGGCGCGTGAACGTTGGCAACACCGGAGCCCTGAGCATGCAACGATAGTTTGTGCGCCAGAAGAGGCGCGAAGAGTACGGTCGTTCCAAGGAGCGCTGCACTCAATCGCAAGAGACGAGTGATGGCGGTTTGGCCAGGCACTTCCATATCACCTCAAATTGCAACTTCCTCTAGCTCGCGCTATTTTCCTTCGGCGACTGCAGGAACATTACGATTGCTTCGATCTCGACCAGCAACTCGGGACGGCAGAGTTTTGCCTGGATGCCGGTGGAGGCAGGCAGCGGGTTCAATCCTTGCTCCGTGAAAAATGCCGTTCGCTCCTGGTTGAACTCGGCGTAGTCGCGATCGATATCGCGCAGATAACAACTCGTGCGGACTACGTCACGCCAAGTGGCGCCTTCCGACGCGAGCAGCGCGGTTACGTTCTGAAAGGTACGCCGGCACTGCGCGCGGAAATCCCCGATATGGACTGAAGCGCCGTGCTCATCGATACTCGCCGTTCCAGAGATAAGCAGAATAACCAAGCCGTTCAAATCGACACGCATGCCCCGAGAAAACGAACTTGGGCTGGAGTAGGCATACGCCTCATTCAGCGCAGCGGGGTTACTGATCGCGCGCTTTGTGATCGGGGTCGTAGCGATTCCCTGCAGCAACTCTTGTACTGTCATGGTCATCTCTGCACTTCACTTCCGTCGAATTCAAAATCCGGCTGCCGCTCATCCATTTTCATTTCGTCAAACTGAATAGCGACGCCAGTGTAATCGATTACATCTTGAGCGTAAAGACTTCTAACTTCCTACGGCTTTCGACGCCCTTTTTGAGGCCGTCGAAGGTTTGCGGCCCGACGGACAGCGGATCAAAATTAGCGCCGGCCTGGTTCTGCGCGAATCAACAGTGCGGACGAAACCATTACGCCTTGCTTGAAACCGCGCAGCCTGTCTCATTGTCGCGCGGACATGGGTGGCGGCGGGCCTTCGTTTTATCGAATGGTTGCGGAATCTCTACGGCAGGTGAACTAGACCCCGCTGTAAGGCTGTAACTACGGCCTCAGTACGGTCGCCAACCCCCAGGTGGAGGAGAATGGAACTGACGTGGCATTTCACAGTGGCCTCAGTGATGCCCAGCGCAAACGCAATGTCTTTATTACTCTTTCCGCTGGCAAGCAAACGCAACACCTCCTGTTCTCTGGTGCTTAGTTCCGAATCCGGCAACCGCGACGCGAGCGCCCGGGCTACCGGCGGCGGTAGAAATCGTCCGCCCCGATGAACTCGATACAAGGCCTCCACCAGAGTTTGGTACGGCATACCCTTGATGAGATAGCCTTGCGCGCCAGCCTCCAGTGCGCGATGAATGTCTGCGTCCCCTTCGTAGGTTGTGAGAACGACAAACCGCGCCCCTGAATGACTTGAGCAAATTGCTCGAATCGCCTCTACGCCGCTTATGCCCGGGAGCCGCAAATCCATCAAGGTGACGTCAGGCTTGTGTCTCGAAAATAGCGCGACGGCTTCTTCTCCCGTACCAGTTTGCGCAACGACCGTCATGTCTGGACGCGCATTTACAATTGAGGCCACGCCTATTCGCATGAGGGGATGGTCATCCACAACCATTACCTTGATCTTATCGACACTGTTGTTATTCATCGCTCCACCTGCTCTATCGACTCAGAGGTCAGCCGAACCTTGCAGGGAATGTGCAGGGTCAATTCAGTTCCCTCGCCGGATTTGCTCTTTAAAGCCATTGTTCCACCGACGCGCTCTATCCGTTCCCGCATTCCCACAAGCCCGTAGTGGCCGTTGGGAGAAGCCGATACGGCCGCCGGATCGAAGCCGCGCCCATCGTCCTTTATCTGCACCTGGAATTCATTCTCAGCGAATACAGCTCTCACTCCTATTCTCGTTGGCTGCCCATGACGAATTGCATTATGCAGAGCTTCCCGTACTACCATAAGCAGCTCGTGAGCCGTGGATTGCTCCAGATCGAAAGGCTTTCCCGACACGTGGCATTCCACGGGCACTCCGAATTCATGGCCGATCTGTTGTGTCATCGCCTCAAGCATCGGACCTACCACAGTAGCCGATCCATCCGCATGCCGCAGGTCCCAGACCGCTTCTCTGGCCTCGTCGATTGTGGTGCGCAACTGTGTGCGCGCACAATTTAATAAACTATCCCTCGCGCCCGAGTCCGCATCTTCGAAACTCGAATGCGCCTCAAGCAACGCGGAAACTCCGGCACATCCCTGAATCAGGGTATCGTGCATCTCCCGCGCTAGACGATTTCGCTCGCTTAGTACTGCCTGGAATCGAGTGCGCACCTGACGCATGCGGAACTTATGGCCTCCCCATACCGACGCACCGAGCACAAGTAGACAGCAGGCTACGAACCACGAGGTCCGATAAAAGCGGGGTCGCTGAACAATTTCGACGGAAGCTTCCGAAATCTGTTCGGGGTTATTCATTTCAAAAGCCACCACACGGAACTGGTAAGAGCCCGGCGGAAGATTGGTGTAGTACGCTACTCGACGCGATGACACCTCCGTCCAATTCTGATCAAAGCCTTTGAGCAAGTATCGAAATCTCACTCGTTCCTGAGAACGCAACTGAATTACGCTATAGTGCAATTCGATCTTGGCGTTGTCAGGGGTAAGAGAAACTCTTCCGGAAGGCGTAGTCCGGCCATCCGCCAAGATGTCATCAATCACGACGGGCGCTGCTTTGGATGGGCGATTTGCATCGAGAGAAACGCGAACGGGGCCCTTGTTGCTGGCAAACCAGACCTCGCCTTGTGAGGTTACGACGCCACCCGGCTTCTCCGCTCCGTACAATTGTGTCGTTTCCAAGCCATCGGAAATTCCGTACAGGGTCAGGGAAAGGGATTGCGACGGTTTTTCCTCGCTGGCGTCCAACTCGCGCCGGTTGATTACAGAGATGCCATTGGGACCGCTGATCCAGAAGTTTCCGCTGCGGTCGGAGAGCATCTCATAAATGCTGTTGCTGGCGAGCCCTTGCGCGGTCGTGTAGTGAGCCAGCTTTCCAAACCGCCAGCGATAGAGTCCTCCGGTTCGAGTTCCGAACCATAATCCTCCATCAGAGTCCTCGGTGATCGCCCAGATTTTTTCATTCTTGAGTGTTTCTGTCACCGAGTCTCGGACAAAGTTGCCTGTATGCAAATGGCTGACTCCGCGGTCGGTTCCGATCCAGATGTCTCGATTGTCGTCCTCCCACAATGTGCGCGTGCTGAAATAACAGAGTCCATCTCGCATCTGGAAATTAGTGAAGACCCCAGCGTGCCAGCGGCTCAGTCCCTCGTCGGTCGCGATCCAGACGCTGCCATCGCGGCCTTGCAGAAAAGCGCGCACAAAATTGTTGACCAGCCCGTCTTTAGTCAGGTAATGAACCAGACGGGTACCGTCCTGCCGGAATACGCCTCGCCCTTCCGTTCCAATCCAGAGGCTGCCCGCGCTGTCGCGAAAAACATTGCGAACCCGCACTCCGGTGATCCCGGGAAACCGAACCTTGGTTACTTCGCCATCCCGGATACGAAACAGATTCGCCGCGGCAATCCAGAGATCGCCATTCCGATCCTGATAGATGGTCTCAGCGTCGTAATCGCCGGCATCGGGTAGCGAAACCGTCTGGATCGGCGTCTGGCTCAGCCGAACCATTCCCGCCTGAGTACCAATCCATATGTTCTTCTCCGCATCTTCAAACAGATTCAATGCTGTGTTGCTGGGAAGGCTGTTGGGAGCGGCGATTTGAGAAAACTTATGCTCGCGATACTTGTAAACGCCGTGACCGATGGTGCCAATCCAGAGAGTACCGTCTGAAGTCTCATGCAGAAAACGCACCGTTCCACTCGTGTCCTGAACTCGGTGGAAGGAATCCGATCCCGGCATCATCCGGTATAAGCCGCCGATCGTGCCGACCCAAAAAGCTCCATCTGTGTCTGAGCCAGGGACTTGACGCGGTTCTGACTTCCTTCCCCCTCCAGGCGATACTCTTGGAATTTATTGTCGCTGAGGCACAAGAGTTTTGAACCTCCCATCCACAGGCGGTGCTGGGCGTCTTCTTGGATGGCGTGAACCGCGATGGGTGGAACACCTTCGCGGTTGTCCATCCGCTCGATTCGCTCGCCAGACAAACGAAACAAACCGGAGTCGGTTCCGACCCAGATTAACCCTTTGCCATCCTGGTAGACGACTCGAACGAAGTCATTCAGAAGACCATCCTTCGCGGAGAAGGATCGGAATACTCCGTCTTTATAGCGAATCAGACCCCCGCCCTCAGTTGCAATCCAGAGCGTGTCATCCCGCGCAACCATCAGATTGAAGATGTTATTTTCTGTGAACGCGGGCGTGTTGTCACGATCGAATAAAACAAGCCGCGCACCATCAAAGCGGAGCAGCCCGCCAGTAGTGCCGATCCAGAGATATCGGTCTTTGGTTTGAGCGAATGCCTGAACGGTCTGTTCTGGAAGACCATCCTGCACCTGCCAGGTACGCTCAACGTAGGCGCCAGAAGGCCGGTCCAAAGTGCGAGCACATGCGCAAAGCGAAAAAGCGCCCAGCGAAAGAACCGTAATAAGAAGGCGAAACATCGCAGGTTCCCTTGTCCTTCGGGTTGTCTATTGTATACCTCGAAACGACGCCCAGAGTCGGCGGACAAAGCCGTTCGCTGGATTGCCAGTTATTGCAATTTCGCCTGTGAAGCCGTCTAAGGTTCGGGGGATCGCTGTCGTGGTCCTAGACAGCTTCCTGCTCCGCTGGAGCAATTTCGATGTCAACGTACTGCTTGCCCAGCCTGGATGGGATGCGGTCAGCCGCGCTCGCCCCGGTTGCTCCTTCGCGCGCAGCCAAATTGCGCCGGTTCCACCCACGAGAGCAAAGGGGTCGTCCCCGATGATTTGGGCTGGACCCTCGATCCTCAGTTCGATGGCGTCGTTCGCGAAAGATTGTATGGCGCCAAATTCATCCGTTACACGCAACACGACGCGGGTCGTGTCGGCTCCATCGGCGATGAGCGTAGTGTCGTCGGCCAGCAGTAGATCATCCGCAAGTTAAGTTACTTTACGATTTTTATCATGAGCAAATTGTTGCGGGGAATCTCATTGCAACGCTGGAGAAGAGCATCGGCGAAATTGGACTCGTGCATATTGCCGACGTCCCTGGGAGACATGAACCCGGCACAGGCGAAATCAATTATCAAAACATCTTCCGCAAACTGGCCGAACTGAATTACAAGCGAGTGGTTGCGATGGAGTTTCATCCCACTGGTGACCCGGTCACCCAATTGCGGACTGCTCGAGAGATGGCCTTGCGGACGCAAGAAAAACAAACCCCAGCGCCGATCCGCACCTGGGCATTTTCAAGCAAACCGGGGACGGGAACTTAAATCTCTCCCTTAAGGGTAGTCGACGGTATTCATCGCACCTTGGCGCAAGAAGTGCACGCCTGAAGAGAGTTGAAGCTTGGGATCCATCACGACACCTATATGCCGAGAATTGTCTCGATATTCGTCATTGCTTCGGCATGGACGACGATCGGGAGGCGATGGTAAGCTTGCGCTCTGATTGTTCGCATGCGAGGCGATTTCGACGGGGTGACGTTTTGCCAGGCCCGGCGGGATGACATCGATGAAGTCCGATCCGACCAGTGCGCATGAAGCTGTAGCGGGCAGGCGTGATGTTGCCCAGGCAGTAGCGGCGCCACTCACCCGTGCCGCGATCTTCCTGGTCGCGACGATAAAACCGGGCACGGAGAATCGCGTGACCATTTGTTCGTTCTGCGGAGACCTTGCCGCTCTGGTACGCGCCGTGGATTTTCGCGATATTGAAGCGGGCCTGTCCTGCGTCGTGGGGTTTGGGTCTGATGCTTGGGACCAGCTTTTTGGCGCGCCCCACCCGGCGAACCTGCATACCTTTCATGAGATTCGCGCCGGGGAGCGCCATGCGGTCTCCACGCCGGGCGACTTGCTGTTCCATATTCGGGCGAAGCGCATGGATCTTTGCTTCGAGATGGCGACGCAAATCATGGCACGAATCGGCGATGCCGTCTCGCAGGTGGACGAGGTTCAGGGATTTCGTTACTTCGACGACCGCGATCTCATCGGTTTCGTCGACGGCACGGAAAATCCAAGAGGCGACGCAATCGCGGAGGCCGTATTTATCGGTAAGGAAGATGCCACATTTGCCGGGGGAAGTTACGTTATCGTACAAAAATATCTTCACGATGTCGCCGGCTGGAATGCGTTGTCTACGGAAGCGCAGGAACGAATCATCGGACGCACGAAGCTATCTGATATTGAATTGGAAGACTCCGTCAAACCAACGTCGGCGCACAACGCGCTTACGACGATTGTCGAGGATGGAAAAGAAATTAAGATTCTGCGCGACAACATGCCCTTTGGCCGGGCCGGTGCCGGTGAGTTTGGCACCTATTTTATTGGCTACAGCCGTTCGCCTCGCACGATCGAGCAAATGCTGGAGAACATGTTTGTAGGCCGTCCGCCCGGTAACTACGACCGGCTGCTCGACTTCAGCCGAGCCGTCACCGGAAGTCTGTTCTTTGTGCCGTCGGCCACATTTCTAGAAAACGTAGCTGATGAACCGGCCTCAGTCGTTGCGCCGTCCGCGGCTCAGGAGGTGGTCGAACTTACGTCATCCATCTCGCGGAAGAGTGACGGTTCGCTGGGCATCGGTTCTCTCAAAGGAGACTTCTCTCATGAATAATCTGCATCGCGAACTTGCCCCGATTTCCGAGGCTGCGTGGGCACAGATCGAGGAGGAAACCTCGCGCACGCTGAAGCGCCACCTCGCGGGTCGGCGCGTGGTCGATGTGCATGGGCCGGAAGGTGTCAACTTCTCGGCTGTCGGCACAGGCCATCTGCGGGCGATTGCTGCCCCGCAGAAGGAGATCATCGCCAACCAGCGAGAAGTGAAGGCGCTGGTCGAGCTGCGGGTTCCGTTCGAACTAAAGCGCCAGACGATCGACGACGTGGAGCGTGGAGCAAACGACTCAGACTGGCAGCCCGCGAAAGACGCTGCGCGGCAAATCGCTTTTGCTGAGGACGGTGCCATATTCGAAGGCTATGACGCCGCGGGAATCGTTGGCATCCGTCAGGGAACAAGCAATCCGAAGATGACGCTCCCGAGCGACGTGCGCCAGTACCCGGATGCGATTGCCCAAGGCCTGAGCCGTTTGCGGCTGGTTGGCGTGAATGGCCCATACGCGGTGCTGCTCGGTGCCGATGCTTATACCGCGCTCGCTGAGACTAGCGATCACGGTTACCCGGTGCTCGAGCACGTTAAGCGGCTGGTCGACGACAAAATCATCTGGGCACCTGCCATTCAAGGAGCGTTTGTGGTGACGACGCGTGGCGGCGATTTCGACCTGCACATCGGCCAGGATGTCTCCATCGGCTATTTGAACCACACTGATGCGACCGTCCGGCTCTATCTGCAGGAGACATTTACGTTCCTGCTGCTCACCGCCGAGGCTGCCGTCGCACTGGCTCCTCCTGCGAAGGGTTGACGCAAGCCTGACGCGCAGGGAACCCGTAGTTTTGCTCTGCGAGGAAATAGCTTCGGGTGGATATGCGCGGTACTTGCTTGATTTGAAGGATTGCAACTGATGTCCAGCATTACTAGACGGTCTTTTCTGGGGATGGCAGCTGCCATCGGTGCTACGGCAGCGTGGGGAGATCCGTTCGGGGCCGAGTCCCGCATCGCATGGCGTGAACGCCGTGAACTTTTCCCCGAGGGAGTTGCGTCAGGAGATCCTGACAGCACCAGCGTTCTATTGTGGACGCGTCGACCTTCTAGCAGTGGAAAAGCAGCTTCGAAATTGAACGTCGAGATTGCCGAAGATGAGAGGTTCGCCCGCGTTGTGGCGACGGCTGTTGCTCCGGTTTCTGAGGCATCGGACTGGACTTGCCGCGTGCTGGTTGGAGGGCTGAAGGCAAGCCGCGTGTATTGGTACCGCTTCAGCGATTCCGAGGGTTCCGGCAGCCGCATAGGCAGAACGATTACCGCTCCGGACGTTGACGACGACAGACCGGTGCGTTTTGTTTTTGTGAGTTGCCAGAATGCGAACGACGGGGCCCAGAACGCGTACCGGAGAATGATCTTCGAAGATCAGAACGCTTCCGAAGCGGAGCGGATTGGTTTTGTGTTGCACCTCGGCGACTTTATTTACGAAATCGTTTGGTATCCGGAGGACCGTCCTCAGGGCATGTACGATCGCCGCGTGCGCGACATCGTGCGCTATCCCCACGGTGAAAAAATCCGCGACTTTCATATCCCCACGACCGTGGAAGATTATCGCGCCGTTTACCGGGCATACCTGAGCGATCCGGATCTGCAGGATGCGCGCGCGAGGTGGCCTTTCGTCAACATGTGGGACAACCACGAGTTCAGCTGGCTGGGCTGGCAATCCATACAAAGATTCAACGGGAAAAATCTCCCGGCGCAGACCCGTAAAGTGGCGGCCAATCAGGCGTTCTTCGAATATCAGCCAGCGCGGATCACGAAACCGAGCGGGCCCTCCCTTGAGCGATTCGATCCTCCGCTGGTAGTCGATACACCAGTTACCCGTTTTGACGAACACGGCCTGGGTCAAGAGCCGAACAATCTTGCCGCCATTGGCAGCCTCAAGGGTTACCGCACGTTGCGCTGGGGCCGGAACGTGGAGCTGATCGTTACCGACCAGCGCACGTATCGTTCGGAGGAACCTACCGATCAACCGGAATCGAAGCCTCTATCGAGCGATGACTTCCCAGAATTCATTTCTGAGGATGCCATGGAAATCATGGATGCCGGGAAAACCTATCGCGGCGGTCGGCCCCCGGCGTCCATTCGCTTCGGCAGCGTCGAGATCGATAATTCTTGGAAAGACCGGCCCGCGCAAACAATTCTTGGCGCCGAGCAGAAGGCCTGGTTTCTTGATCGCCTGCGCAACTCGAAAGCCACCTGGAAGATTTGGGGCAACACCACCGCCACGCTCGACATGCGCGCCGATCTGCAGAACCTTCCAC
>JBAPOI010000337.1:0-11643 GCA_049279555.1 Candidatus Sulfotelmatobacter sp.
CGATGCGGAAGTGCTGCGTGCCGGGCTTTTGTCCGAAGCCCGATCCATGGACGACCATGACATGCTTTTGGCGGATGAGTTCTTTGACGAAGACTTCGTCGCTCTCGGGAATGTCGATGCGCGGGAAGGCGTAGAAGGCGCCGCGGGGGGCGACGCAGCTTACGCGTGGCGTGGACTCGCACCACTTCTGCGTGAGATCGCGGCGGGAGCGCAATTTGCGCCTCACTTCGATCAGATGATCCTGCGGGCCTTCCAGCGCGGGCTTGATGGCGTACTGTTCGGGATGGTTGGCGCAGAGGCGCGCGCGCAGCAGGCGGTGAATGCCTTCGACATATGGCTTTACGGCAGCCGCGTCACCGGAGACGATGCCCCATCCGATGCGCCATCCGGGAACAAGATAATTTTTTGACATACCGCCGAAGGTGATGCAGGGCACGTCGGGGGCGACGGCAGCAAAAGCCAGGTGCGGCGCGGCATCTTCGTTTGAGTCAGGCAAAATCAGCTTGTCGTAGATTTCGTCGGAGAAGACCACAAGATTGTACCGGCGGGCGATCTCTGCAATCTGCTCCAGCATTTGCTGCGAGCACAACGAGCCAGTCGGATTATTCGGGTTGATTAGCACGATGCCGCGGGTGCGTGGAGTGAGCTTGCGTTCGATATCGGCGAGTTCGGGCTGCCAGGCGTCGTCTTCATTCAAATCATAAGCATTGAGCGCGATACCAAGCTTGCAGAGAACGGCCGAGTAGAGCGGGTAGTCGGGCTTGGGAGTAAGAATGTCCTCGCCGGGATTCACCAGCGCGCTGATGCAGACGTCAACGGCCTCGCTAGCGCCGGACGTAACGAAAACATCGCGCACCGTGGTGATGTCTTTGCGCATGGCCTCACCGCGAATTGCTTCGAGCGCTTCAGGAATGCCGGGAGACGGCGCGTAGCCGTTCTTGCCGTCGCGCATGGCTTTGTAAACGGCTTCAATGATGTGCGGTGGCGTTTGGAAATCGAAGTTGAGTGGATCGCCGATGTTCAGCGGCAGAATCTTGTGTCCCTGCTTGACCACTTCGTCTGCCACGCACGCCAGGTCGCGAATGGCATAGCGAACATTATCGAGCCGTTTGGCAGCAGTGATTTCGCGGGCTTGAGTCGCGGGTACGAGGGGCTGCATTCCCCCGATTGTACAAGAGGCGTGGTTCCGAATCTCGATTAGAAAGGGAATGCGAACGGGGAAGGGAAGCCGCGTCTAGTGGTCGAAGAAGTTGAGGACGACCGGTTCTTCGGTCTGCGAGGGGGCCGGTGCATATTTCCAGTTCTTAACGGCCTTGACGGCATTCTCCACCAGAATGGGATTGCCGCCGATCACCTGAATGTTAGCAACCGATCCGTTGGGAAGCACCGTGGCCTTGAGACGAACCAGCCCTTCAATGTGCAGGTCCTTCAGCGTTTGCGGGTAGCCGGGCTTCACGGTGGAAATGACTTTGCGCCCAGGCTTGTCGGAGTTCTGCGCCAGCACGCAAGGGGCGAGGCTAAGAGTCATACCGAGCAGCAGCGCCAGTGTTGCAGATAAGCGTTTTTCGGGAATATTCCGTTTGAATCGCGTGCAAGAAAAAAAGTCGGGCAACGTAACACCCATAACCGCTCAGCAAGATTGAACCCCAGACATTAGAAGGTACGGTTCCGAACATTTTGCGGCAAGATTACTAAGGTTTTAAGGGAAAAATCACGCGTGAGAATCGGCTGTCGAGAGACGAGGAAAGCTCTGCCGCCTAAGGACACTCAGGCAACCTTTGACCACTTATAAATTAGTTCTAGCAAAGCTATTAGCCACTTATAATCTGTCTAAGCTAGGTATAAGTTGCAGTTATGGAGCTAGGGCATCGATAAGGTTCGCGCCACTCGGGCTACCCCAGCCCGTTACAAGGTCGAAAGCAGTCACGGCTGTGTACTTGCCGTTGCTGCCACTTGTGATGTCGTGGAAGTCGGAGTCGTAGTTTGATCCCAGGCCGATCTTGTAAAGGGCAGGGTTGAGGAAGCCGAGGGTTGATCCGCCACCAGTGACGGACTGTTGGTTTGCCATCGCGATAAAGCCGGCCCATTGCGGAGCGGCGTAGCTGGTCCCTCCATTGCCTCCGCTGCAGGAGTCGTCGTAACAACTGTATTGGTTGGTATTCGCTTCGGCGGCAACGTCCGGGATATTACGCAGCGTCTTTGAGCCTTGATTGAGCTTGGTGATGACGCCCTGATGTTTCTGGTAGCCGGGAATCGGAACGCCGTTTTTGGAAGGCATGCCGGCGCTGCCATTCCAACCGGTTTCCGACTTCCACGCGCCACCGGGGCCGGTGGTGGTCAAGTCTGTGCCGCCGACAGCAGTAATGTAGGGATCGTCCGCTGGCCAGACCACATCGCCGGGAGTGCTGGAGCCGTTGTCGCCGGTCGCGACGAATACGCTCTGGCCCTGAGCTGCCATTTGCTTGAAGATGGGGTCGAGGCTGGCTTCATCATCACTCCACCCCCAGGAGCAGCTGACCTGCTTGGAAGTATTGTCCACTGCCATCTGGTTGAAGATGGAGACGTCCTTGTTCCCCACGTAAACCACGACCTGACTTAAGGCCGGAGCCATGGAGATTGCCATTTCAATGTCCAACACCTGCTCGCTGTCGTCGCAAGAGGCGGGAGGGCAACTCAGCCGCGCGCCGTTCACCGACACGCCTTTGACCGGGACATTGAGGGGCTGCTTCACTTTCTTGAAGAAATTTTGGACGTCGCTGATTTCATATCCTGCGAATTCGAAGAGGCCGACCGATTGACCCGTACCGTTAAGCGCGCCGGAGCCATAGTAGGCCGCTCGCATATCGCTGCCGATGAACTGGCCGCCGGGGCCGGAGCCGGTGGTCTTGCCGACTTGCGCCTGAGGGTTGGACTGCGAGGCGCGGACGTTCTTCGCATGGGGCAGGGTGAAGTTGTCCAAGCCTGAGATGTGCAGCAACGGCACATCGAGATCGAGCGAGGGTTCGCGGTCTGGAGCGTAGAACGTGCGACTCTCGGTGGGATGCTGATAGAGGCCGAAGCTGATGTTGAAAGCCTTCTCGATGTTCGCTGCGGGACCTTCGACATCGAGGACTAAGCGATTGGCAGGCGTGTCGATCACAGCCAGACCATTTGCTCGCGCGAATTGAAGAACCGCTGCATAGTCAGACTCGGACGGGCCGAATCTGCTGGTGAACTCCTGCACGCTGAGGTAGCGGTGAAAGTTGGGACTTTGCGGATCGTAGAGTTCGTCGAGCAGGCTGTCGAGTTCGCCTTCATTGCGCAGGGGCAGGGAGATCGCCAGGCTGAGACGCTGCTCGCTCGGAAGATGGCCGACCAGCGGCGCGACGCCGGTGGAAACGGCTTCGGGAACGTGGGTAGCCTGAATGCGCTGCTGAGCTTGGGCCATAGCTGTGTAGAAAAGGATGAACCCGCACAACACGGCCGCAAGCCGCCGTAAGGCCATTGCTGAGATCTTTTGCATTTCGGTCGTCTCCCTACTGGGTTGGTACTTTACAACGGATGGGGTGAGGGAACAAGAAGAGGATAGTCCCCACTCTGCTGCCAAAGTCGGGAAGGCTCTGAGGCTAGTAGCACTGAACCGCCGCAAGATTCCAGCCGATCCGGTCAGGAACCCCAAGTGTCGTTGCTGCTAACAGGAGATCCAAGCCCCTAAAAAGTCGCTTATTGTGCAGCCGGATGGTGCTTTGTCTCACACTGCATTGCGTTACACTGAGAATACTTTGTCTGTGGGTAACTTAGATGAAGCTATTTGCGCTAAGCGATCTGCACTTAGGTTATGAAGATAACCGGCGGGTGATAGCGGAGATCGCGCCACATCCCGACGACTGGTTGATCCTGGCCGGGGATGTTGGAGAAAGCGCATTCCATCTTGAATTCGCGTTTAGTGTCTTGGCTCCTCGTTTCCGGCGTTTAGTGTGGGTTCCAGGCAATCATGAGCTGTGGACGATCCCATCGAATCGCGAAGAAGGCCGAGGGCAATACAAGTATGAGCAGTTGGTGGCCTTGTGCCGCTCTTACAATGTATTAACGCCGGAGGATCCTTACCCTGTTGTTACATTCGCCGAGCAAAAAGTGCGGATCGCCCCTTTATTTCTGTTGTACGACTACAGCTTTTGTCCCAGCCATATTCCTCCTGAAAAAGCGGTAGGTTGGGCGTTAGAGGCGGGCACTCATTGTACGGATGAGGAATTGCTGCATCCCGACCCCTACCCTGGGATTGCCGAGTGGTGCCATGCCCGGTGTGCTTTGACTGAGGCGCGACTGAAAAGCTGCAATGATGGCCTGCCGCTTATATTAGTGAACCACTTTCCCTTGCGGGAGGATCTGGTTCGGGTCGCAATACCGCGGTTTTCTATCTGGTGCGGAACCAGGCTTAGTGAAGATTGGCATCTGCGTTTTAACGCGACCGTAGTCGTGTCCGGCCATCTTCACGTCAGTTCCACGATGCATCGGGACGGCACTCGCTTCGAGGAAGTCTCGCTGGGCTACCCGACGGAGTGGAGAAGAAGGCTTACCAGTCCAACTGCTAGCGTGCGCGAGATCCTGCCCGGAGCTTCAGCCTCAATGCCGCACACAATGAGCCGGCTTGGCTGAAAACAGGCCTCTGGTTTCTTAGCGTGGCGTTCTCCCTTCGATCTTCTGGCTTACTTTGCTGTCGTTTGAATCCGCTCGCTCAATCTGAGTCCGCCGGAATTGTCGGTTCTGACAGGCTGAACCTCACGGGAGGGACGACCAACCTACCACCACGCCGGAATTATTGATGCCGGCTGCGATGGAATATGTACCGCCAAGAGTTCCTAAGTCTTGAATCTGATTTGGCGCGGTCCATAGAACGGCATGGGTCACGCCGCTCTGTGCTAGGTCGGAGAGGCCTGCGATCAGGCCGAACTGATTGATGGCTTCGGCGGCGCTGTTCTCGCCGCCGAGAGTGCCAAGGTCCTGCATGCCGGAGGCTTGAGTCCAGAGGAAGCCATGAGTCGGTGAATCCCCCGTAAGCCACGACCAGCCGACAACTTGGCCTAATGCGTTAATTCCGATAGCGTTACTCTGGTCTCCTCCAAGCGTTTCCAAGTCGACCATCTTGGAACCGAACTTCTTGATGAAGGCGTGACTGGGAGGATCAGTATCGTTGAGCGGCGAGATCCCGACTACTGTTCCGGCCGAATTGATGGCGTATCCGTAACTGTAGCTTGAGCCTAGGGTGCCGAGAGAGTGCATCCCTGTTTTTGGCGTCCAGAGAAAGGCAACGGTACCCGTGTCCCTGGATGTAGCCGACGAGCCGGTCACAGCACCCTTATCGTTGATGGCAACGGCATTACTGTAGGTTCCGCCGAGCTTGCCCAGATTGTGTGAATTTCCGTTTGGAGTCCAAGCAACGGCCAGGTCGCTTATGAACCCGACAACTTCTCCGCTCGAGTTGATGCCGCTGGCCAGAGAGCCAGAGACTGGGCCGAGGTCTTGCATGCCCCCGCTCGAGGTCCAGCGAAAGGCGTAAGTGGTGCCGACCACAGTTTGGTAATAGCCGACCACCTCCCCGGCATCGTTGATGGCAAAGGCCCAGCTGTTTGTGCCTAGGCTGCCGAGGTCTTGCATTCCGGACGCGGGCGACCATAGAAACGCGTGGTAGGTGGGAGTTTGCGACCACGCTCCAGAAGCACTAACGATCACGAGGAGTGCGAACGCTAAGATGTTTCGCGATCGGGACATGGCAGGCTCCTTTTCACACTAGCGTGTCGGGGCGAACAATTCTTCCTAGGGGAGAACTAACGTGCAATGCGCGACGTGAGTATAGCCTAGCGTCCTAGGTTAAGGAAGGGTGACAGAACTTGCATCCCAGCACGGCGGGAAAACCTTTTACCACAGAGGACGCAGAGAGGGCCACAGGGTAAATCAACCGCGGACCCGTGTCCCTCCGATAGTTAGTCCGCTCTATCGATCTGCGCCTTTTGCAGCTTATCGGAATAATCTACGTAGACTGACTTCCACTCCGTGTAAAAATCTAGTGCGCCGATGCCGCCTTCGCGGTGGCCGTTGCCGGTGGCTTTGGTGCCGCCGAAGGGCAGGTGAACCTCGGCGCCGATCGTTGGCGCATTGATGTAGGTGATGCCGGCGTAGAGATCGCGGATGGCGGAGAACGCCTTGTTCACATCTTTGGTGTAGAGCGCGGAGGAAAGTCCGTATTCGATGCCGTTGGCGATCTCGATGGCGTCTTCAAGGTCGTCGCAGGGGATGATAGAAACGACGGGGCCGAAGATTTCTTCCTGGGCGATGCGCATCTTGGGGTCGACGTCGGTGAAGACGGTCGGCTCCATGAACCAGCCGTGCTGGTAGTCGCCTTTCTCGAGGCGATTGCCGCCGCAGACCAGCTTTGCGCCTTCGTTGCGGCCGATCTCAACGTAGCTGAGGTCGGTTTGAAGTTGTTTCTCGTTAATGGCTGGACCCATCTGCACTGTCTCATCGAGACCGTTTCCAACTTTGAGTTTCTTCGCGCGGGCGACGAGGCGGTCGATGAACTCGCGGTAGACGCCCTTCTGTACAATGATGCGGCTGGTCGCCGTGCAGCGCTGGCCGGTGGTGCCGAAGCCTCCCCAGAGGCCGCCTTCGATGGCGAGGTCGAGGTTGGCGTCATCGAGGACGATCATGGGGTTCTTGCCGCCGAGTTCGAGCGAGCAATGTTTGAAACTCTTGGCAGCGATGCCGCCGATGATGCGGCCTACCGCGGAAGATCCGGTGAGCGAGATGGCACGCACGTCGGCGTGCTCGGCGAGTGGCGTGCCGACTTCGGGGCCGTATCCCGCGACAATGTTGATCACGCCTTTGGGCAGGCCGGCGTCGGTGAGGGCGCGAACCAGGTTGAAGGTGGAGAGCGGAGTGTCCTGCGCGGGCTTGATGACGCAAGTGTTGCCGCAAACGATGGCGGGCAGCAGTTTCCAGGAGGAAATCGCCATGGGGAAATTCCAGGGCGTGATCATGCCGCAGATGCCGATGGGCTGGCGCACAGCCATGGCAAACTTGTTGGGCATTTCGGAGGGCACGGTGGGACCGAAGAGCCGGC
This sequence comes from Candidatus Sulfotelmatobacter sp., assembly GCA_049279555.1. Classification (GTDB taxonomy): domain Bacteria; phylum Acidobacteriota; class Terriglobia; order Terriglobales; family Acidobacteriaceae; genus Sulfotelmatobacter. The sequence continues at coordinate 7,097 of JBAPOI010000337.1, forward strand.
GGCCTTCGCCGGCGTTGTAGTAGGCGGCGTCGATGGCCTCCTGCACGTCGCCACGGGTTTCGGCGAGCACTTTGCCCATTTCGCGGGTCATCTCGCGGGCGTACTCCTCTTTGCGGTCGATGAGAATCTCTGCGGCGCGGAAGACGATCTCGGCGCGGCGCGGCGCGGGCACGAGACGCCACTTGGCAAAGGCGCGCTTGGCAGCGTCCACAGCGGCATCGACGTCGGCCTTCGCCGATTTCTGGAAGATGCCAACCACGTCGCGCGTGTCCGCGGGATTACGGTCTTCGAAAGTCTCTCCGGTGGAGGATTCGACCCATTCGCCGTCGATGAAATTCTTGAGAGTCCGGGTCGGGGTGTGGCTGATGGCGGCGGGGGCGGCAAGAGTGTCGGTGGCCATGATTGCTCCTTAATGTTCCTATGAATGCCTCGATATTGATGCTACAGGGGACGGGGAAGGTGCGGCAAGGGAGGGTCAGTCGACTCAGTCTCCATACTGTTTGTCATCCTGAGGTCCGCGTTGTTTGCGGGCCGACTAACGGCACCGGAACTGCCAGCAAATACATAGGTCCTTCGTCGGGAGTCTCTCGCTTCACGAGAGACTCCGCTTCCTCAGGAGGACAACAGAGCGGGAGTGCCGGGTCGGGCCATAGTCCTGTCAAAGTCAAAAGCAAAGTCAATGGCAGCGGGCATGAGTGTCCGCTCCACACTGAGCAGACATTTTACAAACTTCTGACATCAGCGCGGGCGGACCCCTGTAGGCTTTTCGCGCAGAGTTTGGGACAGACACTTCGCTAGGGGATCAAATAATGGAACGCCGGAATGTTCATCGGTTAGGTCAGGCGGAAGCATTTGTGCTGGTGTTCTTGTTTTCGTTAAGCGTTGCCGTGCGGGGCGAGGCGCAGTCGTCTGGGCCGCAGGAACAGCGCACGCCTGTGGGTCCTGGAAGTACGATCGTGCACAGCCAATTTGGCGGCCAGATATTTGGCTTCGACATCGATCAGAACGGCACCGAAGGCGTGTTGAGCGAGGCTCAGGATATTGGCGGTGGGAAAGTGCTGGCCGCGGTGGAAACCTTCGATCAGAAGAGCGGCAAAATTCTGAACGTGGTTTCGAAGATCCAGAGTAAGGACGACTTTCTGACACTGGGCATCGTTGGCACCAGCCTGGGCTTGGTGGAGCGGGAGCACGTTACCGGAATTTTCGTCACGAAGCGTATTTATGAAGAGTTGAATCCTCTTTCCATGAACAAGTTCACGGGCACGTGGACTCCTCCGCTCGCGAGTGATGACATTATTATCGGAGTCAGTCGAAACCAGGGTTCTGCGACCACGGCCGTGCTCGCATTTCATAACGACGGCAATAATTTTTCATCTTTCGTGTTCGGTTCCGATGTGGGGGCGAATACTTTTGAGCCTCTGATTACGCTTACCGATCCGGTCTTCAGCTTCAGTGAACAACCGCAGATTGCATATGACAGCACGACCAACCTGGCAGTCGTGGCGTCATCGGATGGAACCGTAGGTGGCCCGCCACCGGTGCTTGCGCTCGTAGACCTGGCGGCAGGAACGGTGAACGAGTTCAAAGGAATCCCGGGCCCGCCGCCATTCCGGCAAGGTTCTATCAACGGGCTTGCCGTTGACTCGGAGGACGGGATCGCGTGTACGACTACGGAGGTTGATTTCAGAGTTGAGTTTTACGATTTGAAAAAGAAAACCGGGTTTGCCGTGGTTCTGCCGGGAGCTTCCGGCCAGCTTCAAAGCGGTTCGGACGTGGAGTTCGATCCAGTACACAAACTGTTTTTTGTAGCACAGTCGGTGTCAAGTACGGGAACGGGAAGCAGCATCCAGGTTTATACGCCGAAGGGAAGACTGGTGGAGTCGCTGAACGGATTCAACTTCTCAAATGCCTCGAACGTTGTGTTCACGCACATTGCATTGAATCCGAGTAACCGCAGCGGGTATGTGGATGGTCCGGACTCAGGGGTGACGGAGATTCAGTCGTTTACGTACTGAGCTTCTAGCTACTAGCTCCGGGCTTCTAGCTGCCCTCGTTTTCGGGCTCTCAGTCTGCGGGGAATAGTTCGTCGAATAAGCGGACAAGTAACAGGTCATAAGCCACTGATCCGTGATCCTGCAGATAGCGTAGTTCTGCGGGGCGTATAGGATTTGAGTCAGCGTGGGCCTCTAGTCGGCCAACTGTGCGTGCTTGCGATTTTGGTTCTCCTGTTGGTTTCTTGATTTTGTCGGACACCACAATCCCTTTCTGGATACGATCTCGCGCGAGGCGGAGGTTTTGAAAAAGGCCCACCAGATCATGAATTACGCGGATGGCGTCGAGGGCACGGCAACCGTCGACGACTTTCCCATCGCTTCCTAACGCATACACGTTGGGCATCGTCCAGACCGTTTGATTTCCACGAGCCCACATCATCTGGGCCATGGTGAACGATGCATCACGCATGTTGTGAATCTCAGCGACGGAGACGATAGTTTCGCCCGGCGCTCCGATCTCTCGGGCGTACTGATTCCAGACATCGACGACACGTTGTTCCGGGATTAATTTCGCGGGGTTGTTGGCCGCTTCGAACTCGGCATGGGCCACTCGCTGGCGGATGATGCCAATGGCCCACACCTGCGGTAGTTCTTTATCGAAGACATCCGCGATTTCAGAGACCATCGCGTCGGCATCAGCTTGCGAGTGAATTCGCGCGGCGAGATCGTTGATGCGAATGGCAGCCTGGCGGTGACGTTCGTACGCGTCACGACCGCTCTGCATTGTTGCCTGCGACTGGGCGGAGTTGTCCTGGAAGGGAGCCGCGATGATCAACGCGAAGACTAATCCGAAGATCATGGATAGAGCCTCAACTTTCGCTGAGCGAGACGGGATTAATGGTAAACCGGGGCAAATCTAGATGCCATAGTTCACTTTGCGAAGGCCGTTTTTGTAAGCTTCGAGAGCTTCGGTGTATTTGCCGTGCGCGTCTTCTTCGCGGAAGTGGGCATCGTCCCATTTCTCCATGGCGACCATTGAGTGGTCAGGAGTGGCCAAGGCTTCTTCGGCACGAATGGTGTCGACCCATTCATCGGTGGCATTTTTGTAGAACAGACGCAGTTGGTCGAGACTGGGTTGGTCCATAGGGTTGGAGGGTAATGCTGCGGGAATAAGCGGTCAATTCGCAGGCGCTAATTTAACGGAATGTTAACGTTGGGCGCTGGCCTGAAACAGCAGATTCCCTTCGACAAGCTCAGGGCAGGCTCTCCCCGGGCTTTCGCCCGGTCGGAATGACAAACCGTCAGTTAAGGCGATTACTGGCTTCCCGCTTTCGCGCTTGGCCCTCCTGCGAACTCCTCTCCCATCCACTTCTGCAAGGCCACCATGTTCTGCGGGCGGCCGAGGAAATTCTTCACCAAATCGTTTGCGGACATCGACCCGCCGGGCTCAAGGACGACGCGGCGATACTTCATGGGTGCGTTGCCGGCCAGTAGATTTTGATGATCGAATTGCAGGAAGAAATCTTCGGCGATCACTTTGTCCCAGAGATATGTGTAGTAAGCGGAGGAGTAGCCGCCGAGGTGTCCGAACGAAGCCCACGAGTGTGCATCGGGCAGCGGGGTAATGAGGGTGTAATGCAGCGTGTCGTCGAGCATAACAGTATCGAGGTTCACGTTCTCGGGTTTGGTTTTGTAGATGTCGTAGGAGATGGCGCTGTAGCTGTTCTGCGAACCGACCCAGCCGCCGCGTCCGAAGGCGGAGGCACGGTTCATGCGGGCGACGAGTTCGGCGGGAATGGGCTCGCCGGTTTTGTAGTGCCGGGCGAACTTGGCCAGGACTTGTGGGCTGGCGATCCACTCTTCGAGCATTTGCGACGGGGCTTCGCCGAAATCGGATTCCATGGAAATACCGGTGATGCCGGCCCACTGCTGCTGGCCGCCGAGAATGTGGTGCATGAGATGCCCAAATTCATGGAAAAAAGTTTTCACGTCACCGTACTCCATGAGGCCGGGATCGGAGGCGGTGGGTACCGGGAAGTTGCATACGAGGGCCGCTTCGGGCAGTTGCTTACCGCGAATACCGTCGAGGACCTGAACCATCTCGGCATGGCTGAACTTGCCGGGGCGCGGATGCATATCAAGATAGAAGCGGCCGATGGCCTTTCCGCCATCGATCACGATCCAGGTTTCGACGGCGGGATCCCATGCGGGGACGTTCGGCTCCTGCTGAAAGGTGACGTGGAAGAGATCGGCAGCAGTGTCGAGAATGCCCTGTTTTACTTCCTCGAAGGGGAAGTATGGGCGTGTCGATTGAGAATCAAAGTCGTACTTGGTGCGGCGAACTAACTCCGAAAGATAACCGGATTCGTGATCGTAGACTTTCGTCGCTCCCGGATCCGTCTTTTGTTTTTCGGCGAGCAGCATCTTAAATTCTTTTTGCGCCAGCGGGCGGGACGCGTCGTCGACTTGCTGGATGAAGTCGGCAATGTTGTGACCTTTGGCGATCATTTTATCGGCGGCGTTATAGTCGGCCCACGAGGAATAGCCAAGAAG
>JBAPOI010000338.1:0-3130 GCA_049279555.1 Candidatus Sulfotelmatobacter sp.
CGCTGATGATGGTTTGTCCGCTGTCGGGATCGGTGTGAACTTTGAACGTAGGATCTTCCTGGGCCAAGCGTCCAAGTGCCATGCCCATTTTTTCCTGATCGGCTTTCGTTTTGGGCTCGACCGCAACCGAGATCACGGGAACCGCAAAGGTAATATTTTCGAGCGCGATGGCATGATCTTCGCTGCAAATCGTATCTCCCGTGCTCACGCCCTTCAGCCCAACCGCGGCGCAAATGTCGCCCGCGAGAATCTCGCTGATCTCTTCGCGTTTATTCGCATGCATCTTCAACAGGCGGCCAATGCGCTCACTGCGGCGCCGACCCGTGTTCAAAACGGAGTCTCCCGTCTTCAACTGGCCGGAATAGACGCGAATAAACGTCAACTGGCCGACAAACGGATCGGCCATGATCTTGAACGCGAGAGCCGAGAACGGCTCCTTGTCGTCGGCCTTGCGGAAAATCTGCTCACCATCGTCGGGATTCGTTCCGTGCGTTTCCGGAACGTCGAGCGGCGAAGGAAGATAATCAACCACGGCATCGAGCAGTGGCTGCACGCCCTTATTCTTGAATGCAGTACCTACGACAACCGGGAACACCTTCAGCGCGATGGTCGACTTCCGTAGCGATAAACGCAATTCATCGGCGGTGATTTCTTCGCCTTCCAGAAATTTATGCAGGATTTCGTCGTCGTTCTCGGCAATGCTCTCGACCAACTGGGCGTGGAACGCTTCGGCTTTTTTCTTCAGCTCGGCGGGAATTTCTTCGGTGATGTACTCGGCGCCCATGGTGTCATCCACCCACACGATCGCCTTCATATTGATTAGATCAACGACACCTTTAAACTTGTCTTCCTGCCCGATCGGAATCTGGATCGCGACTGGTTTCGCGCTGAGCCGTTTGCGGATGGTATCGATGGCATGCTCAAAATCCGCACCCATCTTGTCGATCTTATTAATGAAGCAAATGCGCGGCACACCATACTTATCGGCCTGTCGCCAGACTTTTTCCGACTGCGGCTGCACGCCATGAACTGCGTCAAACACCGCAACCGCGCCGTCAAGCACGCGCAGCGAACGCTCGACTTCCGCCGTGAAATCCACGTGGCCGGGCGTATCGATAATGTTAATTCGAATATCGCGCCAGGTGCAGGTCGTCGCCGCGGACGTAATCGTAATCCCGCGCTCCTGCTCCTGCTCCATCCAGTCCATGGTCGCAGTGCCTTCGTGGACCTCTCCGATGCGGTGCGTCTTTCCCGTGTAAAACAGGATGCGCTCCGTCGTAGTGGTCTTACCAGCATCGATGTGGGCCATGATGCCGATATTCCTGCAGCGTTCTAATGGGACTGTTCTAGGCACGACTCTTTAACTCTTTCTGGGCTCCGAAAAAATCAGCTTCTAGCTGCTCGCTCCTAGCTAGTCGCTAGAAGCTAGTAGCTGCGTCTCTACCACCGATAATGCGCAAATGCCTTATTCGCTTCCGCCATCCGGTGTACATCTTCCTTCTTCTTGATCGCTGCGCCTTTACCATTGGCGGCATCCAGCAATTCATTACTCAATTTGTCCACCATGCCGCGCTCGGCGCGACCGCGCGCATAAGTCAGCAACCAGCGGATTGCCAGCGACGTACGCCGGTCGGCATTCACTTCCACCGGGACTTGATAGTTCGCTCCGCCCACACGTCGGGTCTTCACTTCAAGCAACGGCTTGGCATTCTCGACGGCTTTGGTGAACAGCTTCAACGCTTCGTCGCCGCCCTTTTCCTGCACCTTGGTGAGGGCTTCATAGAAGATGCCCTCGGCGGTGGAGCGCTTGCCCTGCCACATCATCGAATTGATGAACTTCGTCACCAGATTCGAGCCGTATACGGCATCGGCTGGCACGGTCCGCTTGGATGTATGTCCTTTACGAGGCATTCATAAACTCCCGGTTTCAAAGTTTCAGAGTTTCAATATTTCAAAGTTTCCAGCAATATCGCCTTGAAACTTTGAAACCTGCGAAACCTTGAAACTTGCTTTCCTACCCCTTCTTGGCGCGTTTCGCGCCGTATTTCGAACGTCCCTGCTGACGACCGGCCACGCCTACCGCGTCCAACGTGCCGCGAATCACGTGATAACGAACTCCCGGCAGATCCTTCACGCGGCCGCCGCGGATCAACACGATCGAGTGCTCCTGCAGGTTGTGGCCAACGCCGGGAATGTAGGTCGTAACCTCAATCCCGTTAGTCAGGCGCACGCGTGCGACTTTCCGCAGCGCCGAGTTCGGCTTTTTCGGGGTCTGCGTGTAGACGCGAGTACAAACGCCGCGCTTCTGCGGACACCCCTGCAATGCAGGACTCGCCGTCTTATACCGTGGCCGCTTGCGGCCCTTCGCCACCAACTGATTGAAAGTAGGCACTCTTTGTTACTCCTTGTCGCACAAAAACCAGTCGCACAAACCAAGTCGCACACCGACACTGGCGAACGGGCAGCACTCCGCGCCATCCGCTTCCCGGGTCCTAACCGCATAATCCGGGCTGGCAGGCCATTCAGCCAGCCATGCTTCTCACCGCATAATCGCGGAGAAAGATTCCTGGTTCCCAATCTAGGTTTTCGCTGCCGACGGTGGCACCCGGCCAAAACTCCGGGGGTACTCCGTATCGCCAGCTCTGTCCTGCATATCCTCTCGCAGACTAACGTCGCGCCTTACAGGCGCTTCACCAGCCCGAGGGCGAAAGGCAGCGCAGGAACATTTTCAGCGAGGAAGTCTCCGAAACCATTTGCCGAACTGAAATCTACCGGAGACGCGTTTCTCAAAAGCTTTGTCACAAGTTCGCGTACAGATCGCACGAACTCACGGCATACAACAAGCTAGAATGAACTCGCGGAACCAAACTACTATAGCAAGTGACTGCAAATATCGTCAACTTAAGTTTTCTCATAATGCTCCAGCCAACGAAAAACTAGGGCGTGTTAACACTATTCCGTAGGCAAAGTATCAGGCCAACGTCAAAACTCGTGATTCACATCAGGGCGCGGCTTCAGCCGTGCCGCGGTCGCAAAGTAGGAAAATCAAAAAACCTTAGGAAATAAAACCCTTAGGAAGTTCAAAACCATAGGAAATTCAAAACCCCTACACGACGGCGTCATCCTGAGC
>JBAPOI010000339.1:0-3086 GCA_049279555.1 Candidatus Sulfotelmatobacter sp.
AGTTGGTTCGCCACCACTGTTTTTTGTGAACAGTACTACTCCTGCTGATCGAATGCGTTTTAGTTTGGCACATGAGGTTGGTCATATGGTGATGCATCAACTGCCAACGGGTGACATGGAACGCGAAGCGGATCGCTTTGCGGCCGAGTTCTTGATGCCGGAGGCCTCCATAGCTGGCCAATTAGAAGACCTCACGCTGCCTAAATTGGCTGCCCTTAAGCCGCATTGGAAAACGTCCATGGCGGCACTGCTCAAGCGCGCCGGGGATCTCAACATTATCGCGGAGAGAAGCAAGAACTATTTGTGGTTTCGGATGGGTCAACTCGGATACAAATCGAAAGAACCCGTCTGCATCCCAATGGAGATTCCTTCGTTGCTTTCTGAGATGATCGCCTTGCACCGTGAACAGCTTTCCTATTCGGTGTCCGACCTGGCTCAACTGTTGATAACGACCGAAGACGAGATACACTCTGAATTTCTTCCGAAGCGTCCGCGACTAGTCTCTTGACCCTCACAGCCATGCGAAACATTTCAGGAATCCATACGGGTGCTCTCACTATCAAAGGCGAAGCTATGGACATTGGTGGTATCACCAATGGATCCGTAACGGTTCAGCACGGTGGAACTTTGATCCTTCGAGGAATACTGAATGGCGACCTCTTTCTCGAACCGGGTTCGGCTGTTGAATTAAGCGGCACAGTTAATGGAACAGTGACGAACAACGGGGGGACGCTTGACGTCTCGGGTTCGGTATCGAAAACAGTCCATCGGCTCTCTGGAAGCACAACAATCACCGAAAACGCTATAGTTGGGAGGCTTTCCTAGATGGCGCAGCCAACGTACGATGTGGCGATATCCTTTCTATCCACAGATGAACCGATTGCAGCCGCGTTATACGAGGCGCTAGGCGATGGGTTCCAAGTGTTTTTTTACCCGCGAAAACAGGAGAATCTAGCGGGCAGAGATGGGATGGAGGCGATGCGAACGCCATTCCTCCGCGACTCGCGAGTAGTGGTTGTTCTTTATCGGATGCCCTGGGGAGAAACACCTTGGACTCGTGTCGAACAAGCAGCGATCGAGGACGGTTGCTTGAGCGACGGTTGGAAAAGACTGTTTTTCATGATGCTCGACAAAACAAGCGAGCCGCCGAAATGGGTGCCGGATGCCTACGTAAGATTTAACTATGCTGACTTCGGTCTTGAGCAAGCGGTCGGAGCCATCAAGGCCCGAGTGCAGGAGCGCGGCGGCACTATTGCTCCTGTCACGGCCATTGAGCGCGCTGAGTTGGCGAGACTTGAGACTGAGTACCTCAGAGAGAAGGAGCAATATTGCTCACCTACTGGTCGGGACCTGTTAAGGCAAAAAACGCAGGAACTCTACAGCACAATAAAGAGGCTTTGCGACGAGATTACGACTAGTGGCATTTCAGTCATTGAGATCGCCTCGGACGGTCGAGGCTGCCACTTAAGGAACGGTCGCGTGAGCTTGGCTGCGTTTCTAGACGATTCGTACCCAAAGACTAGCTTGTCCGTCTCTGAGTTTGACAAGAGGCTTCCGTTCGGCGGTGAGTTTTTGTCCCATCCGAGTGGACCTCCAACCAAAATCTTCGAGACGAGGTTTCTCCCGGAGTTGAGTCGGGCGCGCGAAGGCGGGTGGATAGAGGAGGGCGAACGGTCTAGATTCCTTTCATCCGATGCTCTGGCTGACAAGATCGTAGGGCGATTCGTAGATCTGGCCGCCCGAGCTGACCGCGGCGAGTTTAGGGGTTCGAGATCTTTTCCAAAGCCTACGCCGCGATTGAGGTGGTAAACAGAATAGTTTCAGACAAACATGCGACCCCAGCTTACTGGCCCCCTTGTGCCCGATTTTGTGCCCACCCTGCGTTCGGACACGTTGGGCACGGCAAGCCGACATCATCTGTTCGTGAGTGACACACGATACTCACGCGGTGACAGTGTGCACGGCTTGGCTGCAACGGGAACAAGGTGTGGTCAAAGTAATCCAGGTCTACAACCCGAAGCAAGGTGAACCAGCGCAACTCGATGGTCTGGCCTCTGAACCCCCATCCCCGGCAGAGAATGGCCTTGTACTCCCGCCGGTTCTGGGATACGATCATCGCGGGCCAGAAGCTACAGGACCCTGGCTCGGCCAGGAGGGCCTCGATGCCACGAATCCTCACCCTACCCCGCAAACTGACCTGCGGCAACTGCACCTTCGCCGTTTTCGCGCTCTGTGCAGCAACAGCCATCACCGTCTCCGCTCAGACCCTCACCACCTTGCACAGTTTCGATGGTACGGACGGCCAATACCCTGAAGGGGCCTTGGTCCAGGCGGCGAACGGGCATTTGTACGGGGCGACCGAAGAGGGCGGAGCCAACAGCGACGGCACGCTCTTTAACGTCACCCGGCCTGGCGCGCTAACCTCGTTGTACAGTTTTTGCTCGCAGTCGAATTGCAGTGACGGTGCGTTTCCGGGATATATGACACTAGTAGGGGCCACCAACGGCGACGTGTACGGCACAACCATCAACGGCGGGTTTGGCGTGGGGACCGTCTTCAAGATGACCCTGAGCGGCGCGATCACAACCCTTTACAGCTTCTGCTCCGTGAGCAATTGCGCCGACGGCATCACCCCCTACGCTGGGCTGGTGCAGGCGACCAACTCGGACCTGTACGGGACGACCGAAGCGGGCGGAGCCAATGGCGGTGGCGGCACAGTCTTTAAGATCACCCCGAAGGGAACGCTGACGACGCTCTACAGCTTTTGCGCCCAGAGTGGTTGCGCGGACGGTAGCTCTCCCTGGGCCGGCTTGGTCCAGGCCACCAACGGAGACTTATACGGGACCACCACCGCCGGTGGGGCTAACGGCGGCGGCACTGTCTTTAAAATCACTCCTAGTGGCGCCTTCACAACGCTGTATAGCTTCTGCGCGCTGAGCAACTGCACGGACGGCAAACTGCCATATGGCGGCCTCATCGAAGCAAGCAACGGCGATCTATACGGAACGACCGGAGAGGGCGGCACGAGCCTCTATTACGGAACGATCTTCAAGATCACTCTCGGCGGCACACTGACCACGCTATAT
>JBAPOI010000340.1:0-1819 GCA_049279555.1 Candidatus Sulfotelmatobacter sp.
GCCGAATGCCACTCGAGCTCGGGTGTAAAGTGCGCTTCCTTCGTAGGACTCGCCGGCGGTGATGGCTGAGCAATTTGAACCCCGAAGGCCCAACAGATCGCGCCTCCGAGGACCCAGTTCATAACGCCGATGAAGAGGATGATCAGCTCCTGAGATTTGGTGAGATTCCGCGTGACAATATTGAGAATCGCGACCGCACCACAAGCCACGCCCAACCAAAACCAGCAGATAACCCAGCGGCGAATCCGCAGATGAACCTCCATCTCTGTCTCCCAGGCATTCAGATGCCATCGCGAAGGCTGGCGACTCGCCGCTGATCTAAGTCGTTGCGTCCTAGGATCGGCCTAGGGTAGCGGCCACCATGCAGCTTGAGAAGCTGCGGTAGCCGCCCCTCGCGAACAACATGACCTCGGCTTTAGCACGCTGCCTTGTGCATCGGGTGCCGACGATCAGCTCTTCTTCTGCTTGAGAAGATTCTCTGCGTCGTGTAGATGCTGTTCTATGGTCGGCAATGCTTTGTTGGCATAGGCCTTGATGTCGGGGTTCGACCCGTGTTCGGCCTCGTGCTTGAAGGCATTCACGAGTCTCTCGTGTTCCATGGCCTGGTTTTCCAGAAAAGCGTGATCGAAGTTCTTGCCCTTGTAGTGGCCCAACGTGTCTATTGTGCGGTCGTTCTGCTTGTCGATGCCCTTCGGAATAGGGGCGCCGGCTTTAGCGGCCAGCTCCGTAAGTTCCTGGTAGTTGTTCGTGTGGTCCTGCACCAGCGTGTTAGCGAAATCTTTCAGCTTGGGCGTTTCGGCACGCTCCTGCGCCATTTTGCCGATGTGGACAATGGTCATATCAGCTTGCGCGGCCGCTGCCAGAAAAGCCTCATCGCTTTTAGCGGAGGCTCCCGTTTTTGCAGCGGCCGGCACCCAATAAAGGACGGCGCCGATTAGCACGGCCAGAATTAGCTTGTTCGACATTTTGTTTGATCCTTTCAATTCGTTTGGGTATCTTGGCGGTGAAATGAGACGGTCTCTGGCTTCTCGCCGGAGACCAGCGGCACGGTCTCGACAGTGAGCGTTTTGCCGTCGGCGCTGACGGTCAGCCACTGCTTGATCGCGCTTTCACCGCGCTCACGGATTTCGACGAGTTTAGCGCCGTTGAAGTACATTGAGATCTTTTCAGACCGGCCGCCCTTTTTGGCGACGCATTCTGTGCCAAGCAGCGAACAGGTGAAGTCGGTTTCGACCTTATCGCCGGTAAACTCTTGGACGTGCAGTTGGTCACCCTTCTGATTGAGGATCCATTTTAGAGATGTATTTGAATCCGAGTGCCACGTGCCGGAGAGGTCCGGAGCCTGGGCGGCCAGTGGGACTACCGCAATGCCAAGCAAACATAGCCACAGTTTGACGCTTGTCGCCATAAGTAACCTTAACTAGCCTGCTCCTGCGTAATGTGCGCACGGCGATTTCTCTGCCAGCACGATTCGGTTTGATCCGTGCAGACCGGTTTATCCTTTCCGAAGCTGACAGTAACCAGTTGAGAACTGGGCAGGCCGAGCGTTACCAAGAAGTCCTTGGCCTGCTTGGCCCGCGCGTCGCCCAGCGCCAGGTTGTACTCCTCCGACCCGCGCTCGTCGCAGAAGCCCTGCACGGTGAGCTTATAGTTCGGATACTGCTTCAAAATGTCACGTAGCGTTTTGGCGTCCGCTTCGAGCGTTGTTTGCGCGTCTGCTCGTAAGATGTGTTTGTCGTAATCGAAATAGACGTCTTGAATTCGATTCAGCAAAGCTTGGATGCTGGCTTTCGTGGCTGCGTCGGGCTCTGTGGAACGT
>JBAPOI010000341.1:0-13403 GCA_049279555.1 Candidatus Sulfotelmatobacter sp.
ATGGATGGTGGGTGAAAGGTGATTTCATTACCCGAAATACACAAGCTAGAAGCTAGGAGCTAGAAGCCAGTGGCTATTCCCGACAAACTCGCTGCCGCTAACAAGATTAACGAATTTCTGCAAGCCGTTGTCACTCACGGCGGCCTTCACCTCAAGTACCGCATCGTGGTCGACCCGCCGGCGCTGAACGAGTGGGAAACGCCGGAGATCTATGTCGACTTCTCGGGTCCCGATTCCACCTTGTTGCTGGATCGCGGCGGCGAACTTCTGCGCGCGCTCGAACTGCTGGCATTTGAAATCCTGCGCCTCGCTTCGGGCGAGCACGAAAAAGTTTCCTTCGACTGTAAGAATCAGCGATCTCTGCGCCTGCAGGAGTTGCGCATGGCGGCAAGCGTTGCCGCGGAAAAAGTTCGGCAGACGGGAACGCCTTTCCACTTCGCTCCCATGTCGTCGCGGGAACGGCGTATGGTCCACCTTGCGCTGCGCGACCTGGCTGACCTTCGCACCGAGAGTGATGGCGAAGGCCGCGACCGCTGCGTCGTTCTCTACCCGGCCGATTACAAAACCGCTGGCGGTAAGCCCGCGCGGCGCACGCTGCCGTAAAGTAGAAGAATGCTCCGCCGCGTAGATTTCATTCTTCTTCTTCCGATCGCTGCACTTCTTATTCACGCGGCTTCGGCTCAGGCCTTGGCCCAGAAGCAACCGGCTTCCTCGGTCAGCGCTTCTTCGGCACAGCAGGTCCAGAAAGCTACGGCCTCGCGCGACGCGGGATCGGTCGTCAATGGCGTGTACCACAATCCGTCCTTTGGCTTCACTTGCAAGATTCCTGCAGGATGGGTGTTGCGAACCGACGAGATGAATGCGCCGGACGATGAAGCAACAACCCAAACCGCCAAGTCGGCTGCAGCCACAGCCAATTCCGGGCGCGTTCTACTGGCGGCATTCTCTCGCCCGCCGCAGGCGCGAGGCGAAAACGTGAATTCGTCGATCCTGATTGCGACAGAAAGCGTGGCGGCTTATCCGGGCCTGAAAGATGCGGCACAGTATTTCGGACCCGTGAGCGAAGTCGCCAAGGCCCAGGGATTCGAGATCGATGGCGAGCCGTATGAGTTTGCCGTGGGCACGAAGACCGTGGTGCGAGCCGACTTCCAGAAAAATGTCGGCACACGCGTAATGTGGCAATCGACTCTGGTAGTTCTCGCGCGCGGATATGCAGCGTCGTTTACGTTTATCGGCGGAACCGAAGACGAAGTTGAAGAATTGATCAGCGGGCTGAGCTTTACCGCCGCTCAGAAGCCGCAGAGCCACTGAAAACATCCCTAGATCACGGAAAAGACCACCGAAAAAAATCGCCGGAAAAAATCGCAAACTCGCATGAAACTTAAATTGCCTCCAGGATCGTTTGGCGCATATCTGTTCGACTGCGACGGTATGGTCGCCGATTCCATGCCGCTGCATTACCGCGCCTGGAAGAAAGCGCTCGCGGAATGGAATTGTGAATTTGACGAAAAGCTTTTCTATACCTGGGGCGGTATGCCGGTGGTCGAAATCATTTCAACGCTAAATCGCCAACGCGAGCTGAATATGCCGGTCGAAGCCGTGAGCCAGAGAAAAGAAGCTTTGTATTACGAACTCCTCCCCAAACTCAAGGCAGTTCCAGAAGTGCTCCAGCACATCGAAGAGGCACACGGCAGAATTCCAATTGCGGTTGTGTCGGGAAGCACGAGAGAATCGGTGACAGCGTCGCTGATTACGCTGAACCTGCTCGATCGTTTCGACGCCATGGTTTGCGCCGGGGAGTATTCGAAGAGCAAACCCAACCCCGAAGCCTTCTTGCTGGCAGCGGCGAAACTTGGCGTCCCCCCGGAACACTGCCTGGTATTCGAAGACACGGAGATGGGCATTCAAGCCGCGAATGCCGCAGGCATGGCGTCCGTGAAAGTTTCTCCGCCATGGGATCGCAATATCAGTGGTTCCTGAAACCGCCAGGATCGGGAAGGGCACGACGTTCAGTCGTGCCTTAATGCGGCATGTTTGGCGACGGCTTTAGCCGCTGAGGTATGCCTTTTCTGCTTGCGAGGAGCCCGCAACGAACCGCATCAACCAATGCCATATCAGTCTAGTGGCTCCGGCTCCAGCGCAATGTTGGTCTCGCCCGCAGCTTTTTTCGCCGCATATTTTTTCATCCAAGCTTCCCAACTTTTGCCCGCGGCGGTGTCGCGCCCGGTGAAAGCCAGCGCTGCAATGTCGCCGTAGGAAATCAAAATTTTTTCAGCCGAGTTTTTCGGGAAAAGTCGAACGACGGAATCTTTCAGCGAAGCCCCGCTCCGCCGGTCAAACAGATAGCCTTCAATTTTCGTTCCGTCTTTGCGGGTGATGGTCACGTCGCCGCGATAGTCAAAAGCTTTTTCCAGAGCAACCCGAATCTCGTCGTCGCTGGCAAGCGCTGGAATCCAGCCTTCAAGCTGTTCGTGGGCAGTGCCGGGAGCGACTTCAAGAGCGTCAGGATTAATGTGAGGCACAGCCTGCGCCGCCTCGTGATCGATGTGGCCTGATTCTTTTCCTGTCATGCGATTTGGGTGAAGCAGCGCTTCAGCGCTGCAATCAATGCGTCTTTTCAAATCTCGGCTTTAGCCCCTGAGGTCCGCTAGCCGCTACGCGCGAGTCTCTTGCAGAGGCTCGCCTGTCGGCGCGATCTGCACCAGCGGATGCACCGGCGCTTGATGTTCCTCAAGGAGCCGCAGCGCCTCTTTATCCCGATAGCTCGTGAACAGGGTCGCCTTCACTGTTGCCAGAAATCCGCTCAACGAACTGAACGTCGCGTTCACCGCAGACGCTTCATAACCGCTATGCACCATGCAATTCGCGCAAGCCGGATTGCCTGACTCCGTCCCGTAATTGCTCCAATTCGTCGTCGACAACAGCTCATCGAAAGTCTCGGCGTACCCATCCTGCAGCAGATAGCAGGGCTTCTGCCATCCGAAAACGTTGTACGTGGGCATGCCCCACGGGGTGCACGGATACGTGCGTTTGCCCATCAGAAATTCCAAAAACAGCGGCGAGAGATTGAAGCGCCAATTCTTCTTACGGTTCGACAGGATAGCGCGGAACATCCGCCGCGTCCGCGCGCGTCCGAGAAAGTGTTTCTGATCGGGCGCTTTGTCGTACGAATATCCCGGCGAGAGCATCATGCCTTCGAGGCCCAGCTCCATCATGTCGTCGAAGAAGGCGCGAACGGACTTCGGATCGGCGCCGTCGAACAGCGTCGTATTGGTCGTAACGCGGAAGCCGCGACTGAGCGCCTCTTTGATCGCATCGACCGCAATGTCGTATCCGCCTTCGCGGCAGACGGCGAGGTCATGCTCCTCGCGTTGTCCGTCGAGGTGCACGCTAAACGTCAGGTATTTGCTCGGCTTGAAGAGATGAATCTTCTCTTTCAGCAGCAGAGCGTTGGTGCACAGGTAAATATATTTTTGGCGCGCAACGAGGCCTTCGACAATCTTGTCGATCTCCGGATGCATGAGCGGCTCGCCGCCCGGAATCGAAACCATGGGCGCGCCGCATTCGTCGACCGCGCGAAAACATTCTTCCGGCGACAGATCCTTCTTCAGAATATGCGCCGGATACTGAATCTTTCCGCACCCCGCGCAAGCCAGGTTACAGCGGAACAGCGGCTCCAGCATCAGCACCAGCGGATATTGCTTCCGCCCCGCGAGCTTCTGCCGCAGCACATAACTCGTCACAGTCCACATCTGTGAAACGGGAACAGCCATTGTAGGGCGGAATCTCCTAGCCTTAGTTTATCAGGGTCAGATGATTAGATGGTGTCTCAACGACTGCAGGTGCCGCAAAATGAACCGCCGGTGAGTATCCACACGGGCGTGAACGAACTACCCGCCCAGCCACCCTTAAGCAGCAACCAGTTCCGTCGCCCGGGCCTTATGCGGCGGGCCCACGTAGGGGAATTCGGCGAGCAGGTCTTTGTGGGGACCTACCTTATCTTGCGTCACCTTTCCATTCGTGAGGAGAGGTAGGAATAAATCAACGACGTCGTCGGTGAGTGCCCGGCCATTGTCCGGGTAGGACGCCGACCGCGTGGGATCATAGTGGAGGATATCCGGCAGCATGGTCCCGGCAACCCGCGTTGCTTCCGCCGGCGTATATCCACCGGCGTGCTCCAGCGCGTGGGCAAACACGGGGATGAAACGGGCATCGTCCGCCGGCTCCGCAGCCAGATACGCTGCGTTCTGCTCGCCGGCAAGGAAGGGAGTTTGGTTGGTCCGCGCCCCGCGATCCGCCTGAACCCATTTCCCGCTTGTGCCGTCCAGCGTGCGCGCCCACAGCCCCATCTTTTTACCACCGAGGGCAGAGTTGGGCACTTCCAGCACGATGCTGCACACATCCTTGTCGGCGAAGTAATCGTCGCCCGTGAATTGCAGGTTGTTCAGGGCGCCCTGCACGTCGAAGAAAAAAGGATCGCTGCGCCAGCCGGCGAAGAATCGGTAGCCACCGGCGTCCGTCACCCGTGACTCCAGCCCCGTCGAGACCGGGGCGCCCTCGACGATGACCTGCCCGTCGTCTCCCATCCCAGCGGCCTGCGCGCCCTCAACGCGGCGAAGCGTCGCAGTCTGCGCCCCACCCTCGGAGGATGTGAATCGCACCTGGTACCCGATATCGGCAACGTTATCGCCGTTGGTGTCAATCCTAAGCTCATAAATCGCCTCGGGCGAGAAGGCCATGTCGGCGGTTGGTCCGGGCGGGTTCACGCCAACGGACGGATGCACGTTCATAATCAGGATCGACTTACTCGCATCCCTAGGCTTCGGGAAAACATACAGATCGGTGAAATCCAGGCGAGCGTCTCCGTGAGGGAACCCAAAGTCGGGACCGGAATAATGGTGGGACATAGCTTCTCCTCTGCATTAGCTGAGATTGAGATTAAAACCCAGAATTTCGGATTGGGACTTCTGGCCAGCGGATTATACGCTTCCCCACACCTCGATACGACGTAGCTATAAACCTCAAGCCCGAAGCTGCGCCGCACACTCTGTCATCCCGAGCGGAGCATGAGCGTCCGAAGGACGGTCACGCGCAGTCGAGGGACCCCCATGCCCGTCGATATTCAGCAGCGGCCCGACAGGGAGTCCTCTGAAATTTCGTCCCCGGCTCTCCGGCGTCACCGCGCACTGCGCCGCTCGGAGCACGCGACAGCCCAGATCCCCGCGACAAAGTCCCGTCAGGGACGGCAGATATTAGCCCCGGACGTAGGTCCGGGGGTAAACCCCCAAACACCCACCCTAAGTCCCCGAAGGGGACGGCACCACGGTCGCCGCTCACACCACAACTATCGAAAACGGGTGCTGAAAACGCGTTAGTCCCCATGGCATGACGACAATCTGGCTTTGTTCGCCCGACCAGGTCTGTGACGTGTGAACATCTCCACTCAAGCCAAAACCAGACTTAAATGGGCCAGCCGCCCCACTAAACAAGTCGAGTTTCCGACGAAGCCAGCGTCGGATACGACGCCACGTTTGCCCGGTGCTTGGAGCAAAGTGCCGAAGCCGCCTTGAACTCGGAAGCCAGCGAACGCGATAGCCTCAGTACCTGGATTTAGCAGGGGCCAGTCGCGGTCCAGAAGTCCCTCAAAATCTCTTCTTGCTCAGTGCCTATAATTATAGTGTAATTATAGACACACATGCGAGGCAGAAATCCAGTCCGAACCGAAAGGGCGCAACTCTCGTTGTCGGACGCTGCCAGTGCAATTTTGGATCAACTTGCAGCATTGGGAATCCTTGGAAAAACGAGAGCCGAAATTGCGAGTCGAATCGTCACCGACTGGATTTGGAATAACGAAGATAGATTAGCTCGGCAGGGGATTTCGCTCCGACCTGGAAGAAGACCAAAAAAGAGGTGAGTACACGAGAAGATTTCCACCAATACAAGTGGAAATCGCCGCACTAACGCGGAAATCTTTGCGTGGACGCAAGAGGAGAACAGTGATAAACCAGAAGCCAACTGAAATGGAATCGTCGAAGGGGAAAACTGAAATGTCTCAAGAAGCGGAAGGCTTAACGCCCAAAGAATGGCGGGCTGTGACAGATCGTTTAGCTGAACTCAACGAGAAAATGATGCAGGCGTCATCGTCGTCTTCGTCACCACGCGTGGTGAATGACGGCCTCGCGAAGAGCGCCATGGCGGATTGACTATCCACGGTTTGTAACCTAAACTTACTGTCCGACTTAGGACGGTAGTTCTAGTGAGTGACATAACTGTAACGGACATCATGGCTGTCGTCTTCGATTTTGACGACACGCTAATGCCGGATACTACTACCGCACTCCTCAGTAAACACGGCATTAGGCCGGAAGAATTTTGGCCCCAGGCAAGAGCCCTCATCGATGAAGGTTATGACCAACCGAGCGCCTATCTCAGGCTACTCCTCGACAACGTAGGGGAAAGTAAGCCCCTAGGTAAGCTGACAAACCGTGCGCTTTCAGAATTCGGTGGAACGCTTGATGGCGAATACTACAGGGGACTGCCGGCATTTTTCGACGATCTTCGTAATGACGTCGAGAAACAGTTCAAAGGCAGCATCAAAGTCGAGTACTACATCATTTCCGGAGGCCTGCAATCCATACTGCGGGGAAACGGCATTGTGGCCAAGTATTTTTCCGGAGTCTACGGGTGCATACTCGGTGAAAGTAGAGAAACAGGATTAGTCACTCACATCAAACGGAGTATCACGTTCACCGAAAAGACCCGATATTTATTCGAGATCAACAAAGGAGTGAAACAGGAGGAATCCGACTCCAATCCGTTCCTAGTGAATGAGGATATTCCGCAGGATAGGCGAAGAATTCCGTTTCAGAACATCGTGTACGTGGGAGACGGTCTAACCGATATCCCGTGCTTCTCCACAGTAAAGCACTTCAAAGGTAAGGTGTTGGGTATATTTGATCCGACTAATTCCGAAAATACAAAACGCGCTATCGAAAAATTCCTTGTCCCTACGCGCGTAATGGGCGTTTACAAGCCCGAATATGGTCCCACGGATCAACTTGGTTCGCTTCTCCGATCGTTGATCCTAACAAGAGCATCGGAAATCGCTCTGGACCGCGAAATAGCCAAGAAGGTTTCAAAGCCCTAGCGCCCGCCGTAAACCTGTAGAGCCGAACGTCGCCCCTGGCTGTCCGGCCACGGCTATTCTTCCGACCACGTAGCCTCCAACTCCCAACCTTGCGTTTCCGTATCAGCTGGCGGCTGGTCGCGAGTAGCCATGGCGGTCGCGCTCTTCGATAGCCCGCAGTTCCAATTGTCCCCGCAGGGCATCGCGCACCAACCCGGAACGGGTTCGCTTGGTGCGCTTCGCGGCTTGATCGGCGGCGTTTAACAGCTTTTTATCCATCACGATTCGAACGTCGCATCTGTGGAGTTTATTCCACAGCGTACTCTATGTTCCTGAGATAAGCGCCGATTTAGAAGCCTGCCGGAAGCAATTCAAAATGGGACGTTTACTGCGCCGATTCAGGTCTGCGTGTGCTCGAAAAACCCACGCTTCCGTGGTATAATTTCAGCAGTCGCCAACCGAACCTAAGTATAAGACATTTCAATAACTTGAGGTCGATTTCGCGGTTCGAGTTTGGTGCGCAGTCAAGGGCGTTTTTTGGGCGATATTCGAGCCCGGGTTCTGAGAAAGTCGGGGCAATCCCCGCGCGGAGCGGAATGGCCACCAAAGAGATCAATACTCCCATCGTAGAAACCAAAACAAAAAACGGAATCGTGACTCCCATCACCGGAAACAATGGTGGCGGCAAGAGCGATTACACTGCCGACTCCATCAAAGTCCTCAGCGGCATGGAACATGTGCGCAAGCGCCCCGCCATGTACATCGGCTCGACCGGTGAAGTTGGATTGCATCATCTGGTGTATGAAGTTGTCGACAACTCGGTCGATGAGGCGCTCGCGGGATTCGCCAAAGAGATCAACGTAACCATCCACATCGACAACAGCATCACAGTGGTCGATGACGGACGCGGCATTCCCGTCGACGACATGGAAATCGATGGCGAGAAAGTTTCTGCGGCGCAGGTGGTGATGACCACGCTGAATGCCGGCGGCAAATTCGATTCTTCCAGCTACAAAGTATCCGGCGGGCTGCACGGCGTTGGTGTTTCCGTGGTCAACGCGCTGAGCGAGGAACTTGATCTCGAAATCTGGCGTGACGGATTTACCTGGGAGCAGACCTACTCAAAGGGCGAGCCCACCAGCAAGCTGAAAAAAACCGGCGCCAGCAAGCACCAAGGAACTAAGGTGCACTTCCTGCCCGACCGCACCATCTTTACCGCGTCCTCGGAATACAACTTTGACACGCTTGCGCAACGGTTACGCGAGCTCGCATTCCTGAACAAAGGTTTGTCGATCACGCTCACCGATGAGCGATCCACCGACGCCAAGACCGGCGGAGCCAAGCGTTCGGAATTTAAATACAACGGCGGCATCGCCGAGTTCATCAAGCATTTAAATCGCGGCAAGCAGGTTCTGCACGACAAGCCCATCTACATGGAAGCCGAACGGAACGGCGTCGCCATGGAAATCGGTCTGCAATACAACGACGGCTATTCCGAGTCCGTATTCAGCTTCGCCAACAACATCAACACCGTCGATGGCGGCACACATCTCTCCGGCTTCCGCATGGCCCTGACCCGCACCATCAATTACGCCGGCCAGCAGATGGGCTTGTTCAAAGACGTAAAAGAAAATCTTACCGGCGACGATGTCCGCGAAGGCCTGGTTGCGGTCATCAGTGTGAAGCTTCCGCAACCCCAGTTCGAAGGCCAAACCAAAGGCAAACTAAACTCCGACATCGCCGGCGTAGTCCAAGCCTTCGTTAACGAGAGGCTGGGAGCTTTCTTCGAGCAGAATTCCACCGTCGCAAAAAAAATCATCAACAAAGCTGTTGATGCTGCACGGGCCCGCGAGGCGGCGCGCAAAGCGCGTGATCTGACGCGGCGCAAAGGTGCGCTCGATTCCGGTGGCTTGCCAGGCAAGCTGGCGGATTGTTCGGAGCGCGATCCTAACCGCTGCGAATTGTTCTTAGTCGAAGGCGAGTCGGCAGGTGGAACCGCGAAACAAGGACGCGACCGGCGCTTCCAGGCGATTTTGCCGCTTAAGGGAAAAATTCTCAACGTTGAAAAAGCCCGCTACGACAAGATGCTGGCGCACGAAGAAATTCGCGCCATGATCACGGCACTGGGCACCGGTATCGCGAAAGACGATTTTGATCCCACGAAAGTACGCTACGGCAAAATCATCTTAATGACCGACGCCGACGTGGACGGGTCGCACATCCGCACGCTGCTATTGACCTTCTTCTTCCGTCATAT
The DNA here is from genome assembly GCA_049279555.1 of Candidatus Sulfotelmatobacter sp. Classification (GTDB taxonomy): domain Bacteria; phylum Acidobacteriota; class Terriglobia; order Terriglobales; family Acidobacteriaceae; genus Sulfotelmatobacter. The sequence goes on from JBAPOI010000341.1 coordinate 9,384, forward strand.
GCAGGACCTGATCAAACGCGGCAACGTTTTTATCGCGCAGCCCCCGCTGTATTCGATCAAAAAAGGCAAGTCGATGCAGTACATCAAAGACGATGACGCCTTCGACAAAGTCATGCTGAAGCGTGCGGCCGACGGCCTGATCGTGCGCTACGGCGACGGCGCGGCCAAGCTCGAAGGCGCGAACCTGACCAAGTTCATGACCGTCCTGAAGGAGTATCTCAACTTCTTCGACAAGGTGAACAAGCGGCTGCGCGATGAGAGCGTAACCGAACTGCTGCCGAAGCTCGATTTCTCCAAGCACGCGGATTTCGAGGGCGACAAAAAGAATCCACCGAAGAAGATCGAGAAGCTTGAGAAAGAATTGAAGCGGCTGCAAAAAGACCGCAAGTTCAAGAGTGTGGAATCGAAGTTTGACGAAGAGCACAACCTGTGGCAAGTGAGTTTCGTAAGCTCGCAGGGTTCGGAGCATGTCGTCAGCTGGGAGCTGGCTTCGAGCGCGGAGTGCCGGCAGTTGATCTCAAAGTTCAAGCAGATTGAGCCGTATCTCGAGCCGCCGTTCGTGGTAGAAGCTGTCACCAAGTCAGGTGCGGCGGCCGAAGAAGTTGACGAGGCTGCAGATGAAGAAGCCGCAGAGAACAACAACGAAGAGAGATCTGACAAGAAAGCTACAAAAGCTGCGCCCAAGCATCGGGCCGCGATCGAGCCGGTCGAGAAAGCGACTGCCCGCGAGCTGTTCGAATACGTGAAAAAAGAAGGCAGCCGCGGCTACGACGTGCAGCGCTACAAAGGCCTGGGTGAGATGACCGCTCCGCAGTTGTGGGAGACGACCATGGATCCCGAGCGCCGTACTCTGCTCTCAGTGAAACTCGAAGACATTGCCGAGTGCGAGACCATCTTCACCACACTGATGGGCGAAGACGTGGAAGCGCGGCGGAAGTTCATCGAAGAGAATGCGCTGGATGTGAAGAATCTGGATATCTAGGCGCTTCTTTTTCCCGCGCGGATGCAAGCGAGTTGATTCTGGATGGGGCCCAAAGGCCGCCCATTTCTTTCTCCCCACCAACTCATGTTTGTCATCCCTGAGCGAAGCGAAGGACCTGTGCAACTTGATTGCGGTGAGGCGCGACCGGCGAAGTGCATAGATCCTTCGGCCCACAAAGAACGCGGTCCTCAGGATGACAGGGCGTTTTTGGGTTTCGGTGGAAAGTTTCTAAAGCTGGTGCTTCGCTTTGCTCGGCGGACAGCCGAGGGCGGCTGTCCCCACATAAACCCTATTTCAATCCTTCTACAAAGTACAAATTCGCCAGCATTCTGTGATATCCGAAGACGCAGGCCTCGCGTCGGGACTCATGGTGGTAGATGCCGACGGCTTACAATGTGCGGATCATGTTTCGACAGCGATCTCCGGCCTATGCTTTTCTTCTCGCAGTTCTAGCTGTAACTTTCTCACACCCCGCGCTGGCCACCGATTCTACCGTTGCTCCGACTCCGCCGATGGGGTGGAACAGTTGGGATTCTTATGGAACCACTGTGCGCGAGGAGCAGGTCAAGGCGAATGCGGATTGGATGGCGGAGCATCTGGCGAAGTATGGATGGAAATACATTGTCGTGGACATTCAGTGGTACGAGCCGAATGCGCAGGGACACGATTACAAGCCGGGCGCTCCGTTGACGATGGACGAGTACGGACGGCTGATGCCGGCGGTGAACCGGTTTCCTTCGGCGGCCAATGGTGCCGGGTTCAAGCCGCTGGCCGATTACGTTCACAGCAAGGGATTGAAGTTCGGGATTCATATCATGCGCGGGATTCCGCGGCAGGCGGTGGAGAAGAATCTCCCGATCAAAGGGATTGCGTATCGTGCCGCGGATGTCGCCGACAAGGAGAATGCGTGCCGGTGGAATCCCGACATGTGGGGAGTGGATACGACGAAGCCGGGAGCGCAGGCTTATTACGACTCGATCGCGGAACTCTATGCGTCCTGGGGAGTCGACTTTGTTAAGGCTGACGATATGGGCAGCCATCTGTATCAGCCGGCGGAGATCAAGGCGTTGAGCCTTGCAATCAGGAAGACCGGGCGGCCGATGGTGCTAAGCATTTCGCCGGGTCCTGCGCCGATTTCGGAGGCAGAGTTTTTGGAGAAATATGCGCAGATGTGGCGCATCTCGGACGATTTCTGGGATGACTGGAAGCTGCTGCGGCAGCAATTCGATTTCATCCGCGACTGGGCCGCGTTCGTGGGAAAGAACGGCACCTGGCCGGACGCCGATATGCTGCCGCTGGGCAAACTGAGAGTGACCGCGACAGAAGGCGGCGGAAGCCCGAGCAAGTTCACGCCCGATGAGCAGCAGACGATGGTGACGCTGTGGTGCATTTTTCGCTCGCCATTAATGTTTGGCGGCGACCTGCCGAGCAACGATCCGGCCACGACTGCACTCATCAGCAATGAAGAAGTTCTTGACGTGAACCAGCACAGCAGCGGCGGACACCAGGCGCTGGAGCGGGGGAACGTGCGGGCCTGGGTGGCGGAGGGTGCGAAGACCGGAGAAAAATTCGTCGCCGTGTTCAATCTTGGAGCGACGGAGGAAAATGTTAAATTGACGTGGAGCGCGTTGGGCCTTCCGGCGCGCACGGCAGAGATGCGGGATCTCTGGTCACGCAAATCTCTCGAAGCGGCTGAATCGATTAAGGTGAGGATCGCGCCTCACGGCAGCGTTTTGTACAGGGTTACGTTTTGATTTTTCGGGCCGGTTATTTCAAGCCTTCTACCAGATACAAATCTGCGAGCATTCTGTGATATCCGAAGACGCAGGTTTTGGCGTCGGGCGTCATGTAGATGGGGCCGATGTTTTCTACACCGGCGGGGTCGGAGGGCATTAATTCTTTCCAGAGAGTGCGCTGGCCGGACTTGACGTCGAGGCGGTAGACGCGGGCAGGAAGTTCGCCGGGCTGGTAGATGTAGAGCGACTGGCCGTCGGCGGTCCAGGTGATGGGCTGTTCGCCGGGATTAATACCGCCGATAAGTTTCGGATCGCCGCCAGCGACGGGGTAGAGGTATCCCTTCTGGTCGGGGCCGATGGCGGCGATTTGCTGCGAGTCGGGAGAGATGGCGAAGGCTGTGCCGTTCACTCCTTCCTGCGAAATGACCTGGCTCTTGCCTGATGCGAGCTCGTAGACGTAGAAGCGAACGCCTTTGCCAGGCTCGTCGGCGGAAAACAGGATGCGCTTACCGTCGGGGAACCAGTGGGCCCAACTGTGGTTGACGTTGTCTTTCGTAATATCTCTGGGTTCGCCGGCGCCGGTGGGCAGGAGCCTGAATTGAGAGGGCGATTCCTGAGTCTGCGCGATCGCCCATTTTCCGTCCGGTGATAACGCTACTGCGCCGCCTTCGCCGAGCAGCACGGCGGGCGAGCCATCGGTTTTGCGGATGTAGACGGCGTAGGTCAAGCCTCCGGACTTCGAATAGGCGAGAGCGCCACCGCCGCCTTCTTCGTCGAACAATAAGGTTTTGCCGTCGGCGGAAAGGTCGGAGGGATAAGTGTAGTCAAGCCAGGAGAGTTCGCGCTGCTTGGGTTCACCATCGACTAGGCCAAGCAGTTCGCGGCGCCAGGTGGCGCGGACCAGAAGCACGCGTCCGTCTTTTGCGATGTCGAGCAGCATGAGCGCGCCGGGCAGGCGGGCGACGACGCGCTGTTTGCCGTCGAGCGTGGTGGCGTAAAGAGTGCGGTCCGTGCCGGACTTGCTGGCGGTGAACCAGACCTCTTTGCCATCAGGAGACCACGCGAGGCCTTGAATGGTGAACCACTGCGTGGAGAGCATTTTCTTGTTACCGGCGAGATCGACGACCGCGAGCGATCCGCCATCATCGCCTTGCTGAGGGTGATCGGCGAAGGCGACGTAGTCTCCTTTGGGAGAAACGCGGGGATGGCCGATCCATCCGCCAGTTTGATATAGCGGCTTGCCGACGGGAAGTTCGAGGCGGTTGCGGCCGTCCATGTCGCGGACCACGGCGAGGCTTGTGC
>JBAPOI010000342.1:0-1830 GCA_049279555.1 Candidatus Sulfotelmatobacter sp.
GATCTGCTGGCCGCAGCAAACCAGCGAACAACCGGGCGGCCAGCGCGCCGGCAAAAAGGTTGTTGTAGAACAGTCTGACGTGGATATGGTGATGGCCACAGCGCCCCTGGTGAAACATGTGTGCCGTGAAACCGTGAATCGTCCGGGAATCGCTTACGGTGACCGCATCGTGGGTACCGCTGCGATTCGCGGAGTTTGCCCCGAGTACGGCGAAATGCGCAACGAGGTCCCGTCCGAGGGCCGCTGGATCGATGCTGCCGATCAACTCGAAAGGCGGCGCGTGATCTTTCTCGGCGGACGCGTCAAAGAACAACTTTTCAGCGGCCGTCCGGCCATAGGAGAAACCGTCGAAGTCGGTGGCGTGCGCTTCACCGTCATCGGCGTGATGGCCCGCAAAATCCAGCTCAGCAATTATTTCAGCAGCGACGATGACTCCGCATGGATTCCCTACTCGACCGCAGGCGATCTGTGGAACACGCGCTACGCAGCCGTGCTCTTGTTTGAACCGATCGCACCGCAGTTCGAAAAAAAAGCGATGGCGCAAGTGCTCGCCGCAGTCGCCACACGGCAGCAATTTTCGCCCACCGATCCCAAAGCCTTTCAGATGTTCGGGCGGGATGAGTTCCGTCCCGTAATCGACGCTCTCACCATAGGCCTGCAGGTGCTTCTCGCTTTCATCGGAACTCTCACGCTAGGCATCGGCGGCGTCGGCGTGATGAACATCATGCTCGTCTCGGTCGATGAACGTATTCGCGAGATCGGGCTTCGCCGCGCTCTGGGCGCAAGAAAGCGGCACATCAAGTTGCAGTTTCTGGCCGAAACTTTGTTGATCATGCTGGTCGGCGGAGCCATCGGCGTGGCCTTGTCCTATGCCATCGCCGCTGCCGTCGGCACGCTGCCCATGATGGGGCCGCTCTTTGAAGACGATTCCGGTCAGGGCGATATTCACTTGCGGATTTCTTTGATGACGGTCTTGCTCTCCAGCGCAGTTTTGCTGGTCGTGGGCGTAATCAGCGGCCTCGTTCCCGCACTCCGCGCCTCGAAGCTCGACCCCGTGGAGGCGCTACGCTATGAATAAACAGAAGCTTAGATTCATGCACAATCGAAGTGAAACGCTCCGAATGCAGGCACAAAGCACCTTCCGATTTGATTTGATCCCCGGTGCATTTCGCAGTACTCTGCTGAATCATTCGTATTCGAGGTGATTCTTGCCAATCTCCGCCGCTGACTCGGTCTCTCTGGCCTTTGAGCACACCAGGAAGCAGCTCTTCCAACCCTTCCGGTTTGGTCAATGGATCAGGCTCGCCATCGTCGGACTCCTGGCCGGCGAACTCGGCTCCAGCGGCGGATGCAATCGCTCCAATTTTGTTCCAACTCGCCCGGGCGCACCGCACTCTCCCTTCCCGCACTTCCCGGCAGTCGATCTTGCGCTCGTGGCCGGTCTAATCGCGGTTATCGTTATCGCTGCCTTTGTAATCGGAATCATCTTCATGTACATCAGCAGCGTGATGCGCTTCATTCTGTTCGATAGCGTCCTGGCGAAGCAGTGTCACATTCGCGATGGCTGGATGCGCAGACAAGGCCCAGGATGGCGATTCTTTTTATGGAAGTTGTTCTATTTATTCGCGATGCTGGCAGGCTTTGCCGTGCTGCTCGGAGTTCCCGCGGCCTTTGCTTTCGGTATGGGCTGGCTGAATGCGCCGAAGGATCACGTGCTCCCGCTGGTGTTGGGAGGAATTCTTCTCTTCTTTGTCCTGCTGATTTACGTCATCGCCCTCGCGGTGATTTTCGTGCTCACCAAAGATTTTGTTGTGCCGCAGATGGCACTCG
>JBAPOI010000343.1:0-6336 GCA_049279555.1 Candidatus Sulfotelmatobacter sp.
CGGACGAATTCGAGGCCCGTTTAAAACAGAGATCTCAATGAATCTATGAATTTTGGCGCGTCTGTGTAATGCGAAGCTGACGAAAGATCGCCACCAGTAAAACTCGGTCAAATTGTGGAGATTGTCATGAACTCTCAGATCCCAACTAATCTGATCTGTTCATTGTTTGGTAGCGCTTTGCTTTTTGCACTTTCGCTGACAACACCCGTTAATGCGGCCAGTTGTCCAGACTATGAAACGGGTGGGGGAACGTGCAGATCACACCCCGGATGCGATACCGGCGACACGAGCAAACACTGCCGAGACACCATTAAAAGCGATGGCTATCATTGTGTTTGCAGAACGGGCTCAGATGACCGGCCGCACGAGCCAGGTTTAAGTCTCGGCATTGGAATTGGCCCTGGCGGCGGCCTTGCAGTGGGCGTCGGCCCAGAGGGTGGCGGCATCGGCTTTGATTTCAGCAGTGGCGGCTATTGCGATCGCTGGGGATGCCCTGGTGACTATTGGGGGTTCCCCGTGTTTTACGGACCGGTCTATTACGACGGCGAATGGTATAACGGACCCGTTTATTACCGCGAATACGATGGCGGTTATGAGTACTGGGTGCATGGCGGCTGGCACCGGGACGAATGGCGCGGCGAACGCCCGGACTGGGCTCGCGACGTCCACTACGGGCCAGCTTTGGGCCACGATTATTACCGCTCGGACGAATTCCGTCACGATGCTGAACGTTATCATCATGGCGATCATCCAGATCACCCCGGCAACGATCGCAGCGATCATGAAAAATTGAACCAGGGCGATCATTCAAAAGACGATAAAGGGGATCATCACGGTGCAGGTGATAGCAGCGACCACTAAGCCACAAGTAGCCTGTCAACCACTACGCGAGGGCCTCAGCGACACAAACGCTGAGGCCCCTTTTGTGAACCTACTTCCTTTGGAATTGGCTGTACGGGCCAGTAGAAAGCATCGATGGCGGGCGGCTAAATGTACCAAAGCCTCTTCTACGAGACGCAGTTATTAAGCAGTCCTTCCAGCGTTAAATGTCCGCTCCCAGCGATCAACCGACTTCGTTCTTTCCAAGACATTCATTCTAATGGCTTGGTTCAAGAATAAACCAACCAGGCTTCCGCTTATCTTAGAGAAACACTACCATCCCTTCTGAACCAGGCCTTTGGGGAGAATATTGGCCAACATTGAAAGAGGGCTAAGAAGATGCGTGTAAAAATAGGCGCCGGAGCGTTGCTTTTCATGTTCTGTGCAGTGCCTTTCGCCTCTGCTGCGGACATGCCAAAGAGCGGAAAATACTCCGCGCATTTTGGTTGGGTTTTCAAAGGGGACGTGCAGGAATTGGGTACGGACCGATCCGTTGCCCTCGGTATGGTGGATGGGGTGATTTTCAATAACGCCGGCTCAGGTTTCTTGCACAAGGTGCGTGCTGATTGCGCCCTGATGAACGACGTCGATCATGGCCACGCCAACGCGCACGGCACGTGCGTGATGACCGATCCCGATGGCGACAAGGTTTTTCTTGAGTGGAAATGCGCGGGCACAATGCCTGCTTGCCCCGGAGACGAACGCTTTGTGGGTGGCACTGGGAAATACAAAGGTATCAGCGGCAACAACAAGTTCCAGGGCAACTTCATCGGCAATACCGGCGCGGGCTGGTCTGATTGGAACGGCGAGTATCGCATTCCCTAAAGCGTGGCTGTTTCAGCGCAGGGCAGCATAAGTATGCCTCCCAAGACGCGGGGCCAGCGACAGCCTCACCGCATCCAAAGAAATCACCCTGGCAGTGAGTTTCGTTGGCAGGAGCAATTCCCATATGTGTAGTTGGGGCCGATCTGGCAGGATTCTTTCTTCATGAGATGGCTTCGCATCTGGTTTGTGGTTCTCTGCACGACATTTAACGGGCTGGTTTGGCCTTACGTCGCCATGGCACAGCAAGCTCTGGGGCCAGTTACCGTTCAGGGAGGCCCCTGGATGCTCGCTGGCCGCGCCTATTCGACGGCTCATCTTTCGCCACATCCCCATCTTGTTCTCGTGCTCCATGGCGACGCGCCCTTCGTCAATCCGGGTTACCAATATGCCTTCGCGCAAGCCGCGGCGGGCTCTCTAGACGACGCCATCGTCGTGGGATTGCTACGGCCCGGCTACAAGGACGATATGAGTGGAGAAAGTCAGGGCGCTCGAGGTTGGACAACAGGGGACAATTATACCGCAGAGCGCATCTCCAGCATCGTAGCCGCGGCCCGTACGCTCATGGCCCGATATCATACAAGCGATCTGACGCTTGTGGGCCACTCGGGAGGCGCTACGATTGCGGCGGATATCGTTGCGCTCTATCCCCATCTTGCGCGTGGTGTGCTTCTGGTCTCCTGCCCATGTGACGTGCCAGCCTTTCGCTGGAGCATGTTTGAGTTTCAATGGAACCCACTGTGGTTGTGGCCTGTCGGCAGTATTTCGCCACAATCACATGTGAATGAGATTCCGCCGGACACCATCGTGCGACTTGTCGTTGGCAGCGATGACCCGATTGCGCTCCCTCGACTAACCAAAAGCTTCGCAGCTGCGCTGAAGCAACATGGCGGCAATGTTGCGGTGAAAGTGGAAACGGGCAAAGGCCACGAAATTTTGCTGGAGCCAGAAGTATTGAATCAGCTGAAACCGTTGATGGCAGCAAAGTGGCACCCGAGACAATAGATCAGGAAGAAATCACGCTGAGCGTACCTCCGCCCGGCGCGGGCGGCGGCGGTGGGCCGGCAAAAAAGATCGCCGCCAATCTTGTAGGGCTGCGCCTGGTCGATTTCACCGCGCTAACTTCAGGCAGCAGTGGCCCTGGCGACGAGCGTGACTAAAATCCAGATTAACTGCTGAAGAGCATCATTCGGGAATCAGAATTTCTGTCCGAAGGTGAGGCCAATCGTGCGCGGCTGGGCGGTCAGAATATAGGGTTCAAAACCGCACGTCCCCGGCGTGCATTCGGCGTAGCGGCCGAGCTCAGCGCGCTCGTCGAACGCGTTCTGCACGAACAATTCGAGATGCCAGTTGTCGCGTTCGATCCCGGTGGTGAAATCAAATGTGGTGAACGGCGCGTTCTTGCCCAGCAGATCGCGTTCGTATATCCGCAGGTCCGACCAGGTGCCGCTCTCGTGCACCAGAGAGCCCTGAACATGCATGTTAAAGGTGTCCCATATCCATTCGTAGCGCGCCGTAGCGTTGATCTTCCACAAGGGCGTGATCGGTAATTGCGTGCCGGAGGGCGCATTGGCGACGGCATTGGTGCAAGTGATCGTCGTGTCGCGGCAGAACGGCTTGGTGAGGCTGCCGTCATTGTAGGCACCCGATGACGACAAAGTAAGGCCGTCAACGGGAAGCCAGCTGAATTCGTATTCGAAGCCTTTCACGCGTGCCTGGCCACCGTCTTCCACGATGGTGACAGAGTTAGGCCCCAGGAACGGAAACTGGAAATTGTTCCAGTCTTCCAAATAGAACGCGCCGTTGAAGCGTACGCGGTCTTCGTCCCAGGCCGTCTTCCAGCCGATCTCGTAATTGTCGAGCGAGTCCGGCGCATAGGGTGCAAAGGGCATGCCAGTCGCCGGGTTGGTCACGCGGTTGGCGCCGCCCGGCCTGAAACCGGTCGAATAGGTGGCATAGAGCAGCTTGTCGTCTGTCACCTGCCAGGTGAGGTTGACGCGGTGCGTCTCGCCGCTGCCCTTGGCTTCCGCGTTGAGATCGGTGCACGGCCCATTGTCGACGGAAGTGGGCGCGAAGCAGCGCGAGGCCTCGTAGCTGTTGAAGCCGAAGAAGCCCTTCAGTGTGTTATCGTAGGAGTAAAAGCGGATGCCGCCGGTCAAGGTAAGATTCGACAGGATGTCGAACGAGGCCTCGCCGAACGCCGCATAGTCCTGGTCGTAGCGCTGCTCGTCGGTAAGCCACAGCGTGCTGGGCCAGCCGGTGACGCTGACGACAGGCTGGCCGGAGCCCGGATCGGCCAAACCCTCAATGACATAATCCTGCTGGATGTAATGCTTCTGTCCTTCATAGAACAATCCTCCGACAAAGCGCAGGCGGTCGGTTTTGGGCGAGGACAGCCGCAATTCGTGGCTCATTTTGCTGAACCGGTCGGTGCCGAGAATGCGCTGCGTGGGATCGATCTGCTTGCCCGCATTGTCGGTAAAGAAGACGTAGTAGGAATTGTACTTGTCGTACCAGAACGTGTAGTCGGTGTAGTCCGCCGCCGAATGAACGCGACGGTCCATGTAGGCGCCCGCATAGACCAGATCGAGATCGTAGATTTTGCCCTGCACGCTGAGCGCCGCCTGGTACCATTCGTCGTGGACGAATTCGGGCAGGAAGTGCTGCACTTTCAGGTCGCCTGCGAATTTCGGATCGAAGGCGAATACGCCGTCACTGTCTTCGCGCTGGACCATGAGGCTGGGCGTGATGGTCCAGCTGTCGTCGAGCTCGATGCCAAGCGCCGCGCGCGCGCCGGTCTTGTCGACGGTGTTGTAGTTCTTCTTGACGAAGGCGGAGTTGTCGATGGTGATCGGCGAACCCGGCACCGGCGGATCGGCATTGTCGAAGGTGTAGGTGCGCGTGCCGTGCACGTTATCGATATAACCCGCGTCGTGCTCGTCCCAGGCGACGATGCGGAGGGCGATTTTGTCGGAAAATGGCTCGTTGACCATGCCATGCGCGACATAGCCGAAGCCGCCATGATCGACAGAATTGCCGGTCAGTTCATAATTCGCTTCGAAGCCGCTGGGATCGGGCTTGTTGGAGATGATGCGAATGACGCCTGATTCCGCGCTGGCGCCATAGAGCGTGCCCTGCGGACCGGACAACGCCTCGACGCGTTGGACGTCATAGGTCGGAATGTCGAGCGTGCCATTGATCGTCGTGATCGGCTGCTCGTCGAAATAGACGCTGACTGTGGGCTCTGGGCCCGAATGGTTGCCGTTCTGGTCGCTGGCGATGCCGCGCATGGTGACGTTGGCGAAGCCGGGACCGCCATCGCTGCCCTGCCCGCTCACTGCATATGTCACATTCGGCAGATAGCGCGCGAAATCGGTGAAGTCGCTAAGATGCAGATCCTCGATCTTCTGCTCGGTGATGGCATTCACCATCAGCGGAACCTTCTGCAGGTTCTCTTCGCGCTTTTCGGCGGTTACCGTCACCGTTTCCAGCACCTGGGGCGCTGGCGCCTGTTGTGCGAACGCTGACGGGACACCCGTAAGCGCGGTTGAAGCCAACAAGAGTTGAAACAGACGAGAGCGAGCCATCACCGGCCCGCACGAAGAAATCCCCCGCATGGAAAGCGCCTCCGATTACACCGCACGATCCCGTGCGCGTGTTCCCCTGTAATCGCATCGCCAGTTTGAAACCCATCCTGCGGGCGCGTCAATGCCGGACCCTATGCCAAAAAAGCAACAAGCCATTGGAAAATCAGGAATTTGGGGCGGCGGGATAAGCGGTTAATACCGGCCCAAGCGCCTCTTTCAGCGGTTCGAGCCAGGGCTCGAAGTTGCGCCAATGCTCGAGCGCCTCGGTGAAAATCGGCAGGCGGACCTGCTCGGAACTGGCTGTGCGCACCGCGCGCGCGGTTTCATAGAAGCGCAGGCAGGCCTCTTCGAACGGCAGACCGCAATATGCGAGTAGCCGTCGCACCTCCTGTTCCGGGTTCCCGACCAGGTCTTCGTAAAGAATCCGGTGCACCCTGCCCGGCAGCACCGTGTCGAAATGCGCCATCAGGCGAACGTAATCCGCGTAATAGCGGCCGATATCGGCGAGGCCATAGGTAAAGCCCTGGCCGCGGGCAAAATGCTGCTTGAAACAGGAGAAGCAGCAGCCGAGCGGATGGCGGCGCGCGTCGATGATTTTCGCCTTGGGCAAAATCAGATGAATGAGGCCCACATGGAGAAAATTGTTCGGCATCTTGTCGATGAAGAACGGGTGGTCGAGCCTGCGCTGGATGCGCGTGCGCTGCAAATATTCCTCGCCAAGCGTGCTGAACATAGCAGGGCTCAACGTCGCCAGTATTTCGGGATAGGCCGACGCATCTTTTTTCTTTTTCTTGCCGCCGAGGCGTCGCGCGATCGACATAATATCCGGCAATTCCATCGTGCCTTCGACGGCGGAATGGCTGGAAAGTATCTGTTCGATCAGTGTCGAGCCAGAACGCGGCAGACCGACAATGAAAATGGGATCCGGCGCGGGCGCGCCAACACCTTCACGCTCGAGAAAGAATTCCGCCGTGAAGAGCGTTATGCAGCGTTTGACATGCGCAGAAGTTTCATCCGCGTAGTAACCAAGCGCCGCTTTGCGCAGGGC
>JBAPOI010000344.1:0-7678 GCA_049279555.1 Candidatus Sulfotelmatobacter sp.
GCCGTATAAGCTTAAGAAACACAATAATCAGCCCCCGACCTGCGGATGGAGTCCTTAAACATGCGATCCTGGAAACTTCTCCTAATATTCTTGGCCCCAACCTTGTGTTTAGCAGCCCAGCCCGACCGCATCACGGGCTCCATAGAGTCCAGGCAGATGGTTACCTTGCGGGGAAGCGTGCATCCCAAAGCGCAACCGCAGTCCGACCTGGGGCCGGTCGATCCGTCCTACCAGCTCGGCTACGTTACTCTGATCGTCGCGCCTTCGCCGAGCGAGCAAGCGGCTTTAGATCAGCTTCTCGCGCAGCAACAGGACCGCTCTTCCGCCAACTTTCACAAGTGGCTCACTCCCGAACAGTATGCCGCGAGATTCGGCATGAGCCAGAGCGACGCCGCCAAGATTACTGGATGGCTGGAATCGCAGGGCTTTACCGTGCTGCAGGTGCCTCGAGGCCGAAATTCCGTAATTTTCAGCGGCACTGCGGCACAGATTCAAGCTGCCTTCAATACCGAGATTCACCGCTACGATGTCAACGGCGAAAGACACATCGCCAACTCAAGTCCGCTGTCATTGCCGGCGGCATTGAGCGGTGTTGTCACCGGCGTTCGCGGCCTTCACGATTTCCGCCTGAAGCCAATGTATGTCCGCCCCGTTACTGGCGACGCGAATGACCCGCATCCTCATTACACGACCACGATTCAGGGCAACACGACCTATTTCATTGCGCCCGGTGACATCGCTACCCTGTACAATTTTTCCCCTCTTTATAACGCTACGACGCCGATCGACGGCACCGGTCAAAAGTTGGCAATCGTGGGGCAAACAGACATCTATCTGGCGGATCTTGTCGACTTCCGCACCGGCTTTAACTTACCTTCATTCACCTGCACCACTGGCGGCAGCGGCCTCATTACAAACTGTAGCACCCCGAATTTTGCCTACGTGCTCCTCGGTACGGACCCGGGGTCGCCATCTTTGGGAGATCTTTTCGAGTCCGACCTTGATGTGGAATGGGCCGGAGCCGTGGCTCGCAATGCTCAGATTATCTTTATCAATGCCGAAACCGCCAACGGAGTGAACGACGCTCTTGCCCACGCCATCAGTAACACAACTGCCCCGGTCATCAGCATGAGCTATGGCGCCTGCGAGCGTGAAGCGGGCACATTGGAAACTGAGCTGCAACAGGCGAACGTGGAAGGCATCACGATCCTGAACTCATCCGGCGACACTGGTTCGGCCGAGTGTGACTTCAATCCTCCGGGTTCGACGAATACGACTACCCCTCCCCCGCCATTCGCCCTCGCGGATGGAGGTTTGGCAGTAGGCTATCCGTCGAGTAGCCCCGAAGTCACAGGAGTTGGCGGTACCTCAATCCCCGCCTTCAGTCCCAACGATTACACCAGCGCATTCTGGGGACCGACCAACGGAACGGATGGCGGGTCGGCGCTCACAACCCTGATTGGGCAAGAGGTTTCTTGGAACGACGACGAGGCGCTGGCTGATTTCTGCGTGGCAAATCCTACCAATTCATTTTGCAATCCCAGCCCAGGCGTGAAGGTCACATCGGCGCAGACCTACCAGAAAGACTATTGGATTTCAATCGGTGGCGGCGGCGTGAGCAATTGCTACAATCCTACGCTGGCTGCGACCTGTACGGCTGGCTTCCCGCGGCCCTCCTGGCAGCAGGCGATCACCATCCCCGGCTTGACCAGTCCGCAGAGCACCTACCGGCTGGTTCCGGACGTTTCGCTCTTGGCATCTCCAAATTATCCCGGCTACGTTTTTTGCACGCCGGTGGAGGAGCTTGCCAGCACCAGCCCTTACGACACGGAAACCACAAGCAGCTGCGCCAGCGGTATCGCAACCGCCGCGGATGGCACAGTCGTCAGCGGCAAGTTCGTAATCAACCCGTCTATCGTCGGCGGAACGTCGGCCTCCTCACCTGTCTTCGCCGGCATTGTTACTTTGATGAATCAGTATCTCGGCGGCTCTGGACTCGGCAACATCAACCCAACGCTTTACGCCTTGGCCGCGACTCCACCGAATGGTGTTTTTCACAAAGTGGATAGCGGCGACAGCAATGTTTACTGCCAGCCGAATACGCCATCCGGACAGCCAGCCGACGTGATCTGCCCGACCGACGGGGTCTTCGGTTTCGACGCCTCTGCTGCCAGCGCCGACGCCACTACCGGCTATAACCTAGTCACCGGTCTTGGCTCGGTGGATGCTAACGCTTTAGCCGTTGCCTGGAAGGCCTCACTAACTCCAGACTTCCAATTTTCGCCGCCTCATCAATCTGTTACTGTCGCCGCGGGAGCGTCCGCCTCAGTTGTTTTAACGATCACTCCCATCAGCGGCTCCAGTCCGGCGGTGATTAACTTCAGCCCGAGCAGTTGTGCCGGTCTGCCTACCGGTGCGAGTTGCAGCTTCAATCCAACGAGTGTGAATTTTACCGGCGCAAATTCCCCCACCACGACGTTAACCATTTCCACTCTGCCCACCATGACCGTGCCCGCGAGTGCGCAGAACGTCACCATCACCCCCGTTAGCCCATCGAACGTTTCCACAAGCGTCACCCTCACGGTCACCAAGACTACCGAGACGTTCTCCATCGCCTCGACGAACGGCCTCACTTTCCCAGTGTCTCCCGGAGGAACAGCCTCGGTCTCGATTGCTGTTAGCAGCAGCACTGGCTTCATCAATACGAGCAATAACACCACTGCCGTGCCGGTCACCTACAGTTGCTCCGGCATCCCGACAACGGCGGAAATTGCCTGCAATTTCAGTCCCGGCAATGGCCAATCCATCTCGCAGACCGCAGTGACGCTCAACTTGGTCACAACCGCAGCCACGGCGCAGTCGCGTCCGCCGCTCGGACGCGCAAGCCGCGTTTTTTACGCTCTGCTGCTCCCTGGCTTGTTTGGCATTGTTTTCCTAGGAGGATCGCGAACCCGAAGCGTACGCTTGCTCAGCCTGATCGTTGTCCTAGGCTTCTCCACGTTGTGGCTAGGCGCCTGCGGCGGCGGCAGCAACAGTAGCCAGAAGAATCCAGGAACGCCAGCCGGAAGCTACCAAATTACCGTCAACGCCACGACCGGCGGCGCGGTTCCTATTGTCGGCACATCATTAACGATTACGCTCACTGTGAACTGATCGCCGGATTGCTCGACGTATCGCGGGTTGATCGGGCTTCGATTCGAGAGGAATAGGCCTTGACGTCAGGTAATCGTCCGCCGGAACTGTGCCGGAGTACTCGCTGTAAACTTCCGGAAGACGCGTGTGAGATGGCTCTGATCGGCAAAGCCGCACTCGACCGCAACTAAAGCCAGAGGATAATCGCGATCGCGCAGCAAAGAACACGCCGCGCGCACGCGCAGACGCTGCAAGTAATCTCCCGGCGTACGTCTTTCATAAGCGCGAAATACTCGCGCCAGATGCACCGGATGCACTCCGGCTTCGCTGGCCAAGTCAGTCATGCGGAGATTCTCGCGAAACTCTTCGTGCAGCCGTTCTTTCACGCGGCGTAGCCACCAGGGCTGAGACTTTTCCCCGGAAGCCGCTCCCACAATCGCTCCCAACAGTTCCAGCACGTAGCTATCGATCAGCAAGGCATCCGCTGTCTGAGTCTTAAACGCCGAGTACAGCCGAAGCCCCGGCCATAGCATCTCCCCTGCACCGCGATCGAATGCCGTTTGCCGCAGCAGGTGCAAGCCTAACCGCCGGATGTTTTCGTCGCACAACTCAAATGGTGAAGAACGATGCCCCAGCCGGTCCGATCAGCGTTGCATGCTGTACTCCCGAGGGATTGAAGACGGCAGTAAACGGCGGCAACTCCTCCAACTTTCCCCGGTCGCCTTCCAGATAATCGCCCTGAAGAATTACTGTCACATAAGCCAGTTCATGCTGGTGGCGCGGCACCATGCGCGAGCAAGGTTGCCGCAACGCGGAGAGCAGCACATCCTCCGTGCGTAACCGCGCTTCAACCGTCGAATAAAACTCGCCTCCGCGCAACAACGTGTTATCTCGGCTTTCCGGCATGTCAATTCAGACGACTCTGGCCTGAAACCGTTATCGCAACAATGTTTAATTTGTACAAGACCGCCGTCTGGTTGCCATATAGCATTGATCCGAGATTCACTGGAGACCCTATGAAACGAATTCTTCTGGTCGTCCATTTGCTTGCCGCTTGTGCTCTGCTGCTGGCAGCCGCCCCTGAGGAAAAATCTCCCAAGCCGCAATACGACGCGAAAGACCAACTCCTTCGTCCCGACGACTACCGCCAGTGGATGTTCATCTCGGCGGGCTATGGCATGAATTACAGTCCTAGCCCGGGCAGCCATGAAATGTTTACCAATGTGTTTGTTCAACGCTGGGCCTATCAGGAATTTGTCAATTCCGGTAAGTGGCCCGAGCAAACCATGTTCGTGATCGACGAGAGAGAGGCGCAGAGCAAAGGCTCGATCAACAAGACCGGTCACTTTCAGACCGATCTGATGGGTCTGGCGGTCGAGGTCAAAGATTCGAATCGGTACGCCGATAAGTGGGCGTATTACGGCTTCGACGCCGACGGCAAGACCGCCGAAGCGATGCCCAAGGGAAACGGTTGCTGGTCCTGCCACGACGAACACGCCGCAGTCGAACACAGCTTCGTGCAGTTCTATCCCACACTGAAACCAATTGCGAAGAAGTTTGGTGTCTACAACGAAAAAAGGGAAGAAGTGACCGATGCGAAGTAAGCTTCGCCGGCAACCGAGTGCGGGTAATTAAATTTTGCTTACTCTGAGGGTGTCATTGACTCATTAAAACGCTGCGAGGCTGAGCGTAGGCTGGAGTTTTCCTTCTCCGTGCCGATGTTTTCATTGTGCCGAACTTA
Source organism: Candidatus Sulfotelmatobacter sp. (assembly GCA_049279555.1). GTDB lineage: Bacteria > Acidobacteriota > Terriglobia > Terriglobales > Acidobacteriaceae > Sulfotelmatobacter. Next base: position 4,874 of record JBAPOI010000344.1, read on the forward strand.
TCTTCTGCCGGGGCTGATCCGGCCCGTGAGAGTCCCCAAAATCCGAATCTGCGTTACGTTGCCCGCCAGCCGATCTTCGACCGGGAGAAAAAAGTATTCGGCTACGAACTTTTATTCCGGGACGATATGGAGAACGTATTTCATGCGATCGATCCCGACATCGCTTCTCGCTCCACCCTGGATAGTTCGCTGCTTGTCGGTCTCGACGTGCTGTGCGACGGGCGCCGCGCCTTTTTGAATTGCACGCGCGACACGTTGATTCGCGGCCTGATTACCTTGCTGCCCTCGAACTCGACCATAGTCGAGATTCTCGAAAGCGTTCCTCCCGATCCCGAAGTGATCGCCGCCTGCCAGCAATTGAAAGAAGCCGGATACGTGATCGCGCTCGATGACTACGTCACCGGCGATCCTCGCGAACCTCTTGCCGAGATCGCAGACATCCTCAAGGTGGATGTCAGGCTTACCACGCTGGCGCAGCGCGCCGCTCTGGTGAAGCAGCACGGCCCCTGGCGCTGCCGCATGCTCGCCGAAAAGGTCGAGACCAACGAAGAATTCATCGCCGCCCGCGATCAGGGCTTCGTCTATTTTCAGGGCTACTTCCTGCGCCGGCCGGAGATGATGACCACGCGTGACGTACCGGCTAACCGTATCAATTACGTGCGCATGTTGCAGGCCGTTTCCCAGGGAGATCTCGACGTGCCGGGACTCGAAAAATTGATCAAGACTGAAGCGTCCATCTGCTACCGGCTGCTGCGCTACATGAATTCGGCTCGCTTCGGATTCAGAAGCGAAATACATTCCGTCCGCCATGCGCTCTCGATTTTGGGAGAGCAGGAGGTGCGCCGCTGGGTGCGCCTGGTTGCCATCGTCGGCGCTGGTCAGGACAAGACCAGCGATCTCGTACTTTGCGCCCTGGTCCGCGCCCGCTTCGGCGAGTTGCTGGCCCCGCATGTGCCGCATGGCGAGGCGGACCTGTTCCTCCTCGGGTTGCTTTCCATGCTCGATGTCATGCTAGCCATGCCAATGCCTGAGATCCTCGAAAAAATCCCCCTGGATTCCGAGACTAAGGCCGTTCTGTTGGGAAAGCCCAGCCCCTTGCGCTCTATTTACCAACTTCTGCTGGCCCACGAGAGTGGAGAGTGGTCGGCCGTCCAGTCCATCAGTGAAAGCTTGCATCTCGATCCCGACATCGGCGCCACTTCTTATTGGCAGGCGCAGCAGTGGGCCCGTGAAGTCTCCAGCGGTGCCTAACGGACGCGTTCCCGGCAGCCGGCATCTAAACTTCCGGCAATGGCCTCCTGTGCAAAACTGGCTCACTTTGCCACTTGCCAGTTATCATCCGGACGAGTACGATTACCTTGTTCTCATTGGCCACGTTCCCGCGTAGGCCCTCCGCGTCCCAGGCCATTCCCGGCGGCGCGACGGATCCGAAAACGGATAACCGATACGCAAACATTAGATTGTTTCGCCAGTGCGAAGTTTGCTTCACCAGATGGCAGTTGATCGCAATTACATTCGCGATTGTGTTCCAGCCCAACCCGGAATTCAGCATGGAGAGTGGGCCATGCTCCTCGAACGCGTTGTAAGACTTGGGTGAGTAAGAGTATTTCTGAGCCAGTGGGCGCTTTAACTGGGAGGCCTGTGTGTTTCGGCCTCGGTCTCTTGGCAAGAATGCATAATGCGCAGCCTTTGGCGGGGCGGCCGCATCAATAGGCAAACGGAAATTGTCAGATTTTCTGTAATTCTGCGCCGGGTTGAAACCCGGCAGGCAGCTTTGAGAGGACTATGAACGCAGGACCAGGAAGGCCCTCCGGTGGCGGAGGAAGGAATCGCAGGCGGCGCGGACGCCGCCCCAACAATCAACGGGGGCCTCGCGCCGCCGGTCCCAGCCAGTCCCGGCACAATCAGGACGGCATTTACACCGCTCCCATGGACCACAGTTATCGCGCCACCATGTCCGGTAACGGCAACAACGGCCAGGGATCGAGGCGGGGCGCTCGCCCCGGTTTCGGAGCGGCCTTTGCGCCCGCCGATCCCGAGCCTCTGCCCGCTTTGCGAGAAGATTCCAACTCGCGTATCTTTGCCTTCGTCGACGACCTGTTTTTCGCCGCCAAAATTCAAGAGACCGCGCGCAAGCTCAACGTGAAAGTCGAATTTGCCAAGAGCGACAAAGACCTGGCCGAGCGTATGCTGCAAAACGGCGAAGAGAAGCCGTCGCTGATTATCTTCGATCTCAACAACGCCAACGCCAAGCCGCTCACCCTGATCCCCAAGCTGAAAGCGAAGTTGAAGAAGGGAACTTCGATCATCGGATTTCTCTCGCACGTGCAGGGTGATCTGAAGCAGAAGGCGCACGAAGTAGGCTGCGACATGGTTTTGCCGCGCTCAGCCTTCTCGCAGAACCTGCCGCAACTTCTGCGCCGCCACGGAGCCCCTGAGGACGAGAATCCGACGGTCCAGTAAGCCGCGTGGGCAACCCAAACTCGTGTGGTCGCGGGCACTCTTGCCCGCGAAGCACCAGAAGTCATCTCGTAAATGTTCCGGAAAACACGATGTTCATAGGCTGCGGAAAGACTCGTGCCTGCTGGAAATTGGGAACGGCACGACGTTTAGTCGTGCCGTTTCGAGCTAGCAAAGGCGAAGGCTTTAGCCCCTGAGGGACCTCGATCTGCAGCTGCGGACGATTTATGAGATAGCTTCTAGAAATCGGAAACCAGAAGCTATCTCATAAATCAGTTTTGGGAAGGGCACGGCTTCAGCCGTGCCACCCAGAGCCAAGAATGACGCGGGCTTTAGCCCCTGAGG
>JBAPOI010000345.1:0-10908 GCA_049279555.1 Candidatus Sulfotelmatobacter sp.
AAGTGAACGTCTGGGATTTTGTCAGGCTTGAGCTGATTAGGGACATCGCGCCCAGCTTGTACGGAGTAATCTTCCGCAATCCTCATCGCTTCTGGGAAGAAGGAATAGCCTTCGAGATCTGGACAAAGAGAACAGCTCCGTACGACGATGACAAAGCAAACAAATGGCGTGCCGACTTCTATAAGACCAACGTTGAGACGATCGTAGGCGATAATCGGCACGTACTCCAACTGCTCGCGGACCTATTCCCATACTTCGCGGCGTATCGGCGGGGCTCAAAACCGGAAACCCCCAACGGACGGGAAGCAGAAATGAACAAGCGTCTTTTCCACCCGCGTCATTTCTGGCAGTATTTTCTGCTGAAGATTCCGTCGCAGCTCTTCTCTCAAAGGGAGTTCAACGCTTTTGTATCCTCGCTGCAGCACGGGAATGAGGAGTTCGCCGCACAGGCCTTTGGCAAGACCTTCCGTTCTCTCATCTCAGAGGATTTCAAGCGGTGGTACTTCGTCCACCTTATCGAGAACCGATTTGAAGAATTTAGCCTTCAGGTCAAGCAAGGCCTCTGCCGTGGAATGGCAAGGAATTCTGCGTTGTGGTCGCTCGATGCGTTTGAGCTCCTTACGGCGGTGGACTGCACACACAAAACCCTCGGGATGATTACTGACGATTCTGCCAGAAGGGCATTCCTGCACAATGTCATTCGAGAATGCGAGTCTGACCTGTACGCTGTCATTCTCTTCTGGCGGCTCGAGAAATTGGAAAAGGAAGCTCAGCAAAAATTTCTGCCCGATCTCCAAGAGATTAGGACGCCCCTAAGGGACCAACTGCGCTCGCACTATCTCAGTTCCGACCCACCATCCGTGTTCGAGCAGTACGGCAAGCTTGGCACTGGGGGGATAGAGCCCAACCAATTCCTGTTTTCGTGGCAAGCGCTCGACCCCGATGCTAAGAGCGATGCAAGAGAGTATCTCAGGAAGCTCTTCGTGAGGCGGCCCAACGACCTCGACAAGTTCCTGAAACTAATGTTCAGAGTGGACTTCATTGACGACTACACGATTCTGAAGCCGCTCATCGACTATAAGGAGTTGTCCGAGATGATCACGCTAAACGAGGGCATTCTCGATCCGGAAAAGGTTCGGAAGTTCAGGCGACGCTATGAGGCCGATAACATTTCGTCTCCCGGAAATGATGAGGGGGCAATATAGAAAGACAAACGGGGCGGCTTGCGCCGCCCCTGTTTGGCCAATTGCTAATTGCTGCCCTTAAGTTCCCTCGCTCCACCCCGCCAAATACTCTTCCTGCTCCGGCGAGAGCCGATCGATCTTAATCCCCATCGACTCCAGCTTCAGCTTGGCCACGCGCTTGTCAAGATCGTCAGGAACTTTGTAAACCCGCTTCTCCAGCGTCTTGGCATTCTTCACCATGAAGTCAACCGACAGCGCCTGGTCGGCAAAGCTCATATCCATCACCGACGCGGGATGCCCCTCCGCCGCCGACAGGTTAATCAGCCGTCCCTCGCCCAGCAGGTTAATCTTGCGCCCATCTTTCAGCGAGTATTCGTCGACGAACGCACGCGTGGTGCGCTTCGACGAAGCCATCTTTTCGAGCGCCGGAATATCGATCTCCACGTTGAAATGCCCGGAGTTCGAGATGATCGCGCCATCCTTCATTAGGTCGAAGTGTTCTTTGGTGAGCACGCTCTTGTTGCCCGTAACCGTGCAGAACACATCGCCGAGTTTCGCCGCTTCGGTCATCGACATCACGCGGAAGCCGTCCATCACCGCTTCCAGCGCCTTCGTCGGATCGACTTCCGTGATGATTACTTCCGCGCCATTGCCGCGCGCCCGGCTTGCCAGCCCGCGTCCGCACCAGCCGTAACCGGCGACCACGAACTTCGACCCAGCCAACAGGAAATTCGTCGCGCGAATAATTCCGTCGATCGTTGACTGTCCGGTGCCGTATCGGTTATCGAAAAGATGCTTCGTATCCGCGTCATTCACCGCCACGATGGGGAATTTCAGCACGCCTTCCTTCGCCATCGCCCGCAATCGGATCACGCCCGTCGTCGTCTCTTCCGTCCCGCCAATCACGCCTTCCAGCGCATCCGTGCGCTTGGTGTGGAGAATGGTCACCAGATCGGCGCCATCGTCCATCGTGATGTGCGGCTTGTGATCGATCGCCGCCAGAATGTGGTTGTAATACGTGTCGTTGTCTTCACCCTTGATCGCGAATACAGGAATGCCCTGATCGCGCACCAGGCTGGCCGAAACGTCGTCCTGGGTCGAGAGCGGATTCGAAGCACACAGCACCACATCGGCTCCGCCGTCGCGCAGGCAGATCGCCAGGTTCGCCGTTTCCGCCGTCACGTGCAGGCAGGCCGAGATGCGGATGCCCTTCAGCGGCTGGTTCTTGATGAATTCCTTGCGGATAATCTGCAAAACCTTCATCGACTGGTTCGCCCACTCGATCCGCTTCTTGCCCAGTTCCGCCAGTTCCAAACTCTTAATGTCGCAATTAATGGTGGCTGTAGACATTGTTCCTCTTTCAGATTTCAGCGTGAGCGAAAACTCTCGCTGGGATAATCGGCGCGTCGTAGCGCGTTAGAAATACCTAGTAATTTGAGTTGTGCGGGTGAACGTTTCGTCCACTGGTATTGTCGCAGAATAAACGAATTTGGGGAATGGGGGACACTATCGAAACCTCTCTTTAGGTGTCCGACTTTCGGACTGCCAGCCAACTGCACTTTCGTGCTCGATCCCCTCCCTCGTCGCCACGCCCCTCACTCTCCTCGACCGCTCTGCAACTCCTCGCCTGTCGAAAACTCTTTGTAACGATATCGCTGAGCTCCTCACTATTCCGTAGAGCAAGATTAAACAGTTCGAGGGAGGACACAATGAGCAACGCAATCCTAGTGAACAACGCGGTCAACCGCCTCACAGCACAGGCCGATGCCGTCGGTCGCCTGGCCCAGGATCACGGTGGATTCTCCGCCGCGGTCGCCGCTTTCGAATCCAGAGACACCGCAGCCTTCCGTTGGGTTCTCGAACGCCTAGAAGTTTTGCCTTACTGCGACCTCATTTGCGAATGGGTTCGGGTCAAGCTGTGCGCCCTGCGCAGCGCTGAACTCTGCAGCCCCGTTGAGAAACAGGAACTCCCCAGCCTTCGCGACTTCGCCCGCGCCATCGTCAAACTTTCTTCCAACGAAAAATCTTTGCGCCGCGTTTTCGACGCCGTCTCCTGCGGCGACGCTGCCCAGTACCACAACGCGCTCGAGGAATTGAAGCTCCGCGAGTACTGCCAGCTCATCAGTTGGTGGGTCTGCTCTATCGCCTATGAGGATGTCTGCCATGCCGTTTGCCGGCCCGAGTTTGTCGCTGTCAGCGATCCTCTGCTCGCCCTGCGCGTCGCCGGCGAAGCGATTGCCGGCCTCACCAAGGAGGAAAAAACCTTCGACGCACTCGGCAAAGCCGTACAGGCAGCCGACTTCAACAGCGCACAGTCCGTCATCGGAGCGCTCGGTCTCGGCGACAACTGCCGCTTTCTCTGCTCCTTTGTATGCATCTGGTGGCGCGTCTGGGTCTGCCGCGAACTCTGCGAAGTTCCGCCCCGAATCTACACCGGCCCTTACGCCATTGAAGAAGCCCGCGACTTCGCCCTGGCCTCGCGCCAGTTAGCCGCCAATCCCAGAATCATGACCGACCTGGTCGATGCCGCCCTTAGCCGCAACGCCGCCTCCTATCGCCAGATCGTCGCTCGCTACACTCTCACGGATTACTGCTGGCAACTCTGCGCCTGGATTACCTCAGGCATCTGCTACGGCTTTTGCATCCGCGTATGCCCCCCGCCGGCAGAGTACCCACCCCTGTTCACGACCGTGGGCAATTTCGACATCTATACGCAAATCGATCCCGGATCCGGCCTGACCAACACCAGCCTCCCGCCTACAGTCAGCATGCCGTGGGGCGGAGGACCGAATTATGCTTTCTACAATGAGTTGCAATTGGGCGGGACCTGTCCGGTTTATTCACCCACTTCATCCGGAACTCTAATGCAGTTCCGCTTCCTATATGCCACCAGCACTACGACGCTGCCTGCCGCGATTAACGCGACCCAGACCTCAATCACCGTCGCTGCCGGCGCCACCACTCCACCGACTCCGTTTAACGTGGCGGTCTGCAACTGCAGCGCGAACGGCGAGACTGGCGAAACCATGATCGTGACCGCTGTTGCCGGCACTACATGGACGGTGACTCGTGGAGCAGACGGCACCACCGCCGCTGCGGCGAATGCGGGCGCGACGCTGTTAATCGGCCTGACTGCCATTACTGGCCCGAGGGTGGATACCCCACTTCAAGTTGGGCAACGTTACATCACCGGCTGGCCCCAGAATTTGGCTGGGATCGCTGGCCCACCTTCCCCGTTTCTCACGCTCGAACCCGTGTACGTCGGCTACAACCCCAAAGGACCGGGTGTTGACCTGCCCGCGCCAACGCTGGGATCTACTTGGAACGGACCAGAACACTACCTCGAGCCCGATCTGACTACGGGCTGGGTTCAGTTCGACTCCGCGCTCACGAGCCCAGCCATTACCGTGTTTCTCAACTTCGACACAAGTAAAGTGATTGTCGGAGGCTGCTCGCTCACCACGCCACCCTGCATCGGTCCCGGCACTCCCGGCGGCGCCCCTGCGGGAACTGCAGCTTCCAATCCCGGAGTCGGTTCCGACCTGGCTATCATCTTTCAGGCGACCCGGCAGGGAGTTACGACCATCGACTACTCCAACTCGCTCTGCAGAATTCATATCAATAACTGGAGCGAGGTCAACAATCTCTGGTTCACCCAATTTGCGACCGGCTGCTGCACGCCCATCGATTCAACTCTATCGGTACAATTCACAGTCGATCACGAGGAAATGAAGGCCGGCGCCTGGTCGCTGGGCATCAGCTCTTGCGCTCTGAGCGAAGGCATCACGCCAGCAGCCTCAACCCTGGGGCCGCCTCCTGTAACCCTCTCTCCGCGCGGCGGATTCGGAACCATCAACGAAGACACGAGCCTGTGGCCCAACTGCTCCTATACGGTCGGACTCAGTACGCGACCCGGACTCACCACCGGCATTGCAGACTATCAAGGAAACTCCAACCTGCTGACCTTCGCGATTTGTGATCACGCCGGCACAACCTTGGCTACGGGTATTAGTGCTACGCAGACTGCGATCAGCGTCTCCAGCAGCGCCGGATTCCCGGCAACACCGTTCAATGCATTCCTCCCCAGCACAGGGGAAATCATCACCGTGAACGGCGTCGCAGGTACCACGTGGACTGTGCTCCGTGGGCAAGCTGGCACGGCAGCGGCTGCCGCCTCTGCAGGATCGACGGTTTCCGCGGCCTAATCATGGAGAGCGGAACTGCGCGTAGGGGACGCGGAGCACTGTATGTCCGAACTGCGGTTGAAGGAGTTGCGGAATGAGCCTTTGGCTTCGATTCGTCCTGGCCGTCCTCGCTGTCTGGCGGGTTACTCACCTGCTGGTCAGCGAGGACGGACCAGCCGATCTCATCGTGCGCTTCCGCGCTGCTCTCGGGGAAAGCTGGGTGGGCAAGCTGCTCGACTGCTTCTACTGCCTCAGTCTCTGGATCGCGGCTCCGGCAGCGCTCTTTGTTTTGCGCATTTCAGTTTCGCGCGACCCAGTGCAGTGGCTGGTCGCCTGGCTCGCCATTTCCGGCGGAGCCTGTCTCGTCGAGCGCGCCTTCCCCGAAAGACAAGCCGCGCTTGTCGAGCCACTACGAGAAATACATCGAGGAGAAACTTCCCATGTGCTGCGGACAGAAACGATCGTCACTCAACAACCCAATGACTTACCGGCAGCCAGCCCCCGCCCGGCGGTCATCGAGCCCGAGCGCCTCTCCCATGAGTTCGCAATTGCAGCCGGCCACAACACTCGTAGCGAGCGGCGCTAATCCTTCGATCGTTCAGGCCGCATCTCCGCCACCCATCGCTCCGCAGCACTCGCCCGTCAACCTGCGCTACTTGAAAACCTCACCCGTTCGCGTGCGCGGACTTATTACCGGAAACTTGTACGAATTTCCGGGACCGAATACCGTCCAGACCATCGATCCGCGTGACGTTTCCGGTCTCGTGTACACCGGCCTCTTTCGTCACGCTTAGAACCGCACGCCAGAAAAAGAAAGGGCACGACTCTGGTCATGCCCCGTCGCGGAATCATCATCTGGCGACCCCGCCCGCATATCCCGTTACTTCCGAGCCGCCACCGGCTCCTGCACTCCCGCGTCATTCGCCAGCTTTACCGCCTTATCCGTCGCTTCCCACGTAAAGTCCGGATCGTTGCGGCCAAAATGTCCATACGCCGCAGTCTTCTTGTAGATCGGCCGCCGCAATTTCAGAGAATCGATAATCCCCCGCGGCGTCAGCTTAAAGTGCGCACGAATCAAGTCCGGGATGACCGCCGGATCCACCTTCTCGGTGCCAAACGTATCCACTCGCACACTCACCGGGTCTGCAACTCCGATTGCATAAGCCAACTGCACTTCGCAACGGTCCGCCAGCTTCGCCGCCACCAGATTCTTCGCAATGTAACGCGCCATGTAAGCCGCCGACCGATCCACCTTCGTCGGATCTTTTCCGCTGAACGCCCCGCCACCATGCCGTCCCATGCCGCCGTAAGTGTCGACGATGATCTTGCGCCCGGTGAGCCCCGTATCGCCCATCGGCCCGCCAATCACAAACCGTCCCGTCGGATTGATGTGATAGTTCGTATCTTCATCCAGCAGGTGCGCCGGAATCACCGCCTGAATTACATTCTTCAAAATTCCCGCGCGCAATTCGTCGTTGGTCACCGTCTCCGCATGCTGCGTGGAAATCACAACCGCATCCACGCGCAGCACTTTCCCCTTCGCATCATATTCAACCGTCACCTGCGATTTTCCATCCGGACGAAGGAAGGGAAGCGTTCCATTCTTGCGCACTTCCGAGAGTCGCAAGGTCAACTTGTGCGCCAACGAAATCGGAGTCGGCATTAACTCCTCATTCTCATTCACCGCATACCCAAACATCATTCCCTGGTCGCCGGCGCCGCCGGTGTCGACGCCCATGGCGATGTCGCCGGATTGTTTGTTGATGCTGGAGATAACGGCGCAGGTGTTGCAGTCGAAGCCATAGACCGCGTTGTCGTAACCGATGGCGCCCACGGTGCCGCGGACGACTTGCTGGAAATCGACGTAGGCTTTGGTGGTAATTTCTCCGGCGATGATGACGAGGCCGGTTGCGGTGAGAGTTTCGCAGGCGACGCGGCTCATGGTGTCTTCTGTCAGGCAGGCGTCAAGGATGGCGTCTGAAATCTGGTCGGCGATCTTGTCGGGATGGCCTTCGGTCACGGACTCAGAAGTAAATAGAATGCGGTTCTTCGATCTGGATATGGCGGCCAAGATTTTTCTCCTTAGAAAAGTGCTGCGGATTTTGCTTTGGCGAGACCTGCCGTCGGGGTAAGTGGTCGCTCAGGATGACACTAAAAGGCTACCAGACGGGTCGTGGTCACGCAATGACTTTAGCTTTGACTGCATCCTGTTGAATCCAATCGTGCAATTGCGATGTTGAATGGACGGATCGGGGCATTGAGCGAATGGCGAGAAAATCCCCACAAGCGTCAATGTTTATCGTATCGACTGGCACGGTTGAACACGCTGGGCTGGTTTTTTCCAGAATCAGAACATCGATGGATCGGTAACTCGCAAGTGATAGGGAACAGTACAAGATTCGCGTTTTGAAAACCTGACCTAAATGGGGAGTGATCAATAGACAGGGCATTGAGTCTTGTTCGGAAAGTGAAACGCCGGCTGATGGTCTCGGGTCTTAGGCCTCAGGTCTTCGGGGCGGCGGGAGTGCTGCACCTTGCTTGTTTGGCAGATGCGGAGGTCCCTCGGGTGCAGATGAAGGCGTAGGGATCCTTCGACTACGCATTCGGATTCGTAAGGCTAATCCGAATGCTTCGCTCAGGAAGACAACGGCGAGGAATAGAGAACGGAATGCAAACCTCAGCGGCTGAAGCCACGTTCTTAACGTTAGGCGTTGATTCGGCACGAGTGAAGCTCGTGCCCTTCCCGGTCTCTCCGCTTTGAGGCGGGATCGCCTTCGCTCGGGACGGGACTGTTGAAGCGTCGGTCTTACGCGGGATTGCATGCTCCCTGTGTGTCTGGAGAGTTATCAGAATCAACAGCAACGTCAAAGGCAGCGGACAGAGCCTGCCCCTTCGACAGTCTCAGGGCAGGCTCTGAGCTTGCCGAAGGGAGTGTCCGCTCCACAGGTGCGTCCGGAATCGGACAGTGTGCGTCTGGCGGAATACTCTCGAAAGGGCGGGGGCGGATGCGATAAGATGCTCCCGGCCCTATGAAGCTTTTCCTGCTTTACATTCCGTTGGGACTTTTGGCATTGTTGCTTTTCTTCATGCTCAGGAACCGGGCTTACAAGGTGTGCCCGTGGTTTTTTGGCTATGTAGCGTTCACGGTGGCCGCGACCGCCGCGCGTTTCGCGGTCCACAATCACGCACGCGCCTACTTTGCGGTCTATTGGATCACTGACGCTGGCTGCTGCGTCCTTGGAATCCTAGCAATGTATGAAGTTTTTCGCGTTATCATTCGGTACCTTACCTCACGCTGGTGGATTCACTTGATATTTCCGGGTGTCGTTATCGCGGGTACCGGCTTGAGCCTGGCCCGCGCACATGCTGTCCCGCCCCGGGTTAGCGGACTCCTCTACTACATTGTCGTTGGGGAAATCGCCGTTCGGTTCGTGGAGGTGCTTGCCGTGCTGCTCACGGTCGTCCCGCTTTTCGGCTTTCGCAGGCACCGGTATGCTCTTGGCATAGCTGCAGGGTTTGGGTTTTATTCCGTGGTTGAACTGTTGAACACGATCAAATTTGCGGACTTAGGGACAACGTTTAAATTTTGGTGGAACGTGATCTCAATCGGGGCATATTCCATTGGCGTGTTGATTTGGATTTGGTTCTTCCGCGTGCCGCAAGAGGATGTGCCTCTGCCAACTCTCCAACAGGTGTCCGTGACCGATGCGCCACGCCAATATCCAGGCCGACTGCGGAGACTCCATCCCTGGCTTCGTGCAGGGGCAGGCCTGTGAGAGCCTTCCAGTAGGGCATTCGCGGTCTCTGGCGCTGCCGATTTATTAATGCTTTAGTTCAGGAATTGATTCTTAACCTATTGGGTACGATCCTCGATTACCCCGCACGAAACTACACACCAGTGGGCCTGCCAGACTAGACTAATCTCTGAGGCGCTCCGGCGCTTCCCCCAATAACTAAACCTAAAGGAGAAACAAACAACATGAAGCGAATTTTCGCAGTCGTGCTTTTGCTGTTATCGTTCGCCTCGGCAGCATTGGCCGACGGGTCTGGCGGACCGCCGATCAAGAATGCGGCGCAGTTGCCCCAAGGGATTGCTGCCGTCTAACCGAATTATTCTCGAAAGCCGGGGGCAGATGCGATAATCTGCTCCCGGTCCTATGAATCTTCTCCTGCGGTACACCCCGCTAGGCCTTCTGGTGCTGCTGCTTTTCCTGATGCTCCGGAACCGCGCGTACAAAGTATGCCCGTGGTTTTTTGCCTACGTAGCGTTTGGAGTGGGCGCGGATGTGGCGCGATTCATAGTTGATAGCGACCAGCACGCTTATTACGCGACCTATTGGATTACCGAGGCTGGCTACTGTGTTCTTGGAATCCTCGCAATGTATGAAGTGTTTCGCTCTGTCCTCCGTGCCCGCATTTGGTGGACCTATGCTATCTTTCCGGTAATCGTTATCGCGGCTGTCATTCTGAGCCTGACCCACGCTTGCGCCGTCCCACCGCAGGTTGGTGGCCTGCTTCTGTATATTGTCACGGCAGAAATTGTCGTCCGGTTCGTGCAGGTGCTCATCTTTCTCGGACTCGGAGTGCTAGCGGCATTTTTTGGCCTTCGCTGGCGCCAGTACCCTCTTGGCATAGCCGCAGGGTTTGGGCTGTACGCCACGGTTGCCCTGCTGAGCACGATCAAATTTTCGGATTTCGGGACGAGATTCGCATTTTTGTGGAAAATGTCTTCGGTTGTGGCATACTCTCTGACCGTACTGATTTGGATTTGGTTCTTCCGCACGCCCCGGGAGGAAGAGCCTCCGTTGGATCCCAAGCTGGTAGCCCACTACATCGCCGTTCTCGAGCAATATCTAGGTTGGATGCGAAGGATGCGTTAGACATGGTTTTTTCGATAGTGACGTGGTTGATCCTCTCGTGCAGCGCGCTGGAGTTGGTTTATCTTTTGTATTTGGCCTGGTCGAGCACTAGGGTTCCCAAGCTTGTTCTTGGCGATGTGATTCATTTCTTGTACCCCGTCGATTCGTCTCTGCTCGCGTTGTTGGTCGATCCCGCTGCCGATTTTCAGTTGCGCTGGAGCCTGAGTCCGCGCGGCTTCCGCGAGGAGCAGCGGCGGCGCATGCGCCTCTATCGCGAACTGCTTGGGCGGATGTCTCACAACTCCGCGGTTCTCGCTGAGTTCGATAACGCTGTGCGGGGCAAGAACAATCTTGCTGGACCTGAGTCCAAGTTGCAGGAAGCGGCCGTCAAGGTCCGCCTCTACTGTATGTTCTCTCGGGGAAAGCTTCGTTTGTGGCTATGGCTTCCCAGCGCTTTCAGTGTGGTTGCACCGCCTAAACTTGCCCACCTGCGCATCGCCGCGAGCCTCGACGGCCTCAAGGTCTATGAGGAGCTTAAGCTGGCTGCAGCGGAGGCGTTCGCGCAACTGCAGCCCGCGGAGCTCGAAGCTTTGACCCACAATCTGTGATTGTGGGTTATTCCTTCCTCGCGTTCCTCAATGCTCATGCGTGTGAGTGCATTTCATAAGAATTTTCACGACA
>JBAPOI010000346.1:0-1765 GCA_049279555.1 Candidatus Sulfotelmatobacter sp.
GAATCTTCCTGCAGTCCTCGGCCGAGTAGCCCCGCTCCATCAGCGCCGCCGTTATCTTCGGCAAGTCCGCCACCGAGTCGATCCCCTGCGGCAGTTGCCCGCTGATCCCGTCGAAGTCCGATCCCAGCCCCACGTGATCCACCCCCGCCACCTTGGCAACGTGGTCGATCTGGTCAATCAGCTCCTTGAACGGCGGCCGCGGAATCCGATCCGCATACTCGCGCTGCAGCTTGTCGATCTCCGCCTGGCTCGCCTCTTTCCCCTCAGCCTTCGCCTTGTCCTTCAGCGCCTGTACTGCCGCGTCCACCTCAGGCGCCATCTTCTTCTGCGCATCGCTGTACTCCTGCGACACAAATCCGGAGTAGAAGTTCACCTGCACCACGCCGCCCTTCGAGTCCGGCCCACCCGAGTTCGCAATCGCCCGCAGCATGTCGTCCGTCATATTCCGCGGCGCATCGCACAGCGCCCGCGCCCCCGAGTGCGAAGCAATCACCGGCGCCCGCGTAATAATCAGTGTCCGGTAAAATGTCTTGTCCGAGACATGCGACACATCCACCATCATCCCCAGCCGGTTCATCTCGTACACCACGTCCTTGCCAAACTCGCTCAGCCCCTCCTTGGTATGCGGAACCTTCGCGTCCTCCGCGTCCCCCGAGCTGTCCGCCCATCCATTCGAGTTGGCCCACGTCAGCGTCATATACCGCACGCCCAGTGCGTAGTACTGCCGCAGCAGTCCCAACGAATCCTCAATCGAGTGCCCGCCCTCAATCCCCATCAGCGCCGCAAGTTTGTGTTCCCTGTGCGCCCACTCAATCCCCTCCGCGGACGTCACCAGTTCCATCTCTTTCGGATGTTTCGCCGCCTGCTGCTTCACTGCGTCAATCAGTTCCAGCGTCCGCCGCGCGTACTGCCCCTTCCACTGCTCCGGTTCCACCCAGATTGAGAAAAACTCCGCCCCCAGCCCGCCCTTCCGCGCCGACTCCAGGTTGAACTCCCCGCCCTTCAGCGCATCGTCCAAATCGTAGTGCTCATCCAGAAACCGTTGCGGCGTATCCGCATGAGTATCGATCACAATCGCCGCCCTGTGAACGGCGCCTGATTGCAGCACGGCCGCCGCCGAAGGTTTCCTCGCGCCCGCCGCCGCTTTGCCTGTTGAAGTCATCGTCCCCGTAGCCCTCGCCTGCGTAGCTGGAGTCCTGTCTTGAGTGTTTGTCTGTGCCGTCGCCACAGCCGTCAAAATCGCCGCCCCGCCCGCCAAAACCACCGCCGGCAGCGCCCGCCAAATCGCAAATTTCAAGTCATGAACACTCATAGTCTTGCAAGTGAGTCTAAACCCAGCGACCCGGAACGCTGCCAACTTGCCAACCCCGCCATCCCTGCCGGCCCACTGTGCACTGTCCACTGCTCACTGCTCACTGCTCACTGTCCACTGTTTTGCTATACTTGATAGGTTCACCTCGCGCGGAGGTGGCGAAATTGGCAGACGCACTAGCTTGAGGTGCTAGCGCCCACAAGGCATAGGGGTTCAAGTCCCCTCCTCCGCACCAAATGACCTCAAGTCCGGCCCGCCCGGACCAGATCGGAAAGCAGCTTAGCAATGCAGATTCTCTTCTACGTCTTTGTCGTCGTCCACCTGATCGTGTGCTTCTTCCTGATCGGGGTTGTCCTCATCCAGCAGGGCCGCTCGGCCGACCTCGCCGGCGCCTTCGGTGGACAGGGCTCGCAAACCGCCTTCGGACCCCGCGCCGCCGCCAACGTGCTCACC
>JBAPOI010000347.1:0-2340 GCA_049279555.1 Candidatus Sulfotelmatobacter sp.
GCCGAATCTATCTGGAAGCGGAATATGGAACTCTTACTCGAACCGTACTTGCGGAGCTCGGCATCCATGAAATTCACTTGACTGTTGCAGAACCGGGAAGTGGCCTCGATGAGTTGATCAAAGGAGCCAACTGAGATGGAATAATCGTACTCTGTGCTTCTCCGAGAATGACGAGGCGGTTAGGTTGGAACTTTTCAACCGGGCGGGCGCTTTTACTATGGAAGTGGACTGTCAAGCATAGAATGAACATATGGGCACTGCCGTCCAGGGATCGCCTCAGAAACTCACAGCAGAGGAGTACAGCAAGCTTCAAGAAGTCTTCGGCTTTAAGGACGAACTCATTGAGGGAGAACGTGTCTTGTCCCCGTTCGCGAAATTCCAACATGGCGTGGTGATCGACAATTTGGAATCGCTACTGAAAGGGCAGTTCTCGGATATGGTAGTTGTCCGAGAGATTGGGTGGCGGTTCCGATCGGTCGAGGGGCTAGACAGCGTGCCCGGACCCGATTTGATGGTGATTCCGAAAGGCGACTACTTGAAGGCTGCAAAATCGGACGGCTATTTCGAGGGTCGTCCTCAGTTTGTGATCGAGGTCATCTCACCTTCTGAACGAAAACCCCGACGTTTACAGAAAGTCGGATTGTACTTGGAGGCGGGCACTGACGCGGTTCTTGAGGTCGATTACACAAAGAGATCCGTGGTCATTCATCGTCCTGAGAGAGAAGTTGCCGAGATGGTGAAAGATTCCATCACATGGCCCTTTCAGGCTGAGTTCTCGGACATCTTTCGCAATCTTGACTAGACTAGACACGACAATGCTCCCGAGTACGGATACGTTCCATAAACTGTAGGTTTGTCCGTGGTCAAAACGGTGGGCTCCGTCACCAGATCGGTTCTCCAACGCTCCACGAACGTCGCATTAAAACTCATCGCTCAGAACGATCCCGTTCTGGAGCTGTTCGGAGGGCGGGTACTGCTCTGGCTTCGGGCTACGCCAGGTCTTTGCTTCACGACCGCTCACCCCAATTGCGGCCTTTCTGGGTTTGGCGGAGGAGGAGCCAGCGCATGAAGGACAGCGGCTTTAAGTAGTGGCAGATCGCCACGCACGGTTTTCCAGATAACGGGCAATTCGACAGAATCGTATTGATGCCGCAGCCAGTTTCCAATCCCCCGGATGTCGCGCCAAGGCATCCCTGGACATAGGATTTTCGCTTCGTCGCCGAGGCGCCCCGCCGCTTCGCTGATGATCAGCAGCTTGCGCTCTACTGCCGCGATTGTTTTGGGATCTTCGCGGAATGCGTCAAAATCCATTCCGGCAGTGAACTGCTCAATCAGGAGGATAGCGTCCGCAATACCGTGCAATGATGTATGCGCGTCCCTAAAAGGCAAGCACGGCCTTACGTACTGCCCGTTCGCGAATGCCGTCCTTCAGCATCCGCGCCGGCGCAAGGTCTACTTTTGCACCGAGCATATCAGCGAGCCGGTTTTCCAACCGGGCCCTATCCAGCAAGGAGAAATCGCGTCGGCTATCGAATTCCGCCATGAGGTCGACATCCGATTGTGGCGTGCTTTCGTTCCGAGCGACGGAGCCAAACAGGGACAGACGCACGATGCCTTCGGCTTTTAGCTCAGCTTCATGCTGGCGGAGTGTGGCGATGACATGTTCCCTGTCCATACCTGCATCCTGCCACACCGGGCCAGCAAGGGCAACTTACGTTGCGAGGGAGGAGCTTCTTAAGGCGATTGCTGACTGACTCGCGATTCCCGTGACTGTGCGGCCTCATGCGGCCAGTTGCCGTTCGTAGGCATCGGTCGAATCTCGCTTGTCGTGCAACTGCTGGCACTCCAAGCAATATGCAGCCCACGGCACGGCCGCGAGTCGTTTTATAGAGATCGGCTCGTCGCATTCCAGGCAGATCCCAAACTCGTCGTGATCGATGCGTTTGAGTGCTGCGCCGACCTGCATCAGGCTCGTGCTCTCGCGTTCCAGGGTGCGAATCGCCAATTCCCGGTCACTGGCGAGTT
Source organism: Candidatus Sulfotelmatobacter sp. (assembly GCA_049279555.1). Classification (GTDB taxonomy): domain Bacteria; phylum Acidobacteriota; class Terriglobia; order Terriglobales; family Acidobacteriaceae; genus Sulfotelmatobacter. The sequence goes on from JBAPOI010000347.1 coordinate 2,026, forward strand.
GCACCGACTCGATGAGGTCGTTGGATTCCACGATCCAGATATCCTCTCGACGGCGCGACCTGCCCAAGATCTCGTCCAGCTTCGCTGTCAGCAGTGCCTTGTATTGATTTATGTCACCTTGTTTCATAATTACGACCTCTCATTTCTATTGCCGAACCGCGCCTTCGCGAGATGCCGCGACAGCCTTCGAGGCCAGAGCTGACGTCCGCCGGCGATTGCTTGCGCCCCGGTTCTGCAGGGTCTCGAAGCACGGCGAATGCCAGATGCGTCCGGGGGTTGGTATAAGGTTGCGCGCTGATTATGCTGGATTTATTC
>JBAPOI010000348.1:0-2678 GCA_049279555.1 Candidatus Sulfotelmatobacter sp.
GTCAGTCGAGAGAAGAGCTCAGCCTCTTCCTTCGGAGGGCAGTTTCGGCGTAGCACTTGGTCCAGGTTGGCAAAAAAATCCAACTTGTCACCCTCACGAAAAGGCGGCCATGATTCGGTAGTTGGAACAGACGCGCCACTAACAACTAAGGAACTCAGCGTGAATTGATCTTGTAGCCTGTGGACGCCATCGAACTCATGATCTCCCTGAATGTCAATCCGACCAAAAATCCAGGCGAAGTTTGTGGGTGACTTCACTACTGCAGCAGTGCGTGGCAGCTCACCCGACCAGTGTGGACCGACAATCGCCAAATTCATGGCGCGGTTCCCGAGAGTGCGGCTTCCCACGTACGCGAAGGCGTTCGCGAAGAAATCCAAGAATTGCAGAACATAATATCTGTCATTGGTGTCAGGAACCTGCAGCAGTAAAGGCCTCGCGCTAAGGTCGAGCCATGCATTCGAATAGAGAACTTCACTGTTTGGAGCAGCCAGCCAATGATCATCGGCAGTCGCCCTCCGTCGTGAATGAAAGAACTTATTAAACTCGTAGCTCTCTTTATTCGCACCTTGCAAACCCACCAACTGATACATAGTGCGAAACATTTCCACCGACGCAAACCCAAATATGTACGTATCAATAGCTAGACGCAGCAATGAATGATCCTGTGTCTGTCGCGACTGCGATTGATGAGGCCTCATATAGAATCTTTCATGTTCAGGCCGCGCGCGGCTCGATATTCCTCTTGGTGACCAATCCGACGAGTCGACCGAGATTTGTCCTTAGTACCGCTGTCGGGGGAAGACCCTGCTCGATGATGGCGGTGAAATCCTGGGCCCACCCTTCCGTACCGTAGCCCTTCGGCACTTCCCATCCAATGCTCAGTGAAGTCCGTTCGTTGTGCACGAACGGATCACTGAGCAAGGTGAATCCACTCGAGATCAACTGTCCATTGATGTAAGTAACAAATCGCTCTGCCAAGCGTGCGTCCTGCGGATCTGCGACTGCCGCATGCGAAATAGCTATCGGAAGGTGCGTCACATGGATGGGAGTGATCAGTTTGGGCACCACTTTGTCAAGAAACACCGAGGTCACGCACTGTCCCCATGTCTCTTTTCCCCTGATCCCACAGCCTAGCGCTTTTGCACGTTGACGCGTCCACTCATCACTCTCGACTTGAGCGAACTCGAAGCCTGTCTCCCGTTCGATCAACGAGAGTAGGGACTCCCTTGGAAATCGCGATGGAACCTCGACCGCTCCATCGGCCACAAGCCCCGCCTCAAGCAAGTTTTGCGTTACAAATTCGATCTGCCTCTCGGTCAACGTCATCATGTCGTGCCAATTGCCGAAAGCCTGAACGGTATCGACTATGATTGACTCTCGCATGTCAGCTCCCCGATTACCTATGTGTCTTAGGATTTCGTAGGCGCGATCGCAGAGACCCTTGGCCACGAGGCTAAGCACGCTTGACGAGACTGACGTGGCCACATCGAGCTCGAAAACCGGGCTTGCGCTCGGGTTCGGTTCAAGAAACGCAGTCTCGACGTCATGGAAGTCGTGTGAGCTCATCAATTTCCGCACGCTCGCCAGAGTTTGAGAGCGTGCGAGAAAGTGGTGCTGTGGTTCGATCGGCGAATCAGGATCCTTCACGCTACGCTGCGACGCCCCATCTGCGAACTGTGCACCGTGATCCTTTTGTGGTCGCATAAGATCCTTAGCAAGGAGCGTTAGCTTATCTGCAGCGATCGTCAGCTCACCGCGCTTAGTTCTTCGAATGGAGCCCTCGACCCCGATCAGATCGCCGAGATCAATGAGCTTCATAACTTCTAACATGTGCTCCAGTTGGCTTTCTTCGCTCAGAATTTGTATCTTCCCTGAAGTGTCTCGGAGGTCGATGAACATCCCGCTGTTACGGTAGGCAACTACGCGGCCGGCTACAACGACGCGATCCGCTGTAATCTCGCCGTTGCCGAGCTTCCCATACCTGTATGCCAGATCTCGACATCTAGCAGTCGGGATGTAATGTGGTGGATAAATTGTAACGTTGAAAGTCTTTAATCTTTTCAGCCGTTGGAATCGCGCATCGCGTGCGGTCTGGGCCTTCTGCGTTATCACGTCTTGACCAATGTCTCCTCCGTTTTGGCGTGCGACAAGATATTGATGTATCTCTCTCGGCGGCAAAATCGGTGTTGGGCGTTTGATTCCGGCGAACCAAACGAAGGAAGCTTCAGATCCGTAGCCTCCATATGGACGGGTTCCTTTCTCTTCCTCATGCAGGTTCTTGTTACGCAATACGGTTTCAGGTGGATGAACTTCGAGCTCACTGAGTGAATCGATTCGGAGCTGGCTTTGGCCAAATATGGTGACATACATGGCATTCGGCCCGTATCTTGGATGGCCGAAGTAAGCACTTAGCTCGCGTTCGTCACTGTACTCTTGCAGCATAATGACAGGAGCGAAGAACTCGGTAAGCTGAGGACCATGTCGCAGCGGTTTGCATACAATTGTTGGAGAAATGATTTGAGTCTTGATGTCCAGCATTCCGCCGTGGACCAGAAAAGGCTGTAGCTTTACAAAAGTCTCAGCGGTTGCAGCTAGATGTCCGCGATCTGTGTTTGGGCCGATCATGTTGCCAAAATGGCGACCATGGCTCATCTCAGCTTCAACGGCTAATGTAAGAT
>JBAPOI010000349.1:0-3062 GCA_049279555.1 Candidatus Sulfotelmatobacter sp.
CCATAAACCCGAAGCCTGAAACTGCGCCGCACCCGCTCCAACGCTGACTCGAAGGTTCGTCGGCTTGCGTCCGTAGTCAATAGCTGATGGCGGTGGTAGCAGCAAAATGTAACGAAATGACTCTGCCCGCTCTGCTGAAAGCGCCTTAGTCCCCATGGCATGAGGACAATCTAGCTTGTTCGCCTGACTAAGTCTGTGACATGCGAACATCCCCACTCCAGTGCATTATCCAGCAGGGTTCCCAGTCGCAATGCGCCTCGCGATCGCCTCCTAAATATAGAAAAGGAAAATCTCAGGGGAGCGAGACAACGGACGGGACAGGTGGCCCATTCAAGCCGTCCTTTGGCTTGAGTGGGGTAGTTCTATCGCCGGAAATATCGCAGCTGCCAATTAAGCAGCACGTGAACATCTCCGGCATGACTAGGCACTGTAAATCTGAAGCGTGAACCCGCTGTGCTAAAAGCGCCTTAGCACCGTGGTATGAAGGACAACCTAGCTTTGTTCGCCTGACTGAAGCTATGAAGCTTGGGCTCCCCCACTCAAACGAAAAAATGGCTTGAATGGGCCACCTGCCTGCCCAGTTTTGCAAAACCGGTAAAGCTGGGGCAGCCTCCTTCGTGGCGGTGCGCGCGGGAAACATCAAAGCTGGGCCAGCCCCACTGGATGTTGTTTGATAGGTGTGGGTCGTGACGTGGTAGCCTTTTCCTAAGTGAAAGACACCGCACAATCCGTAGCATCCCACGAATGGGATGTATTCATTTCTCATGCAAGCGAAGACAAGGCCGCATTTGTCCGACCACTCGTTGACGGTCTTAGAACACGCGGTCTCAGGGTCTGGTATGACGAATTCTCGCTGAAAGTGGGTGACAGCCTGCGTCAGTCGATTGATCGTGGTTTATGTTATTCACGTTTTGGGGTTGTTGTTCTTAGTCCTCATTTCTTTGCAAAGGACTGGCCAGCAAGGGAACTAAACGGGCTAGCAACACGCGAAGTGCATGGGAAAAAAGTGATATTACCTGTGTGGTACTGTGTGGATTTTGAAGAAGTTCGCGCCTATTCCCCACCTCTCGCCGACCGAATTGCTGCCAAAGCTGAGAATGGTTTGGAACATGTAATTGAAAAGTTGCTAGATGTCATCCAACCGAGTCCGATTGTTTCGACCGACGAATCCGCAGCAATTATTCTTGATTTAAAGTCGCGGTTGGCCTCACTGGCTTCACTCACGAACGATCTCGAACACGCTTATGACTTAACGCTCCAGCTCTTGGGCGAAAACATCGACTTGAAAAGCTCCGAGACGGAAGGTCACTCCAGACGCGTGACGGCGTTCACCATGGCGATTGCAAAAGCAATGGGGCTTCCTCGCGAGCAAATCGACGTGATCGCTCGCGGTGCTTTCCTGCATGACATCGGCAAGATGGCGATTCCGGATAATATTCTGCGGAAACCGGGAAAGTTAGACGAAAAAGAACGAGAGATCATGCGCGAGCACAGTTTCCACGGCTACCAGATGCTCAAGAAGATCCCCTTTCTCGCTGACGCAAGCGAGATTGTTTACTGCCACCAGGAACAGTTCGATGGCTCCGGCTATCCCCGCGGGCTCAAGGGAAAGGATATCCCGCTCGGAGCGCGAATATTTTCAGTTGCAGATACCCTTGACGCAATTACCACGAATCGGCCCTATCGCGCGGCTCAGCCCCTTGAAGCTGCGCGGGGGGCAATTCGGCAGGGCGCCGGGACACAGTTTGACCCCGATATAGTCAGAGTTTTCATGGAAATGCCAGACGACATCTTCGAAGAACTTCGTCGCCAGATCAACGCCCAAGGCCCCCTTTAGCTACTGGGCAAGCCAAGAAGCTCCGAAGGAATAACTGCGGCGTTTTTGCGAAGAATCTGTGGGCGGTCGGGGTGGCCACTCAAGCCTGGTTTTGGCTTGAGTGGGGCAGTTCTGCTGCAGAAATTCGTGGACGCAGATAAATCGGGGACAGAGGCACGGCCTAGCAGCTAGGTTGAATCGCAACCCAGAGAGAAGCGAAGAGCGGCACACACCTCGTTCATTCGTGCGGAACTAAGCCGCGCGCCCCATCCCCGCGCGTTGCGGCCAGATTCGCGGATGGTTTTGGAATCCATGCGAATGATTTTGCCGTAGTGGCTGATCAGCATAAACCTCGCTGTCCTCATCATGATCGGTGCGAGGGGGATTGCGCTTCCATATAGGAACGAAGGATGGCGTTGATGCGCGTCTGGTAGCCGGGGCCACGTTTCTTCAACCACCGAACGATGTCGCGGTCAACCCGGATGGTGAGGCGGTCTTTGGGTTCGGGCATCGTAAGCTTGGCCGCCCTCCAGAAGGATTTACCGAGCTTCGGAATGTCGGAGAAGTCGATCTCGTCATCGCGCATGGCGCGCAGCCGCTTAAGGTCGGTGGCTCCCCTTGCCCGCGTCCCCGAGGTGGTTTGCGTAATCTTTTCTTTCATTCCGATGTGCCCTCCTCGCCGAAATAAATGCGCCGCCTTCCGCCGCGCATCACGTAGACCATTACGATCTCGATGTCTTCCATGAGGCCGATGGCTAACACGCGGTCTTCGCTGCGACGCCGCCGGGCTACCTCGAATACAGCCCATCGAAGACCTTAATCACGTCCTGAAAATCGATGAGGTGCTTTGCGAGGTTTGCCTGGCGCTTGCCTTCGCCCCACTCGAAAAGCATTCGTAAAGCCCGCGATTGAGTATGCACACAGTGTACATACCCTCGGAAATATTATCAAGTCGATGCCGTAGCGGCAGTGGCCGGGTGCCCCATGATGAGAACTCGCCTTACGAACATTGATTACGGCCTGCAGAAATATCTTCAGTCTGGATAGCTAGCTCTACAAGGGCCTGCTCCAGGAAAAAGCATCGCTCTAGAAAATCACTTGGGGGACCGGGCGGGGTGCCGGGTGCCCCTCGATAAGAGTGAAGGCGGTGTCAAGGACAAAAGTATCCTGTCGGTGTTTTTGGCACCGCTTTTTTGCCAGAGAGGTTGAGGACCAAGACCTCTGGAAATCTCACGCTAATCACCTG
>JBAPOI010000350.1:0-1545 GCA_049279555.1 Candidatus Sulfotelmatobacter sp.
TGGAAGCCATGCTGGAGGATACGGGCGAATCGCCGGAGGAGGAGGGCTCTGTCCAATGATTGATCGAGCGAGCCGAAGCTACATCCGTGCCCGGCGGAACTATCGTGCCAATGCGTTGGAGAATGAAGCGGAATACAAACGGGCGTGTGATGAACTGCTGGGCGCATTCGCACCGAACGTTCCGGATGAGCACCTGCCATTTGCCTTCGATTCATTTCGTCAGGCGCTGACGGACTATCGCCGGGAAGACGCATGAGCATTACGCTCCACTTCGGGAAGCTAGTGCCAGGAGGGAAAGTGAAACTCGGTCAACTGTCGGCAACACCCGGCGCTCTGGCTGCTCTGGAGCAATCAGGCGAACAGCCCGGCGAATTCCTGGCACGACACGCCTCCGGCGATTGGGGAAACCTGTCTGCAGAAGATCGAAAAGAAAACGAGTTTTCTCTGGCGCACGGTTTCAGGCTGCTCTCGTCCTACAAACTGCGCACTGGCACGGTGATCTGGGTCATAACGGAAGCCGACCGCTCCAGCACCACTCTGCTCCTGCCTTGCGAATACTGAGCGTGTGACCGCAGCAGCCATGTTTCCCGCCACGGAGAAGCAATGATAGACCTCAAGGAATACTACTTCGGAAGTTTTGAAAGTGCCCTGGACTCAGTCATTGGCACGCACCTTCCCCGCTGGTTCGGCGGCACTTGGCACAACCACGGGTGTCCCGAACTGCGTGCATTGGCGGAGGAACAGCGTCCAGCTTTTGTCACCTGCCTTTACTACTCGGTGCTGCTTGACCAGGGCTTGTGCCACCACGCCCACGGTGCCTATAAGAACGCCAAGCTGTTCGACCGCTATCCAAAGTTCTGCCCGGGGTTTAACCGAGGTCACATGAACCCACGGGGAATCTTGCGCTATCCGATGCACTGGGGACTGGTGTTGCCCGAAGAACTAATGGAGCTGGCGGCTCCTGCCGCCCGTCTGTTCATCACTGAGTTTGTTGACACAGTTCAAACGCTTTTCCCCCAGGTCTATTTGCCGAACGTCCTCTATCTTCTGCCGAGGTTTCCCGAAGTAGATTTCTGGGAACTTCGGGAGATGCGCAAGTTTCCACGGGAGACAGCGGTGGAGAAGAAATTTCTGGTGGAGCTGCTGGCTGCCATCAGAGAGTGCGGGTTCTAACCACATTTTGGGGCTGTTGGTTGACTATCCTCTGCTGGGCTGACTTCAGCGGTGTTTCTGGATCGGAGCCATAAAAATAAAGCCAAGGGAATTGTTACTCCAATCAAAAACCCATTGGCCGCATAGCATCCGTGAATGCCTGCGATGCGCCTTGGATCGTGATGGGCAATCACAAGAAGAAGGACATTGATTCCGACGAATACCATACTGGATATGCCCAGTACGAACTTAGCACTCTTTGTTCCGAACGCAGAGATGAGGATGGCGATCCATATTCCAGCCACAAGATTCTTGACAAAATAAACAGCATTGGCCGCCAACACGGATTGGAAAAGACCGAAGGCCCCGTAGAGGCTCAGACCTATGTAGGTC
>JBAPOI010000351.1:0-2800 GCA_049279555.1 Candidatus Sulfotelmatobacter sp.
GGCAACCTCTTCTAGCTAGATTTTCTAGCTAGAATATGGGAGCATCCCGACGCCGTCAAGTCATTTCGCTTGCGGTCGTTTTACTCGTGGTCACTTCACTTAACGATATCCAACCAAGTTTCCGACCAAGAATGATCGGCATGCCCTATGGCGCGTCGCGGAAGATGTCGATTTGGTGGTCGTTCATCCCGCCTTGATGACTTTGCTTTTGGATGCAGGACGCCTGCACTTCCCGAACGAAGGTCGCGTACGCGCTGATTATCGGTCAGGCGCGCCAATGGCTCTGAGTTTCCGTGGCAAACAGGCTTCGTCAAACGCCTACCCGGCGCAGTCCACGAAAACACGCTGACTGCCCCCATGCGGCACGAACAAGCCGTTAGCTCTTTTTCGGTTGCCGCTTTCGCAACCGGACCCGTGGGCCACCGCCGTTCTCGTCGATGAACTCTACGGGCACGGGTTAACAACAAATTGGACTGCTTTGGATGCGGCCAGGCGGCTATCGAGACAGAGCACGAGAAACAGCCTCTGCAGCTTCGGATGTGGGCATGAAAAGTCTGAGTGGGCGGTTTGGAAACGGCGTGAATCCAAAGTTGCGATAGAAGACTGCTGCCTTTTCATCCGTCGCGTCGACCACAATGGCAAAAACCGCGAGCGAACGGGTGGCCCCAATCACCCTCCGAACCGCATCAGCGAGCAGTAGACCTCCGATTCCTTCACCGCGAACTCTCTCATGACGCGCAAGACGACCGATGAGCGCAGCTGGAATAAGGTCATAGCGCGGCAGGCGTTTCGCATGTTCGGGCGGTAGGTCGGTGATGGCGAGTGTGAATGAACTCAAGCTGTAGAACCCGACGATCGCCCGTTGATCGTCGGTGGCGACGAAAACACGCGCCATATTGCGTTTCTCGTCCTGACCGGCGCGAAGATGGAACCAATCATCGAGCGCAGCCACCCCGCACGAGAACGCCGCGCGGTCATGCTTGCAGAGCGGCTCGATCGATTTGATCATGCACGATCAATCGAAAAGATCGCGATGACGCTTCAATGCTTCGACAAGACGCGACGACGGATCAGGCTTCCGGTCGATCGCCGCGAGGAAGGCGTCGCGATCCGCTCCCGACAGCACCATGCGCTGATGCTCGTCGAGGAGCCGCCGCGCGCCCTCATAGGCAAGATCGCCGGCGGCAAGACCGGTGACCGACATGGCCTGTTGGATTACCTTTTTCGCTGATGGCGCAAGGCGCAATTCAAGCCTTTGGGTTTTGTATTCCCGCTTAGGCGATATCGGTTTCTTACGCGTGGACGGCATAATCGCTCTCCTTGATTATATGTACGGCAATACACCGTACTTTGCAAGAGCGACGATATCCAACCGCGCATCGCCATCCCGCGCTAGGAGAGGTCGAAAGGGGCCGCTAGCAGGCTCCGGCCAATGACAATCGTCCACAGAAGTGTAAAGGCTTGCGGGACCAATTTCTGACCGGCTTGTGGACGGATGCGTCACACGAAGCCGGCTAGTTTCTCTTGTGGTGCCGTTTTCGCAATCGGACCCCTGGGCCGCCGCCGTTCTCGTCGATGAACTCTACGCCGGCCGACTCTAGGGCACTGCGGATTGCAAGCTCATTGGCGGCGGTTAACGAAGTTCCCTCATCCGCGACCTCCGCACGTCTGATCGTATTCACGCCCAAACGCGATTGTCGTGCGAGATCGACCGCGCTCCACCTTAGAAGAGCGCGCGCCGCTCTGATTTGGGCACTCGCAAGAGACGCGTTTTTCATATTGACTTATCAACCCATATGGGTTATTTCACCCCATACAGGGTGATTATGCCCAGACGCAAATTATAAGCCCGGAGAAGCAATATGAAATCTGAAGTGTCAGTAACCCCCCACTTTTCTAACCGCCGCTCCTTCATCGGCGGCTCCGACGCCCGGATCGTCATGGGCAATGATGAAGCCGCCCTGGTGCGGCTGTGGCGGGAGAAACGCGGCGAGGTGGAGCCTGAGGACCTGTCCGGGAACCTCATCGTCCAATTAGGGGCAGTCACCGAGGATCTGAACCGGCGCTGGTATGAACTCAATTCCGGACAGGCCGTTACCGACATCCAGCGGCGGGTCCGACATCCGGCAGTCCGGTGGATGGCGGCGACGCTGGATGGACGGGTTGAGGCCAGCGGGGCGGTGTTCGAAGCCAAATTCATGCTGCCGTGGTCATTCTCGGAGGAGGCAGCCGCCGAGAAATATATGCCGCAGCTGCAGCACAACATGTGGGTGGTGGCGGCGAAGTCGGCGGTGCTTTCGGTGATCACTGGGGGCGGCAAGTGGGTCGAGATCACCGCCTATGCCGATCCGCTCTATCAGCATTTGATTGTGACTGCGGAGCGCAAGTTCTGGCGCTGCGTCGAAAGCGGCGAGCCGCCTCGGCTGTTCGGGGTCGAGCCCCCGAAGCCCCGAATCGAGGCGATCCGTGTCGTCGACATGAGCGCGTCCAATGCCTGGGCAGAGTTTGCGGGGGTCTTTGCGCGGACCCGTTCGGCCCACCTCGAGCATGAACAGGCCAAGTCGGAACTGAAGGGCTTGATGCCCGATGACGCCAAGGAGGCGACCGGCCACGGCGTGCGCGCCAAGCGCTCAAAATCCGGGGCGGTGAGCTTCGATCTGCTCGGCGTCGGAAGCTAGCCATGCATCGGTCCAGTCAATCCATTGCCTGCCTGGCTGCGGCATTGGCCAAGGCGCAGTCCGAACTGGTCAATCCGGAGAAATCGCTGGTGGCGACCATTAGTTCGGGACATCGTGGCGGC
>JBAPOI010000352.1:0-6718 GCA_049279555.1 Candidatus Sulfotelmatobacter sp.
GCCCGGAACGCTGCCGGCGACGCTGCCTGGGCCGCTGCCTGGACCGCTGCCAGGGCCGCGCTCAAACCTGCGGTTGTCGCGCTGCAAGCGTCTGCATTTGAGCTTCTTGACAGGATGCTGCTATGAGCGACCTGTCCCTGTTTGACGTCGACGAGCAATTGCACGAGCTGCTCTCAGCCTGGCAGGAAGCGCCGACGGACCAGATGCCCGAGACGGAGATCGCCATCCGAGAATACGTGGGCGAGGTCATCCGAAGCGTCGACCCGGTACGGCGGTATATCCGCTTCTGCGTTTCGGCGGAAGTGGAGGCGAAGGAGGAAGCCGAACGCCAGCGGGCGCGGGCGCATATGTGGGCCGCGCGCCGGGACCGGCTGAAAGCCTTCGTGTTCGAATTCATGCAGCAATGGGGCTGGAAGGAAGGTAAGCCGCGGAAGTTCGAGAGCGCGACCGGGAGCCTGTCATTGCGGGGTAACGGGGGGCTGCAACCTCTCACGGTGTACGACGCATCGCTGGTACCGGACGAGATGCAGGACATGCACGTTACGATGACATTCGCGCAATTTATTGAGCTTCGGCGCACCGTCTGGCAGAAATATCAGGAAGGAATCAAAGTGGATGGCCCGCATCCCTCCAACGAGCGCATCCGCGCAGCGCTGGCAAAGCCGTGCCCTGCGTGCAAGGGAACAGGTGATGCTGATCTGACGGCGTATGGCGGCAAAAACGAACCCTGCCCGGAGTGCAACGGCACGAAGACTGCCAGCGTGCCGGGCGCGCGGCTGGAACCTCGGGGCGAGTCGCTGGTGGTGAAATGAAAGGGAATTATATACTTAACTCCCCACGAGTTGAAAACACAAGGGGAAACAACAAAAGGAGAAGTTAAATGCAAGAGCATAAATACGACGAACTAAGAAGCGAGACTGCCAGGGAGATGTCTGATGAACTGTTCGGAGCGAACGCGCATCAGAGAGCCGAGCAGGCGCTCAAGGCGGCCATCGCACGTAAAGTCGAGCAGATGACCGCTGACGGCCGAGCGTTCACGCTCACGGATGAAGAGGAGCGGATCATTAAATCGTTCCGGCGCTTCAAGGCGAATTGCAAAAAGGACGGCGAGGTATTCAAGTGGCAGACGCGCCGGGTAGAAGGGGTCACGGAAGCCCCGGAGACTGTATTCGTTCGCGATCCGCAAGAGGTGTCGTAATCGTGTCCGCAAAGCGTCAACTGATGGCTGAACAATGGGACCAGTTTGCACGTCTCACGCTCCCTAAGGATTGCTCCGCAACGCAGCGGCAAGAGGTTAGACGGGCATTTTACGCTGGTGCCCAGGGGATTCTCCACGGCGTGATTGCGGCATTCGCGCCGGAGTCGGAGCCTACTACGGCAGATCTGCAAATCATGGCTGATTTGGAACGGGAACTGAGCGATTTCGCTGACGCGGTGAAAGCAGGTCGGGCGTGACAGATGACCAGGGTACTCAAGTATATAATTCCCAAATGAAAATCTATGTTGCGAGCAGATCTACGCCACGGAGAATCCGTGAGGCCCGGACCCATCTGCCCTTACTGCGGTTCCCGCGCCATCCTCTGCGATGCGATGGCGGTATACGGTCCGGCGTATGAGGGACGCTTCAACCTTTGGGTGTGCCAGAACTACCCGCAGTGCGACTCCTACGTGGGAGTCCACGCGAACTCGCCGTACGCCGCGCCGATGGGCTCGCTGGCCAACCCGGCGCTGCGGAAGCTGCGCAAACAGGCGGGCGAAGCGTTCGCAGAATTGTGGCGCTCGGGCCGGATGACGCGCTCGCAGGCCAGCCGCAAGCTGGAGAAGATCATGGGGCATCGGAAGTATCACTCGCACATCGCGGGGTACAACGAGGATCAGTGTCTTCGGGCGCTGATGGCACTGGGAGAACCGGTGCAGGAGAGGACAAACGCATGAAGCATTTTACGGCTGTAAACACGCTGCTGGTTTCGACGAAGCGAACGAAGAAGGGCGGATTCGCCAACGTCAAATTTCAACTCACGGCAAAGATTACGAAGGCTCTCGACTGGCCGGAGATGCCGGACGGAACTGCGGAATGGTGCCCGGACGTGGACGAGCTCGCGGCGCAGACCATAGAGTTCGTCCCGAACAATCCCGAGCTGAACCACAACGCCGTCAGTATTGAGGCAATGAGCATCGGGGATTTCGTGGTGGTCCGCAAGCACAAGACAGAGGGAAAGAACGCGGTCAAAGCGACGAAAACGATCACCGAGGTTTTGTGCCTCATCAAATTTCAGGACCCGACCGGCTGCGCCAAACTCGAACAGTACATGCAGGGGGCGAAACGCTCCGAGATGAAGGTCAGCTATACGCCCCAACCGAAGCAGGATGAGTTGCCGGGGACGCGCGTTGACATGAGCGACGATTCGCAACTACCGTTGACGCCCGAGGCAAAAGAAGCGGCGAACGATACGCCCGAAACCGACCCGAACGCGGAATACGTCGAGCGCGCCAAAGAGCGCATGGCGAAGCGCGGGCGGCCAGCGAAGGACGTTCAATAACAGACCAATGACCACGAAACAGGCGGGTGAACTCTACAAGCGAACCGGATTCGCGCCCCCGGCCGCGATCGCCACGCCCGACGCCTCGAAGTACAACGCGCGGGCAAAGATGCTGGACGGTCACCGCTTCGACTCGACCGGCGAGGCGGAAGCGTATCAACTGCTGAAATCGTGGGAGGCGTGCGGCGCCATCCGCGATCTGAAGCTGCAGCCGGCCTTCGTGCTACAGGCGGCGTTCAAAGGGCCGCATGGGAATTATCGGGCCATCCGGTACGTCGCGGACTTTTCCTTTATGCGCGATGGCAAATTGCATGTCGTTGATTTTAAAGGATTCCAGACGCCGGTTTACAAGATTAAGCGTAAGATGTTCCTCGCGCTGCACCCGGAGATAGTTTTTCAGGAATGGACGCGGGAAACGCTCCGCAGTTTCTGATATCATAGTTATGCGGAAGTCATGATCCGCAACGGATGAGGCTCCGGGCCGGGTGCTCCCACACCTGGCCAGCCTCGCAACCTGGGAGGGTTGAAAGATGCCGAAAGAACTTCCGTATTTTCGCTGGTATCCAGCCGATGCCGAATCAGATTTCAGATACTCCGCTCTGTCCCTTCCCGAACTTGGTTTGTTTCACCGCTGCCTGAACTTCTCCTGGCTCAACGATGGTCTCCCTGCTGATCCTATGGAGATCGGTCGCTCCCTCCGAATCTCATCGAGAGACATAAAGACGCTATGGCCTCGAGTCTCGGAATGCTTCGAGCTTCGGGACGGTCGGACCTTCAATCGAAGGCAGGAAGAGGAGAGAATACACGCTAGAACGAAGAGCGAACGTAATACGTCCGCAGTACGAACGCGCTACGAACGTACTTCAAACGTACTCCACCAAAGTAATTCAGATGTGGAGAATAAGTCTCCCGCAGAAATCCGTGCAATACGACTCAGTGCGGCCCGTAAAATCGCCCGGCACTCTAATGAAGAGTGGCAGCAATTACTCGAAGAGTGTAATTCTTGCTGCGTAAGGTGCGGCGATTCTTCGCGCGAAATTCTCAAAGACCATATCACCCCGATTTACAAAGGAGGCAGCGACGGAATTGGAAACCTTCAGCCGCTTTGCTCGCAATGTAATGCATCAAAAGGGCCTGACTCTACAGATTACAGGCCGGAAGTTTTACGATTGAAGTACGTTCGTACTACGAATGAAGTACAACACGCGCGGGCGCGCGCTGCTTCTGCTTCTGTATCTGTATTTGGTTCTGGGTTTGAAGTTGAATCTAATAAAAAAACCTTCCTTGCGGAAAACTCAATTTTTCCCGACTGGTGGAAACTTTGGTCGAAAGTCCGAGGCACGCACCACAGCCGGGAAGCGCTCCAAGCATGGCTGTCGGTCGTGCCGATGGATCTTGAGGGAGCGGCAGTAGAATGCACGGCCAGCTATCTGGACAGTTTGGATAACCCAGCGAAAGGATTTAATCCGGACACGTTCCTGTTTGCGCAGGCGAAGGAAAGGTTCACAAGCCGGTGGCCGAGTTTCGCGCCACGGAACGGCCAAGGAATAGTTCGAGAGACCCGGGCGCAACGCCTAGCGAGAGAGATGGACGAGGAAGGAACACGATGACATTCAACGCATTTGTGAGCGATCAGATAGCCCGGCTGGAAGCAATCCCCGGATTCCAGATGGGCGACGGCGGCAGAAAGGAACTCGCGGGTTGGCTATCGGATCAGGGTGGGGCGCCGCTCGACCGGGCCAAGTACGTGCGCCACAGCGCTGCGGAATTCCTCCGCGATTCCGATTTATGCCGGCGCATAAAGGCCGTGATCGATGAATGCGTCGAGTTTTCGACGCCGCCGGGCCTCAGCGACATCAAGGCGGTCTGGTACCGGCTCTACCCGCCCGTCAGCTCGCATGAGCGTTGCGACCACTGCAACGGGACCGGGTACCGGATCGTGCGGCGCGGAGGGGTTGAGGGCGCGGCGCGGTGCAGCGGTTAGGCTATTGCGAGGGCTGAGGAGAGACGATGACCCACGGAACCTACGCCAGCTACAACTACCACCAGTGCCGCTGCGTGGTCTGTAAACGGTTTATGGCCGATTACCGGCTGACGCACATCCCGAAGGGCTACAGGAGCCGTGCTGCTTACGTCAGGCGCTGCGCCTACCTCGTCGCGGCGGGTCGCCCCGAGGTAACCACGCGAGAACCGGTAGAAACTCGTCCTGAGCCGATTGTGGGCCAAATTCCGGCTCCGGTTTCCGGCTTCCGCCTTTCGGTCACCCGCGACGACGCATTCAGGAGGCGCGGGTGACGGCATATTACAACGAATTCGACCCGAAGAAAGCCGCATGGCTTCGGGAACTCATCAAGCAGGGCACAATAGCGCCGGGAGAAGTGGATGAAAGATCGATTGAAGACGTTACCGCAGACGACCTCGCCGGATTTGTCCAGTGTCATTTCTTCGCGGGAATTTCAATCTGGAGCCACGCTTTTCGACTCGCAAAATGGCCCGACGACAGACCCGTATGGTCGGGAAGTCCGCCCTGTCAACCCTTTTCCGCGGCGGGCAAAAAGAAAAAGTTTGAGGATCGACGACACCTTTGGCCAGAATACTTTAGGCTCATCCGAGCATGCCGACCGCCTGTATTATTTTGCGAACAAGTATCGGGAAAGGACGGCGACGCTTGGCTCGACCTTGTTTGCAATAACCTGGAAGATGAGACGTACACCTGCTGGCCGCTTAATTTACTCGCAGCAGGGGTCGGCGCTCCACACCTCAGAAGCCGAATGTTCTTCGTGGCCGACACCGCAAGTCCACGATGTGACGACGCGCGGGAACACGGAAGCGGACCATCACTACTCAGCGCACGATCTGAGCAATGCGGCGTTGATGACCGGATGGCCGACACCATGCAGTCAGGACGGCCCGAATGGAGGGCCGAATCAGGGGATAGATCGATTACCGGGAGCGGCGGCAATGGCCTCGTGGCCCACCCCAACGACCCGCGATCACAAGGACGGGACGAGCGAAGGAACGGCGCCGGTCAATGCGTTATTGGGGCGGACAGCGTGGCTGGCAGGATGGAGCACGCCGAGGACGGTAGACGCCAGCAACGAGACTTGGGAAACGAAGCAGATTCGCAACGCACGGCATCTGGCAACGAGCCTATCATCATCACGGACGAAAGGCGTGGGAGGGCAAACACTTCCGATACAGGCCCAGTCATGTCAATGGCCCGCGATCCCCGACGCGATGGACGCAGCGAAACTCCTCGGACTGGAAGCGGAGCTGGCCCGGTTAATGGCTACTGGGGTGACGCAGGTTGGTTTCTATGCAGACCAGAACGGGCCGGCGGTCATCCCACTTGGCGGCCCACTGAACGCCGGACTGAGCCGATGGCTGATGAGCCTGCCGCAAATCTGGGATACGTGCGCATTAACGGCGCTTGGGTCCTTGCCCCGCTCCAGAAAGAAGCGAAGCATCGAACCGGTCGGCTCCACGGCTACGGAGACGGCATAGTGGCTGAGCTGGCGGCTGAGTTTATACGGACGTATATGGACATTGAACGATGACGCAGGATGCCGCCGTGCTCCGGGAACAGCGGTGCGGGTGTACTATCCGGGGTGACGGCACTTCAGCCGCGCCAACAGCGCACTCTTTGCTGTGTGTTTCCCGCACTGGCAGCGCGGGGCATCGGTGGGACCCGGCTTCCGGCCTGCGCCGGGCCGTCGGCCACCGTGCGTTGCCCGCGCGTCTCTGGTGTCAGTCGGCATCAGCGGTGCCAACACTTGTCAGCGGAAAGCCACAAAAACACTCCTGCGTACCAGGTGGATTAAGGGGCGCAAGCGGTACGGTCGCTGCATGGCAACGCCGCATATGCGCGGCAATTCGGCGGGCGCGCGCAACTAACAAATCGCCCGCTGGTATGGTGTTGCGTGCGGCAATTATCCGCGCCGCTATCTGTTCGGCCTCCCACCAGCCTGGCTGCTGTAGTCTCCGGGCATCGGATCGGACTACCTGCGATGCGTGCCTATACGTTTCTCGTGTCATCTGATTTCTCCAATCTCGGATGTAATATTTACATCCTCAAGTGACCATGCAGCGGACATCCCGCGTTTATGCGGAGCCTTGGCTCCCTCCCGAATCCGTTATCCTCACCTTGCACGGTGCACCCTGCTACGGCTGGACGAAAG
>JBAPOI010000353.1:0-5317 GCA_049279555.1 Candidatus Sulfotelmatobacter sp.
AGCCGATTCAGGTCCGCTGGCTTGCGCGACTGCTTAGCCATGGCCACAGGGTAGCCGCTACATCCGACCGCGAGAGGTTTCTCGGGGGCCGAAGCCTCCCTGCGAGCACGCCGCTGTCGGTAGGCGGCGCAGACCCCGGCCCCCGAGAAACACCACGCCCCCTCAGCAGTTCCTTCGTAGAGGATCTTCAGGAAGCGCAATGCGGCAGGAGTCGGCACGACCATCCCGCCGGGGCAATGCAGCAGCCCGTAGCCGACGAGATCGCGGATCGCCCGCTCAACGTTGTCGCCCTCGGCAAAGTCATCGGAGCCGCTTGTGATCTCGCGGACGAGATCGGGGACCGTCAGTAGCGTGGGGTGCCTCGTGAGGACATGAATCAGGACGACGCCTTGGTCCCGTACGTCGTCTGCTTCGCTGGGCGGGTCGCCCGCATTAGGCTGGTCGTGCATGGGAGCTAATCCCTCCTGTGCCGGGCGGGGGGCTGTTAGCGCAGCGCCCCCGCCGTTTCTGTCTCTTGTCGCAGGCGAAGCTAGAGGAATCGACCGGGCGAATCTAGGGCTGATTCAAACTGACCCACTACCATTCAACGCACGATAATGAATGTGAAGTCAACCTCCTCTGTGGTATACGCTGCCACCAGTGTACTAAGCCAATTGGTCAGTTAAAGAAGGGCACTCCTGGTGGGGAGGCAAAGGCTCGCCGGTGCTGGCGTCTGGTACAGAATGCCGCGGTATTAGAGACTTGCTCCATCAGGTGTGTCTTTCATTAACTGACCACTGAACTTGGGGGTGAGTGATGGTTGCACGCGCTCGTTTGCGCATCATGTCGTACGGCAAGTGGTCGGACCGCATGGGTGGTGCCGATCAGCCGTACGAATACGTGGACCTCTACGATGCAGAAGGCGGGGAGTTGTTCACGTGGTCTCTGGACGAGAAGATCGGCGATACCCGACCGGCTCCGAACTCTGAGACCGATGTTGACTTCACCTTGCACAAGCAGGCCAAACCTGCTCTCACCACGGTGAAAAAAGGTGAGCGCAAGGGTGAGACCATCGACTACGTTCAGGAGAAGTTGAAGGTCAAAGTCGTCGGCTTCGGCCGACCGGCCGCTGCGGCCTCTCCGGCCGACAAGAAAGCGGCCTGACGTGTTCCGGGCGGGTGCAGGCCATAAGCCTTCCTCCCATAGGCTCCTGTCCCGCCCGGTCCTCGCCGTCCGCTGTTCTCTGTGTCTTGTCCTCCTGCTGGCGGTTCTCGCGGCTCACGCTCACGCTGAATCTCCCCCGCCTTACACGCCGCCCGAATCTCTCTGGTCTGAACCGGCACCGGCGACGGTGCCGCTGGCCTGTCCGGAAGCCCCGGAAGCTTACGAAGGCAGCGATGAAATCGTCGCCGAGTTGCGCGCCCTTCGTGCTGAAAGCGCACGGTCGTGCGAAGCGCTCTCTACCCGCCTCGTCGTTCTGGCGGAACGCCTCTGGTTCTCGGTGGCGGAACAGGCGCAGGCTCGCCCTGGCCGGGAAAAAGCGCAGGAAGTTCTGAGTGAATTGCTCCCGCCTTTAGAAGCCACCGCTCAATCTCCGCAGGAAGTGAAGCTGATCGCGCCGTTGCCGGTCCCGGTCGAAGATGCTGCAGCCGAGCAGTACGGTCGTGAAATTGCTAGCGCGACCGGGCGTCCTCTTGAAGTCGAATCCACGGGCCCGGTGTCGGTGACCGACCCGGAAACGCACGCCAAACTGGCGGCAGCTACGGAAGCCTCGGACGAAAAGAGTGAACTTCTCCTGCAGGCGATCTTCGTCGTCGTCGGAACGATGCTCGGCCTCTTCATCCTCGGTCTGCTCAAGGCGGTGCTTGACCGTGCCAATTAGCTCGATGTTGACGGCTGTTCTCACTTTCCCGGCCGAATGCTGGCCGTCGGTACTTACCGGCATCGAATTATCGATCTTCGTCGGAGTGGTGGTGCTGTTCGCCATCTGGCCGATCCTGTTCTTCGCCCGACAGGTAAAGAAGGTGCTCCGATGAATGGGCGAAACCTAAACAAACGAAAGGAACACGATGGATCTGTTGTTCAAGATGTCCAGCCGTGTCCGGCTGGCGGTCATCTTTTGTGTCTCGATGATCGTCGCCGGGGCGTACGCGGTCGTTCCCTCGGTGGCGGGCGCCACCGGGCTAGGAACGGCGTTCGAACCGAAAGAAGTCGGGGAAGAACTCCTCGAAAAACTCGGCCCCGTCGGGGTCGCGGTGGTGGCGATCTTCGTCGCCGTCTTCCTCTTCACCGTCGGGCTGCACTTCTTCCGGCGCCACGGGAAGTCAATGGCGAAGTAGTCATTTGGCGTAGGCGGTGGCTAGCAGCTGCTCTAGCCCTGGCGATAGCTGTCCTCGGAGCGGGGGTAGCTGCTAGCACCGCTGACGCTTTCAACGGTGAAACTGACGTCCTCAATCCTGAAAAAACGGATCTGACGGGTCCCGCGAAAGCGATCATCGAAAACCCGACCTTTCTTCCGGAAGAGGTTGACGACGCGGCTGCCTACGGCGGAGCTGCAGAGGCGCAGGGCGCCGCTGACGTTTTTACCGGTGCTGGCCTTCTGCCTGCGCTGGGCGGGTCGTTTCTGGCGCTCGGTGCCGGTGTCGCTATCGGCACCGAGATTTGTAACGCAATCGGCATTGAAGGGTGTTGGACTTTTAACGCGCCGAGCGCTGATCCGTCGCTTGGGAGCGGCACGCAGTGGTACTGGTGGAGTAGTTATTCTAGTAAATCGACTACGACGCACGGCGCGTGGATCTACGTCATTGAAGGTGGAACGTTCTCGAACTGGGTCCACGTTGGCGTGTGTGACAACCCGGCACCTCCTGGCGTCGCGTTTCAGGAAGCGCAGACTCCTGATGAATGTGGCGCACCGAAAATCAAACATGAAGTGACGGACGCGTTTAAATATGCAATGAGCAATCGGCAATTTGGCTACGCTAAAACGGATAGTCCGGAAATCCCTAACTACTCATGGTCTCCGTCGAAATCGGCTGTTACGAAAGGCATCGCGTCGGAACTCAAAGGTCAGAGCGGCAACCGTGCGGCTCGTCTTGGTGAAAAGGTCGCTTCGAAGATCGAAGGGTCAGGGGTTGAAACTCCTTACGCTCGTGTGACGATCCCCGAATGCTCCGGCGAAGCCTGGATCGGTTGCAAGGCGAAACTGGAAGAACTTGAACTGATTCCTGAACGGCATGAATTTACGTGGGAAACCGCTAAAATCGAACTGAAACGTGACACGGTGACGGAACTGGCACCGGTGCCGAAAACGCATGTGGAACCGAAAACGAAAGTCGTCGTCACTACGAACCCTCCGGCGGAAAAAATGCCGGTCTTGATCCCGAAACCGGAATCGTGCGAGACTTATGCTCATTACGCGGCCCGTCTGAATCCGGCGTTGGTCCCCGAACGGCATGATCTTGAAGCTGCGTATGTTGAACCGGCCGACGGCCCGAATGCCGTGGAGTCCGTGGAACCGGCGCCCGAAACGCGCGCGGACCCTGCGGCCAAAACTACTGTCCGCGTGACGACGAATCCGGCCGATGTCCCGATCCCGGCCGGGGGCTGGGTCCCCCCGTCCATCGAAGGCATCGAAACGGGGCCGCTGGGCCTCTCTGACGTCTGCGGTGTCTTTCCCTTTGGGCTGTTCTGCTGGATCGGTGGGGCATTCAGCGAAATCGGTGAAGCGGAATCGACTTGTCCTTCCTTCAACCCGCACCTTCCTTCGATCCTCGGTGGTGAAGAAAAAGGCGCTGAAATCGACTTCTGCGAAGAACCGATGCTGGAGATCCGCGAAATCATGCGCCCCGTTGAGCTGTTCCTGTTCGTCCTCGGACTCGGCTGGGTGTTTGCCAAAGCCTCTCGTCACTTCGGGTCTGACGATGGCTAGGAAGGGTTGGAAAATGATGTGGTGCCATGCCTGCGGTTACTGGTGGTGGTCCATCGCTCGGTGTAATCCCTGCTCGTCGTGTCCTCGTTGTCACCGCGACGAAATTGGCGAGCAGCCGTCGATTCCGGGGTTCCCCAAGTGTGTATAGACAGGGGCTGGCCCCACCTGGCATGTTTCATGCCTTGCGAGTACTGCTTGGCTCTTTGGTATGGTGCGTCTGAGCCGTTCGAGATTAGCGTCGCACGGTGGTGGTGGGGGTAGTGCTGACGCTGCTCGAAGATATCTGGCACGCCGTCGAGTCGGTCGCTTATCTGATGGTTCAACTCTTGGTGATGGCAATCAACGGGTGGCTGCTCATCCTTGCTGCTTTGCTCACTCTCATCGAGAGTGTGCTTCCTTCGTTTCCTGAACGGCCTCCGCTGGCGGGCGCCGGGATCGAATGGCTCGTCTGGTTCATCCCGGTGGAAGCGATGCTCGGGGCCTTCGCCGTTATGTTGACGGCGTGGCTCCTGTGGGAGCTGTACACCATCATCATGAAGAAAATCGGGACGATCACGTGATCGTCAAGCTGAGCCAGCGTCACCGCGATGTAGCTGCCTGGTGGCTCGGTCGGAAGGTTCGTCAACTGGCGGTCGTTGCGGTGGTCATCATCGCAATTGGCATCGCCGTGAAAGGAATCAGCCATGCTCCATCATCTGCAGTTCGTACTTCCGATGTTCGGAATTATCCGACTTGTGACCGGACCACTCGGGACTGGAAAGTCTTACTTCGGTGTGAGGGCCGCGACGGGCGCCCTCAAGGCGGGGTCCATCGTGGTCACGAACTTCGACCTCGTGCCGAATTGGACGGACCAGGTAGCTCGGCGGGGCCGCTTCCGTAAGAACTCACGGAAGGTGAAAGAGTTGGAAGCGTTGTATCGAACTCGGTACAAGCGCATTCATACGATGGCCGAACTGGCTGAGTTGCGGGTCCGGCCTGAGCCGCCTTTCGCTCACGAGTTGGAACCTGGCAAGTGGCAGGTTCACGAGGGGAGCATGGTCGTTATTCTTGACGAGGCTCACCGTTGGCTGAACGCCCGACTTTGGTCGAAGGAAGGGCGAGGCGAGTTAATCGAGTCCTTCGCCTTGGCTCGAAAGCGAGGCATGATCGTGTACTTGCTGGCGCAGCGAGGGGAGAACCTGGACGTTCAGGTTCGAGAACTCTTCGAGGATCACATTCACCTCAAGAATCTCCGTCGCTCGCTCCGCATCCTCGGCGTGCGCGTCTGCCCGTTCAACGTCTTCATTGCAGGTTGGTACAACCATGCCTATGAAGATGAATGCGTCAGGACCGATCGGTTCTTCCTCGGCTGGGATAAGCGGCTCTATGACACGATGGACACTGTCAGCTTTCACGATGGCGAGTCGTCAC
>JBAPOI010000354.1:0-2110 GCA_049279555.1 Candidatus Sulfotelmatobacter sp.
AAACGGAACCGAACTCCAGGCCTCCCTCTTCGCCGCAACTCCCAACTAGCCTCGCCGCAGACCGCCTAGGGAATCAAGCCATCGCTCCATAACAAAAGGCCCCCAGCCGAAGCCGGGGGCCTTTTGCCTTTTGCGCCGAAGGCGCCTTTCGCCGTCCGCGCAGGACTAGTACATGCCGTCCATACCGCCGCCGTGACCGCCGCCTGCCGGAGCAGCCTTGGGCTCCGGAATCTCGACAATCAGCGCCTCGGTGGTCAGCAATAGTGCCGCAATCGAAGCCGCATTCTGCAGCGCCGTGCGGGTCACCTTGGTCGGATCGATGACGCCGGCCTTGACCAGGTCCTCGAACGCGCCGCTCTGGGCGTTGTAACCAAAGTGCTGCTCCTTGCTTTCGAGCACCTTGGCCACAACAACCGCACCCTCTTCGCCGGCATTGGCAACAATCTGCCGCAGCGGCTCTTCGAGCGAGCGGCGAACAATCTGTGCGCCAATCTTCTCGTCGCCTTCCAACGTTGCAATCAGCTTGTCAACCGCCGGAATTGCGCGAACCAGCGCCACGCCGCCGCCGGGGACGATGCCTTCCTCGACTGCTGCGCGTGTCGCGTGCAGTGCATCCTCAACGCGAGCCTTCTTCTCCTTCAGCTCGGTCTCGGTTGCCGCGCCAACCTTGATGATGGCAACGCCGCCCACCAGCTTGGCCAGCCGCTCCTGCAGCTTCTCCTTGTCGTAGTCCGAGGTGGTCTTTTCAATCTGAGACCTGATCTCCTTCACGCGCCCTTCAATGTCCGAAGCCTTGCCGGATCCGTCCACGATGGTCGTGTTGTCCTTGTCGATCGTGATGCGCTTCGCCTTGCCCAGGTCCTCGAGCTTCACGCCTTCCAGCTTGATGCCCAGATCCTCGGTAATGGCCTTGCCGCCGGTCAACACAGCAATGTCGCCCAGGATTGCCTTGCGGCGATCGCCGAAGCCCGGAGCCTTCACGGCCGCCACATTCAGCGTGCCACGAAGCTTGTTCACAACCAGTGTCGCCAGTGCCTCGCCCTCAACGTCCTCGGCGATGATCAACAGCGGCTTGCCGCCGCGCGCAACCTGCTCCAACAAGGGCAGCAGATCCTTCATCGCGCTGATCTTCTTCTCGTAGATCAGAACGTAGGGCTCGTCCAGAATCACTTCCAGGCGCTCTGCGTCGGTCACGAAATACGGGCTCAGATAGCCGCGATCGAACTGCATGCCGTCCACCGTCTCCAGACCCGTGTGCATGGTCTTCGACTCTTCGATGGTGATCACGCCATCCTTGCCCACAACCTTCACGGCATGAGCAATAATGTCGCCGATCTCCAGATCGCCGTTCGCAGAGATCGCGCCCACCTGGGCAACCGATCCCTCGTTCACCGGCTTTGAAAGCTTTCCAAGGGCGCCGCCCTCGGTCCACTTGCCGTCCTTGTCGCGCGTGCCGATCACAACCGCCACGGCCTTCTCAATGCCGCGCTTCAGGGCCGTCGGGTTGGCGCCGGCCGCCACCGTCTTCACGCCTTCGCGGAAGATGGACTGAGCCAGCACAGTCGCCGTCGTGGTGCCGTCGCCGGCCACGTCTGATGTCTTGGAGGCAACCTCGCGAACCAGTTGCGCGCCCACGTTCTCCATCGGGTCCTTCAGGTCAATCTCTTTGGCCACCGTCACGCCGTCCTTGGTGATGGTGGGCGAGCCAAACTTTTTCTCAATCACAACGTTCCGGCCCTTGGGACCGAGCGTCGCCTTCACAGCGTCGGCGAGGATGTTCACCCCGCGCAAGATCGCCTGACGGGAATCTTCACCGTGCAAAATCTGCTTTGCCATTTTTCTCTCCAGTGATCAGTGAACAGTGTTCAGAGATCAGTTTTTCTTTAGCGTTCAGTCCTTAACGTTTTTGCGAATTCCGTGGTCACGATGGATCCGCGGCATATGGTCGTTTCTGACCACTGTCCACTGATCACTGGCGCGCTTCAGCGCGCCTACTTCTTCACAATGCCGAGAACTTCTTCTTCGCGCATGATCAGGAACTCTTCACCATCGATCTTGATCTCGGTTCCCGAATACTTGCCGAAGAGGATCTTGTCGCCCGCCTTCACAT
>JBAPOI010000355.1:0-2123 GCA_049279555.1 Candidatus Sulfotelmatobacter sp.
GCTTTGCAGAGCGATAAAATTTCTGCGCTCAATACGAATCAACACCCCGGCTTCGCAACAGTGGTTTGTCCCGCGACGAAATCCGACGCGGTGACAAACGACAATGGCGCTGTCCGTTGGCAATGGAATGTTGCGTTATCCGCAGGCGGCGAAAAGGAAATTGAATTTGTTGCCTGTGACGGTCACGCGGCAGATTCGCAGAAGGTGCAAGCGGACGTGACGCGCTGGAGCAAACGTTTTTCGGCTGAATTCGACGACTTCAAAAAATGCTGGGAGCAACGTTGGGCTGACGCATTCACACCGGGCAATCACCATTTTTCCGGCAGTCTGCCAGTGCTGGTCACGGACAATGCCGCGCTGAAGCGGAATTATTATATGGGCATTGTCACATTGCTGGAATTGGAGCGCACACAATTTCCGGTCTTCCATCGCTCTTTCATCACCAGCGGCGAGCGTGCACCGGGCACGCAATTCTATTGGGATGCCTCGCTGGGAAGCACCGTTTGGGCGTTGCTCGAACCCGCCGGAATGAAGGCCACCTTGCGCCGCGTCGCCGGTGACCGACGGAGAGCGGGTGATCGCAGCCTTCGGATCGGCAGGCCTCTACTGTTACGATATGGATGGCAAAGAACTGTGGCATCGAGAACTCGGCCAGGTCGATTCCTGGCATGGCAGCGGGTCATCGCCAATAATCTATCACGACCTGTGCATCTTGAATTTTGGTCCGGGCACAAGTGCGGTGTTAGTGGCCTGCAACAAACGGACTGGTGAAATCGCATGGAAAGTTACGCCGCCTACGACCGCGCCGCCGCCAGCGGCCTTGGGATTCGCGGCGATGGCCGCGCAATTCGTGCATTCAGCGGGATCCGCCGCGATGAGCGCCGGCTCGCAAGATAAGAAACGGGAAGCCGAAGCATTCGCCGACGCAGGGATGGCCGGCGATTTTAGCGCGGCCGGCGGATACGCTGGCTCTTGGAGCACGCCAGTCGTGCTGCAGGCAGGCAATCACGACGAGCTCCTGGTCGTTCATGCTTTGGCAGTATCTGCCTACGACCCACAAACGGGTCAGGAAATCTGGACTTGTAAGGGCTTGCCCCAACAAGTTTTTACGTCGCCGGCAATCGGCGATGGCATTCTGATCGCGACGGGACACGCGATGTCCGGCGGCACTCAAGCTTGTGCAGTCAAGCTCGGCGGCAGCGGCGATGTAACCGCGACTCAGCGGCTTTGGCAAAAGAGGATGCCGAATGAATGCATTGGCTCGGGCGTGGTGGTCGACGATCGCATTTACTTCGTCAGCGAGCACGGCATTGCTATTTGCCTTGATCTGACGACTGGCGAAAAGAAATGGGAGAAGCGTTTGGCAGGCACGTCATCCAGTACGGGCTCATGGTCATCTATTGTCCTAGCAGATAAGAAGCTGTTCATCGTAAATCAAGCGGGCGAAACGTTCATCGTGAATGCCACACCGGAATTTGAATTGCTGGCGACCAATACCATAGGCGATGAACTCACGTGTGCTTCCCCAGTCATTTCCGGCGGACAACTCTTTCTGCGCACGTACGAGGCGCTGTGGTGCATCGGAAAATCGAGCGAGTAACTTTCCTTCTTTGGTCTTACGAATCGACCAGTTGTGATCCGCGCGGCAATTTTCAATAACTCATATGTTTGAGGGCACCGTCAGAATGTGCCGAGAACTCATCTAGCGTCTCTCGATGAGACGTCGAGTACATTCTTGTCCGCCTGGGAGCCATCAAACGAACGGAACTTGATTCCGAGCTATGCTGCCTCTTCAGCCAAGAGCGGCAGTATAGCTTTCTCGATACGTTTCGCCCCAGCATACGGCGCATACCGGCGGGTCACTAACCCGTGACGGTCTATCAGAAATTTAGTGAAGTTCCATTTGATTGACTTCGTGAACAATACGCCCCGGCGGAAGGATTTCAAGTATTTATAGACGGGGTGCGTCGATGGACTATTAACTTTGATCTTGGCGAATAGCGGGAAGGTCACATCATAGCTGCACTTTCTGAAATCCTGACGTTTGGTATTCCATGAAAAAAGGCTCTTCCATCATGCTGCGGTTGAGAAAGGCCGCATTGCACAATGGAGGAGCCAAGGAT
>JBAPOI010000356.1:0-2232 GCA_049279555.1 Candidatus Sulfotelmatobacter sp.
GGCTACCAGGTTTTCATCGCGCAACTGTTCTGGGATCGTCACAGCATCATCGCGATCTGCCAGCATGTGCAGCGCTGACAGACTGAGACCACACCAAGGCGCGCGCAATACTGCCAGCCATGCGGTGCGGTCCGCTGGATGCAGCAGTGCCCTGGTCAAGGCCAGCAGATCCTGCACTACCGGCCGTTCGCTTAAACCCTCCAATTCCACTGCGCGGAAAGGGATGTCCAGTGAACACAGGCGGCGCACGATGGCTGCAAGATGTTTGCGGGCACGCGCCAGCACCGCGATGCGCATGTCCGGACGCTGGCTGCGTGCCGCCACAATGATGGAAGTCACCTGCACCGCTTCATCTACGGAATCTTTGTGGAGCTGCGTATGCAGACTCACCGCTTGGCCCTCCAACGCCGCGTACTGCGCGCTGGTTCCGGCATAGGGCACAGCGCCACTGGCGATGTCTTCCATAGGTGGGAACAGTTGCTGGAAGGTCGCATTGAACCACTGCACTAGTCCTGCCTGGGAACGGAAATTCGCGCTCAGTGTCAGGGGCGTCAGCGCTATCTGACAAAGGCCCGCCTGTCTTACCCGCAGGAACAGGCCCACCTCCGCCTCCCGGAAGCGATAGATGGACTGCATGGGGTCGCCCACCAGAAACAGCGTGCGGCCGTCATCCGTCTGCCAACCGGCAGTGAGCCGCGCCAGCAACTCGGTCTGGTTCACCGAAGTATCCTGGAATTCATCCACCAGGATATGCTGCAGGCGATGGTCCAGGGCCAAGTTCAGGTCCGTTGGATCATCGTCTGTGCCCAGTGCCTGCAACGCACACTGGGAGACCTCAGCGTAATCCACTTCGCCGTGTTCCATGAATACCAGTCGCAACTGTGCGCTCGCCAGCGGCAGCAGACTTAATAACGCGTCCAGCGCCTGCCATTGATTCTCCGGGTAGCGCGATTGTGGCAAGGTGCGCGCACGTTCAAACAGGCCACGCAGGGATTCCAATGCAGTGAAACGCCGCAACAGTTCCAGCACGCGCGTCTTGTCGCCACGCTTGTCTGGCGGGAAGCCCTGTTTCACGTTGATCTGCTTGCGCCAATCACTGTCTTTGGTAAGAAACAGCTCGGCGATGCCGCGCCAGGCATGCAGATCCTTCGGGGTTGTGCCAGGCAGTGATTCAAGATCCGTACACGCGACGATCTCCGACATCGAGCCTTGAAGACGCAAGTTTGCGGCGCCCGCGCGCGCCGACGCTGCCAGGTGTTCACGGCAATCGGCGGGTATGGCTTCCTGCAACTGTGTAAGCGCCACGCGCAGTTCTTCCCGCAGGGCGCGCTCCAGATCCTCACGCCTCGAGGGACCGGGCTGCGCAAGCGTATGTTGCAACCACTGGTCGCGACGCGGCAGCATGTCGGCGAGGAGCTGCATCACCTGTTGCAGGTTGTTGTCCAGATGCACCAGCAAGGCACTCACGGCCTGGGTCTGCTGCGGCTCACCGTCTTCCAGCAGGGCAAGTGTGCGGCGCGCAGCTTCCAGGTACAGGGGCTCTGGACGCTCGGCGATCGCCGGTTGTGATCCGAACTTGGACAACAGCGGCATGCGCCGGGTGAGTTCTGCATTCAGGGAATCGATGGTCTGTATGCGCAGACGCGCCGGATGACGCGCGATGTTCCAGCCGCGTAGCCGGTCGCGGGCACGTGCGCGTTGCGCCAGCTCCCAGGTATGTCGCTTGTGCGCTTCCGCGGGCGCCTGGGCATCATCCAGTTCCAGGGCGCGGGCGACGCGCATGCGCATCTCGCCGGCGGCTTTCTTGGTGAAGGTGATGGCCAGGATCTCTTCCGGCTCATCCACCACCGAGAGCAGTGTCAGGAAGCGCTGCGTCAGGAGTTCGGTCTTGCCGGAGCCGGCCGGCGCCTGCACGATGAACGACTGGTGCGGGTCCAAGGCGCGGGCACGCACTGCGGCGTCCGCCGGTGGATGGTCACTCTTGCGCATCAGCGTCCTCCACACTCAAGCCATCGCGCTCATGGATACGGCACAGTGCATGCAGATGGCAGTAGCGGCAGGTGTTGGCGCCATGCTGCGGATCCACGCGCGCTTCGCCACGCACGAATTCATCCGCCAGCGCCGTCACTGCGGTACGCCAGTGTGCCAGCAGTGCATTCCAGTCTTGAGGGTCATCCGGCTGCTTGCGCTCGGAGGCGTAAGCCTTGATTGCTGGCACCAAACCATCGTATT
>JBAPOI010000357.1:0-2622 GCA_049279555.1 Candidatus Sulfotelmatobacter sp.
GTATAGGTGGCTTCGATATCGCCGGTGGCGCGGGCTAAAGCCGCGCGCGACAGGTTGAATTGAAACAGTGCGGCGATTTGATTATCGCTGGCGCGGGCCAACGCGTCTTGCGCGGTGATCACTTCGACGTTGGTAGTGACGCCGGCCTGAAAACGGCGCTGGGCCTGGGCTACTTCTTCCTGGGCGAGCGTGAGGCCCAGATTGGCAACGTCCACGGAATTTCGCGCGGCAGTAAGTTGATCGAGGGCGGACTTTACTTCATCCACGATTTGCGCCTCCACCTGGCGACGAACTTCCGCCACGCGCTGCTCTTCCAGTTTGGCGCGAGCTTCTTCGGCGCAGATGCGTCCGCCGGTGAAAATGGGAAATTGCAGAGAGACTTCGTAGGTGTAGGCCGGAATGCCATTGTTGAAGTGCGAGCCCTGGTACAGCCAGAATCCGGAAAACTCCAATCGAGGGAGGCGCTGCTCGCTTGCCGAATCCTCCGACAAATGGGCGATCCGTTGCTGCGACTGGAGAGAACGAAGCTCCGGCCGGGTGGCGAATGCCTGGTTGAGCAGGCTCTCTTTTTCGAGGTTGGGGAGATCGTAGAAATCGAGTTGGTCGGTAACCTCGATGTCCTGGTCGCGAGGAAGATCGAGGAGTTCCGCCAAGCCGTATCGGGTGGTGTGAGTCAGCGTTTCGGCATCAATCAGATTCTGGCGCTCGTTCTGCAATTCGACGTTGGCGCGCACCGTGTCAATATTCAAACCGATGCCTGTTTTTTGCAGTTCGGTGGCCTGCTCGTAGAGGCGCTGCGCGAGCGCGACGCGGGCATTGGCGGCGTCACGCGTGGCCAGGGCTCGAAGAATGAGCAGGTACTGGTCAACCACGGAGGTGACCACAGTTTCGCGAGTGGTCAACTCGTCGGCACGCGACTGACGGGTTCCTTCCCGGCCGATCTGGTAGCCGCGGATCAGAGGGAGATTGAAGATGGTTTCCGAGAAGGCAGGCCCGGCTTGAATGACCTGAAAGGGACCGACGCCGTGGGGCTGCGGCGCGCGCTCGATACTCTGAACGTTGTACTGATTGAGTGATGCACCGGCTTCAATGTTCGCCTGGGGCAGCAGCGGGGAGCGCGCGATCTGACTGCTGCGATCGCTCTCAAAGACCAGCAGCCGGGCAATGACACGCTGAGGATTCTGATGCAAGGCCATTTGCACGGCTTGCTTCAGGGTGAGTTGGACAATTCCGGACGAACTTGCCGCAGTCTGCTGTCCGAAGGATGCGAGCGGAAACGGCGTATGCAGAAATGCCAGGAGCAAGAGGCACGTTCGCCGGAAATTCGCAGGCATGGGACACTCCGAATCGAAAAACGTCAGGGCTGGAATCTCCTTTTGCAGGACTGATTCACCCGAATAGCTGATCGTATTGAGCGGATTTGCGGGGCCAAGGTTGCTTCCGCACTTAAAAAGTGCGGTGAGGCGGTTAGCCAATTCTCGGAATTGGCTAACCGGCAATAACGGGGGAGTGCCGTCCACAATTGTGAACCGCCGGTCGTTACTGGATTCGCAAGCGCCTGGCTCGCTCTGGAGATTCCGTTAAGCAGCCTTGGTCTGGTCTGCTGGTTTCTCCAGGTGTCCGCCAAAGCCGAAGCGCATCGCCGAGAGCAGCTTGTCCTGATAGTCCGCCTCGTCGCGCGAGGTGAAGCGCTGGTAAAGCGCAGCGGAGAGAACAGGCGCGGGCACGGCCTCGTCGATGGCCGCCTTGATCGTCCACCGGCCCTCGCCCGAGTCCGAAACCCGCCCGCTGAACTGGGAGAGATCGGGATCTTTCACCAGGCCGGCCGCGGTTAAATCCAGCAACCACGATGCGATCACGCTGCCGCGCCGCCACACCTCCGCGATGTCACGCAAATTGAGTTCGTATTGGTAATGTTCGGGGTCGCGCAACGGTGTTGTCTCCGCGTCAATCGCATGCTGTTGCTTGCCCACGTTGGCTTCGCGCAGAATGCCCAACCCCTCGGCGTACGCAGCCATAAGACCGTACTCGATCCCGTTGTGCACCATCTTGACGAAGTGGCCGGCGCCGTTCGGACCGCAGTGCAGGTAACCTTGTTCGGCGGTGCCGTCGAGCTTCTCTCGCCCCGGAGTGCGCGGCAAGTCACCGGCGCCGGGGGCCAGCGTCGAAAAGATTGGATCGAGGCGCATGACCACGTCCTTCTCGCCGCCGATCATCATGCAGTAGCCGCGCTCCAGACCCCAGACACCACCGCTCGTTCCCACGTCCACGTAGTGGATGCGCTGGGCTGCAAGCTCCTTCGCGCGCCGGATGTCGTCTACGTAATAGGAATTGCCGCCGTCGATCAGAATGTCTCCCGCTTCAAGATGGGATAGGAGGCCGGCGATTGTGTTGTCCACCACTGCCGCCGGGACCATTAACCATACTGCGCGCGGCTTCTCAAGCTTCGCCACCAGATCACGCACGGAAGAGCTTCCGATTGCCTTCTCCCGGACCAACTCGTTCACCGCTTTCGGCGACATGTCGAAGACTACGCATTGGTGGCCTCTGTTGAGGAGCCGCCGCGCCATGTTTGCGCCCATCCTGCCCAGCCCAATCATTCCAAGTTGCATAAGTTACTCC
>JBAPOI010000358.1:0-3938 GCA_049279555.1 Candidatus Sulfotelmatobacter sp.
AGCGGCCTGCCGGGGATCAACTCATCCTGGATGGACGGATGGACAATCATCAGGTTCATATGGAGCTTCAGTTGATCGACCGGAATTCGTTCCTGCTGGTCTCAAGAGGTTTCCACTGGATCCAGGACGGTCCCCTCGGCCGCTTTTGATGGTAGGTCAGTATGACTGGAGGGATTCATCCTCAGCGAGCTGATGCTCGATGCAGCTGAGTTCAGGTCTCCATTACCGCTCTTTCAGAACTTGTAAAATCATTCGCTCTTGTGAGCACGGACGGGCGTAGCCAGTGGCCAGATTCTGAAATGTGAAGCCGCAGTTATCAGTGTCTCCTTATGTTGGCTGTCAGCTGTGACTATATTTCGTCCAGACAACGGACGAGATCTTCCACACCCCATCTAAGGTCGATTAGCTCAACAAGTCCGCCGCCGTGAGGGCGTAAATCTCCGCGCATCGGACAATATTGCAGATGGGAACGAACTCGTTCGGTCCGTGAGAGACGGTCAGCAACCCCGGTCCGAAGGCGAAGGCGGGAACGCCATGAGCGGCATAGAATCGCGTT
The DNA here is from genome assembly GCA_049279555.1 of Candidatus Sulfotelmatobacter sp. GTDB lineage: Bacteria > Acidobacteriota > Terriglobia > Terriglobales > Acidobacteriaceae > Sulfotelmatobacter. Next base: position 557 of record JBAPOI010000358.1, read on the forward strand.
TCAAGTAAACCAGGACACATCTCGAACGCGGGATCTCTACCGGTCACGCTCGCTACGTGCCGCGACAGAACGACGCCGAGCGGATCTTCCGCCGGAGTCGCCGCCGCGAGTTCCTCCTGAAGCGTCTCGATTTCGAACCCCTCTAGTGTATCGCGCAATCGGTGCTTTTCTTCTTCGAGGTTTTCTTCGGGATTGATGCGGCGGTCAATCGTAAAGGAACAGAAATCGGGCGTCACGTTGAAATTTGTACCTGCCTCAGCACGCCCGCCGACCATCAGAATGGATTTTCGCGCCGCCGCCGGAGCGATATTGTATTGCGTTTCGCGAAGCTCTACTTCCTTCTTGACGTCGAGAAGTCGCGCCATCGCCGGCACCGCGCGTTCGAACGCGTTCACACCTTCGAATTGCCGACCGACGTGCGCTGGCTTGCCGCGCATGGTGGCGCGCAGCGAAATGGCACCGCGGTTGGCGTTCCAAATGACGCCGCCGGTCGGCTCAGGCGTTAACATACCGACTCCGTCTCTTCCCAGCAGCCCGCGTGCATCCAGATCGCGAGACCCTAGTGGACCGGCAGTTTCTTCATCGGGTACTAGCACGATTCCTATGCGTCCGGTTTTAAGAAGCCCTTCATCACGTGCTGCGGCGGCTGCATAAATCATTGCTGCTAAACCGCTCTTCATGTCCGACGAGCCGCGACCGAACAGATTTGCGCCTTCCACACGTGGATGAAACTGATCGCGGCTCTGCGCCGGAACAACATCGTAGTGACCACTGAAATAAAGCGTTCGCAGACCAGTTCCGACTGAAGCGAGTACACACCCGCCTTCACGTCTCACATCATCGAAGCCGAGCCTGCCCAATTCGTCGAAGAGAGTGCGGGAGCATTCCTCGTAGTGATTCCCGGGTGGATTCTCCGATGGAATCGCAATCAACCGCTTCGTGAGATCCAACATCGCTGGCTCGGATAGCCGTTCGCGCAGTCGGGAGAGAAGCTGCCCAGTAGTTAGGGTGACCACTTTCGGGGGTTCCTTTCGTGTCGAATCGCAAACATTCCTGCCCCAATGATGCCACAGCCCGATCTCTTATGCGTGGACCGAGTCACGCCAAGTGAGCGCCCCGCCCTCCCGCGTAAAGCTGCTTTATCCAGAAATGGGATGAGCAGGTCTTCGAGATCGGAGAAACTGTTTCCCATGAAAAAGACTCTACCCCTAGGCACTCCCGGCAGCCATTCGCCCCTTCTTGGGGGAAGCGCTTGCAGGCGAATCATCTCAAAGGGGGAGGTGAAAAATATTAATGCCGTGTTACATGTCTACTAATATAGTAGACTTTATTGTAAATGCAACCATTTATTTAAGGACAATTCAAGGGGGCGTTTTGCGGGACCTACTGCCAGACATCTGTAATGGTCGTAACAGAGGCGGATTTGCCTGCATACGGGAGCCCATACATAGCTTCCAGCGTCCGTAACACGTTGTAGTGATTGATGTCTTCACCGTATTCTCCCGGCTTAACCATCGGCCCCGCGAAGATCGTGGGGATCTGGTTCCTCGGCGCATCGTTATTTTCGTCCCAAGTAACAATCAGAAGACTGTTATTGGACTGCGCCCATGTCAAATAACTTTGCAAATGGGTCTTGAGCCAAGTGTCTGCGCGCTGAACGGTTCCCGTGTGCATGTCATCGAGCAGGTCGGGAATCACCCAGGAGATGGTAGGAAGATCGGCGAAATCGCTGGGAAAACTGGTAAAGGGCTGGTTTGCACTCGACGGAACATTGGTGAAATCCGTCCACGGGACATGCTTGCGCGCGTACTCGCCCGAGGCGCAAACCTCAGATCCAACGGAGGGCAGACCTTCCGAATAACCCGTGAACGTCAAGCCATCTGCGATTAGTTCGCTTGCCAAATTCGCCACCGAGAATGTTTGCGGGCATGCATCGCTGGTGACGCCGTGAGTGGACCCTGAAAATAGGGCGAGGTAGTTTGGCTGGCTCGGGTGGGTGATGGCGTGTGAGTTCGTGAATGAAGCTCCCTTCTCCGCCAGGCTATTGATATAAGGAGCTTCGGACGACCCGATGATCTCTGAATAGGAGTGATTTTCCTCCATCACCACCACCACGTGAGCAGGCAGGGGAAGCGTTTGCGCAAACATCAAGCTACAGGTGCTGAACAGTACGACATAGAAAATCGCAAGCGATGCCACGTCGATACGAAGCCAGTCAGTAGATCTATCGCTAAAGACGCACATTTCTCTCACACTCCGTCTCCGGGCGGTTTTGAAAAAGGCCCGCCTGCGCTTTTCTATGAGTTGCAATTTGAGGTTTTTTACCAAAGGTGCTCTACCCCTAAGCGCTCCGGTAGCCGTTCGCCCGCTTCGTGGGGGTAGCGCTTGCTTGCTGAATTATCGGGAGTGGGAAATATTAATGCCCGTGTTACATGTCTACTAATATAATAGGATTTATATGAATGCAAGCATTATTGCAGGACAATTTGAGGGGTCGCTTGCGGGAGCTATGCCAGACATCCGTAATCATTGCAAGAGAGGAATATTGTTCCTTGCCGGCGAGATGTTAGCCCGGCCATGGCGAAGGAGACCCGCCGCCCCCGTAATCTTGGTCGGGTTGAACGCGTACGAAGCGCCGGATGGCAAAGTTGCTGGTTGATGGTATTTGCAGCCAGCCATCTTGATTCCAAGTACATCCGGTAGCGAACCCACGACGATGCGGTTGAAAGCGAGGCGAGGCTCTGAGTAGTACCACGCGATGAATTGGTCGATGGCGTACTCGTACACGCGGCGCGATGCTGATAAGCCGAGGCTATTCAGCACGGCCAACTTGCAGTGATCCAGATTCGGCAGGCGAAGCACTCGGCGACGGTAATTCGGCTTGACTCTCTGTTTGCCCATAGCGGCGGCCTCCCATGCCGCAGCATTTTGGGACGACGCGGGCCGGCTGGCGTTGCAACAGGGTGCGCTTCCGGGCGGGGGTTCTGAGCGCTATCGCCTGCCATTACATCGCTTGGCATTCACTCCTTGGCTCGACAAAACCCACAATCCAACCCTGGGCTGACCAACCTTACTTCCCCGTTTTCTCATCCTAAACTCCGTCCCGATTTCCCTCTAATCGCCTGTTCAAGAAGTCGTCTGTTCATTTCCCTCGGAAAGTGTGCACTATTGACCGGCTTACTAGGATCCGCAGGCAGGTATGCTGTTCTCACTATTTAACAAACGGAATACGGTCATGGGTTAGCAACTGTACGTCATTCGACCCTCACGACCGGTTCAAAGGATGTCCAATGACAATGGAAGACGTATGGCTCGAAACTGTCCACGAGTCGGAACGCAGAGACGGGAAAAAGAACAACAGCGTCCCAGCCAATAACTATAA
>JBAPOI010000359.1:0-1995 GCA_049279555.1 Candidatus Sulfotelmatobacter sp.
AGAATGCGCAGTGCATCGACGGCCGCGCGCTGTACGTAAAGTTTCGTCGTTGGAAGATACGTTGTCACTTCGGCGAAACCGCCGACCCTTTGCCTATTCGGTAACTGGAATGGTGGAGAGCCCAGCCAGTCGGTGCCGTCCGGCGTTACCGCTGGGCCAAAGGGCGGCACCGAGAGAACTCCCAATAAGCAACCGTCGCCGAGGCTCGCGCCACTTGGCATGAAGGCGCCGTTGCCAATGAAGCTGCGATTCCCGACATGGTTGATCGCGATTTCGAAGCGGCCGCCAAACACGCGTCTGCCGCCGAGAATGCAGCCATCCGCAAAGAAAGCCGAGTCGCCGGCATCCAAGAGCTCGGGCATAAAGCTCCATATCGTTGACATTTCGGCGTGCTTCCCGATCTTGGCTCCGAATAGCCGCAGCCAGGGCGGCAAATAGACCGTCGTAAAGATCGGGAGAAATACGTTCCGCACGGATCGCATCAGTCCGTAAGCAAGCCAATGTCTCAAGTGAAAAACCGAATAAAGCGAATACACCCCCGGCCGCGCACGGCGCAGCAAGACGGCCTTTAGTGCGACCACCCACAGACAGCTGACTACAATCATGACCGGCATGAGCGCTGCAGTCGCCCCGAGGCACGCCCAAATCCAGCCCTGCTGGAAGGCGTATCGCCACAGCAGCAGTAGAGCCACAGCCGGCACTAACGCCGTCGCTGCGGTCAATTGTCCGATGAGCCAGGCGAAAAACACGAAGGCGGCCTTGCGAGCGAATGAGGCATGCAGCGCCGCAGATTCGGAAGGAACCGGTACGGGCGCTCGCTCGGCGGGAGATCCTCGGCGCTGTTCTCCATTTGATAAGACGGTGCCGTCGGGCAGGAGCGAATGATCATCGAGACGGCAATCGTCGCCCATGCGCACATCAAGGCCAAGAGCCGCGTGCGAACCAATGAAGCAGCGGCCGCCGATTTCCACTCTGCCAAGGATTAGGTTGCCGTTTTCGACGCGTGCACAAGGAAGCTGCGTGTCGGCACCGATGCTGGTGCCATCACCAATGGAAATGAGGTCCCAGGCGGTGACAAGGGCCGTGTCGAGCATGCAATCGCGTCCGACCTTGGCGCCCATCAAACGATAATAGAGCGGCAACAGCGGCGTCCCTAGGAACGGGCCGGGGCTGAAAAGGCGCTGTAGCCCGCCCGCAAGCCAGCATCGGATGTAGTAGCTGCCCCACAACGGATACACACCTGGCTTGTATCGACCCACGATCAGCCATTTGGCGCCGAGCCCGAGGATCAGCATCAACGGCGCCAAAGCGATAAAAAATAAGGTCAAGAACAGGACCGCCTCGACAACACCAATGCGTTCGCGCAGAAAATCGTCGGCGACCGGCAGCACAACAAAGGCCGGCGTCGAGAAGGCGTACCAGGAGATCGCCATGAGCAACGCCTGAAGCGCGGCGACGCCGGCGCCAGCGTCGCGCTGGTTAGCAGGTGTAGGACCGGCCTCCGCCGCCTTCGGAGTCCGATTGCTCAGATGTTCGGCCAATTTGCGGACAGTCGGAAAGGCATAAACGTCGCGAACCGAAATGTGCAAATCGGCGGAACTGCGCAACCGCGCCACCATCTGCGCGGCGAGAAGCGAGTGCCCTCCCAGGTCCAGAAAGAAATCTTGCTCAACGCCGACCCGCTTGACGTTAAAAACGGCCGCCCACGCGTCCGCAATGCTTGCTTCCATCGCATTCCCGGGCGGGGTTTGCGCCTTTTCATCTTCGATCAGCGGCAGGGTCGGCGCCGGCAAGCGCTTGCGATCGACTTTCCCGGTACTCAGCATGGGCAGTTCGCTGAGCACATCGAGGTAGCTTGGAATCATATAGGCGGGCAGTTTTGCTCTCAAATTTTTAAGAAGCGCGCTTCGGTCCACGAGTGTTGCCGCATTTTCCAGCGTGATGTACGCCGCGAGCTCCGGAACGTCCCGGTCGTTTTTGACGGTAACAGCGGCA
>JBAPOI010000360.1:0-3501 GCA_049279555.1 Candidatus Sulfotelmatobacter sp.
AGGGAGGCGAGTCGCGCTTTGTTCCCCTTGAAGGGGCAGCTCTCGATGTGGTGAAGCGGCGGCTTGCAAGGCCACGGATCGAATCGGACTGGGTGTTTCCTGGACGCGGCGCGGAGCCAGCGGGCTTTCCCTGGCGCGGATGGAGGAGTGCTCTCCGTCGGGCAGGCGTTCAGAATTTTCGACCGCACGACCTTCGCCATACGCACGGATCTTATTTGGCAATGCTTGGAAAGACCTTACCCGAGATCATGCAGGCACTCGGGCACAAATCACCGAATGTTGCTCTGCGCTACATCCATTTGTCCGATAGCCACAAGCGAAAGGTGGCTGCCGAGGTTAACCTGCAGATTGCTGCCTGGAGCAAGCTGTAACCGTTCGTGGCGGACTCAGGCGAAGTCTGACGGGGCGGATGGTCTTAGCTCCTGTTGGTCCTGTTATACAGCCATTGAACAAAAAGGCGCTCGTCGATAAGCACGATGCGGCCTTTTCGGACGATTGCGGATTCGAGGCCATTGCCAGGGAGCGTCGAACGTCGTCCGTTTTGGTTGATGTTTCGGGGAGCTGCATGTTGGACCCAATATCGGAGCGTACGCAGCTTGATCGCAGGGTACGCGGCAACGAGCTGTTGCAGGGTCATCAGCGGAGGTCTGTCGTCCATACGCGCTATCTCATGCATGGAGGGGGCATCGCTGCCGCCCGCCGCGCTACGCGCGGGATGATGCTGCCAATCCTCGACGTGATGGTCGGATTCCTACGGATTCTGATGGCTGCCTACACGGGATCTCCTCTGGCGATCTTGGCCAGCTCATCGTCGGCCTTGGAGGTGGGAAGCGTGGATAGCGCCTTGCCATTGGCTGGCCCCTGGATCGAGCCCTAGGGGAGACATCTGCCAGTTGCAGGGCTTCACGAAGACGGGGATGACGTGCAGCCCTCTTGTTGGCGCCGTTCGAGCAGCTCCGGGATTTCCCGTGTACGGACGAAATCAGAGTTGAGAAACGCCGCGGTGACGAGCAACACCGCAACCCTCGCCTCCACCATGGCGCCCTCGATCTCCCCGAGTCAGTCGCCGGCCGCCGCGATCCGGCCATCGTGCCAGGCGCTAACGAGGCTCTCCCGTTCGAGCACCCCCACCTGCTCGACGATTCGATCCTTCCAGCGCCCGTCTTTATGGCTGTAACTTATGAACACCTCAATCGGCATTGCCTCCTCGACGGCCGATGGCAGCGGCGTGCCTTCCGCGGCGGTGAGATCGTGAACCACCGGCAAATTTCCCTCGTGTTCGCGGCGTCCCTCCACGCGCGCGTGCCACACCGCGGCCTCGATGAAAATGTCAAGCTCCTCAGACGACCCCGAATCGCCCTGGTCCATCCGCGCGATGCGGGCCGGGTCCGGCCGGCGCGCCTCCCTCAGCCCGCGCTCCGGTCGTTCCGAGCGGCTAGAGCGAGCAGGAGCAGCAGCGCTAATCGGATGACGGCGGCCTCACAGCATCGAGAGCATCACACGGCGCGAGTCCAACCGCGACTCCAAGGAGGGCTCCGGTTACTTTACCCTCTGGCCTCTGCATCCCACTCCTCATACCGAGCACAGCGCCGACCTTAGTTCCTACAAAGGCTCCGACTGCTGTTCCGGCTGGTCCGAACACCGAACCGACAAGTGCGCCAATCGCGGCGCCTGTGGTCGCGCCGGCAACACCGCCCGCCACACACCCCACAGCTTGTTTTCCAGCCTTTCCTTCCTTGAACTCGAATCCATCCATGAACTCGTGGAACGCCATGATCTGCCCCCTTTTGCAGACGCACGTTTTTCTACCGCTCACATGAGTCGCTCGCAACGGCACACCAGCGTTGGCCGAACGTCAGCCGCTGGTCGCCCCTGCGGCCTACTCCAACTTCTCAAAGGGATTCGATTGCTCCTCAAGTCAAGCATGGCCGTGGCAGAACTCTTTTTCTTCGACTTCGTCCATTCAGCTGCGACTGTGACCGGTGCAAATGAATTGCCAGCCCAAAACTGTCGCAATCCGGGCCGATATCCTTTTAGTTGCAAGTAACTTAGCGATGTTGGGAATAAATGCCACGCAGAGCCTGTTCTCGCCCGAGGCTTCAAAGAAATGAATGGCGGAAATCCAATGGTTTGGATTCGAAGGAGCCCCAGAAACCCCACTTTCCTTGCGCCCGCATCGTCGCGGCCGCTCGCTGAGAGGAATCCGGGAGCCGTTATAGTCGTCCTGCCAACCGGAGACGCGCCTCGCGCGGTGCCGCCGCGGGGAGGCACCAGCCTGCGGAGCTGTTCCGCGAGATTCTGTAGCATCCGCTCGATCCTGCTGGTTGGACTGGATCGCCAGCAGGAGCCGGCAGCCGAGCCGTCGGCCGGCCGTCCCCTGACGCATGAAAAAACCTCCGTGGCGCCTCGTACTACCGCGAGGAGGGCCAGCCCGAGAGCCTGGCCCTGCAAACCAGCCGATATCGCAAATATACGCAGATGCGTATCGCTGCATTTGCTTGCGCCACGCCCTATGCCATGATAATCCTTCCTTCGCGGATCTCCCGTCTTTAACAGGAGGGATGGCAAAATGCGCCGGACACTTTTCACCTTGCTCGGTGTACTCATTGCTTGTCTTATAGCCTTCTCTTTCTTGCGGCGAAAACCAGCCGAGTTCGGCCACCATGTAACCGTTCGGCTGAAATGGCTTCATCAAGCCCAATTCGCTGGATTCTATGCAGCTGACCAGTTGGGCAAATATCGAGCGAAAGAGCTCTCTGTCGATCTACTGCCGGGAGGTATCGACACGCCAGCCATATTCCAGGTACTCAGCGGAGCAGCGGATTACGGAGTGACTGGCGCTGATCAGGTTCTCCTTGCAAGGGCCGAGGGGCATCCAATAGTTGCCATAGCTGTAATCTATCGTCAGACGCCCTTTACGCTCTTTTCTCGCAAAAATCCTCGCTTCACCTCGCTTGCCTCCTTTGCCGGTCAAAAAGTCGGAGTCAAGTATGGAACCAACGATGAGACCACCTACCGAGCAATGCTGGCCGCAGCCAATCTTCCGGAGAGTGCTTTTAAAGAGATCGGCGTTAAGTACGACATGACGCCATTCTTCACCGGCGATGTGGCTTTGTGGCCGGGATATCGCACCAATGAGCCGCTGGCAGCGAAGGAAAAAGGAATTGCTGTGACTCAATTCAATCCTGAGGATTTCGGGGTTAAGATGTACGCCGATGTGATAATCGCGTCAGAGTTGACTATCAAGAAGAGGCCTGACATTACTCGTAGATTCGTTGTCGCAACAATGGAGGGTTGGCAGAGCGCGATCACCAACCCTGTCCAGGCTGCCGGCTTTGTCAAAGTCTACAACCCAGACGCAGACCTTTCGCATGAAAAATCCATGATGGAAGCGAGCATTCCCTTAATACAGGCCGGGGCTGAACCGGTTGGTCTCATGAGGCCTGAAAGGTGGCAGAGCTTAGTTGCAATTCTCGAAAAGCACGCCAAGCTCAAGCCAGG
>JBAPOI010000361.1:0-6523 GCA_049279555.1 Candidatus Sulfotelmatobacter sp.
GGCACGGTGGGCAAAGACGCGGCACTGCTGGAGACCTTCAATACAACGGCCAACAGCAGCGGACAAATCGTCATCGCCTTCACCAGCGGCGCCGCCAACCAGCCGGTTGTCATGGGAATTGAGATCCGGACCAACTAGAGGCGGTCAATCGCAATTGGAAGGAGGCTACCAACTAAGCGCACGAAACACCGGAAGAAGTTCATCCCTGTCGACGTCCGGGCGGACGCGCGGTGGATCTGCGCACCACCAACTCAGGTTCGATGGCAATTTCCGTAACGTACTTCGTTTGGCCCTCAATGCGGTCGAGCAGCGTACGCGCCGCGGTCTCTCCCATTTTTTTCATGGGCTGTCTCACAGTCGTGAGTGGCGGACTGATGTAGGCAGAGTTTTGGATGTCATCGAAGCCGACCACCGACAAATCGTCGGGCACACGCAGGCCGGCCTCTAAAAAAGCGTGGATGGAACCAATCGCAGAGATGTCATTGTAGGCAAACAAGGCGGTAAAAGGCTGTTTACGCGCCAGCAATTGCTTGGCGAAGGGGTAGCCCAGATTCGGCGTCGGGTCGTCTCCTTCGAGTTGCATAATCAATTCTGGCCTCATGGCGATGCCCAGTTCGGCAGCGACATCGCAAATCGCGTTCCAGCGGTCGCCGGAATCTGCGCTCAGCGGCGAACCTTTCATGAATGCGATTTTTTCGTGCCCGAGGTCGATCAGATGCTTCAGCGCGAGCGAAGCAGCACGGCGGTGATCCAGAACGATATTGGTAACGCTTTTGATGCGGCGATGGCCGGCAACCGCCACGGTCGGGAGAGGGGGTTGTTCGGTCAACAAGGTGTCGACTGTAATAAACCCTTCGACTCCGCGCTCCAAAAGCATCGTCGAGTACGTTGCGAGCAGCGTCTTGTCGTGGCGGTGAGCTACTGTAAGAAAGAAGAAACCCTGTTCTCGAAGATAACGTTCCATGCCGCTAATCACGACTGAACCGTAAGCATCGCCGATTTCCGCCACGATCACTCCAATCGTGTAGGTGCGCTTAACGCGAAGAGAACGGGCAAAGAAATTGGGCCGATAGTTAAGATCGCGTGCCGCCGCCAAAATTCTGTTTTTTGTGTGCTCTGGGACGGAATGTGAAGCTGAGGAGTTGTTCAGAACTGCCGAAACCGTACTGGCAGTGAGCCCGACGCGTTCTGCGACGGACCTCAGTGTCACAGCCGGCTTCGCGCCCCGATCGGCCTTCTTTTTGTTCTGAACTTTCATTCGACGGTTCGTTCGGCACTCCCAGGACACCGATGACTTCTTCCCGCCCGACTCCCCGGATTGTACCCCCAAGACGAGTCGCGACCAAACTGCAGAAGTCAGAAGTCGCGGGCCTCAAGAATATCGATATTTTTGTCTTGACAACGAACGGCGTTTCAGAATAAACCTTCGTGCAGCTGTGCATAACACAAAAGCACTAGCTGTAAGCCTAGTAAAACAACGATATTCTATCGACCATGAATTCCTAGCGCCTTCGCCAGGAACTGGGTGCCGCGGCTAGGGAAATCTGTCTACTGCAACAACCTCTCTCTTGGGGGAGAGGAATCGACGTCTAGTTTTGGGAGAAACTCCATGACGAGCTTCGTTCGCTGGACACTCGCGTTTTGTCTTCTGCTCTGCATGACCGTGCCGGTGCTTTCACAGAGTAGAAATACCGGTGAGATTCGTGGCACGGTCTCGGCGGCGGGAGCCGTGATGCCGGACGTAACCGTTACGGTTTCAAATATTGACACAGGCGAGTCGAAGGTTTTCGTTACCAACCAGGATGGCATCTACGACACCGTCTCGACGCCCGCGGGAAACTACAACATCACGTTTACCGCCAAGGGCTTCAAGAAACTGGTTCGCGGCCCAGTCGTGCTGCAAGTGGATACGATCACCGAAAATGCCGGCCTGGAAGTTGGCTCCGTATCGGAAACAATAACGGTTGAAGCCGAAGGCGTGCCGCTGCTCGAAACCGAGACTTCCCATATGGGAACCATTCTTGAATCGAAAACCATCAGCCAGTTGCCCCAGATCGGCGCCGGAATCACCGGCAATGACTGGGCTAACTTCAATATTCTACTTCCCGGAGCTGGAAGCTCTGCCACTCAGCCGTCTTCAGAAGGGAGTGGCGCCTATAACGCCGGAGATGCCGTCTCTATTAATGGGAACCTGCCTAATTACTCCAACTACCTTCAGGATGGTGGAGTCGTTCAGTTGCCGGTGAGCAATAACGTCGACAACACCTTATTTGAGGCCGTGCAAGAGGTTCAAATCACGACCTCTTCGTTTTCCGCCGAGTATGGCATTGGCGGCGCAGTGTTTAACCAGATCACCAAGAGCGGAACCAACGGCTTTCATGGATCAGCCTACGAATATTTTCAGAACACCGTTTTAAACGCAGCACCCTTCTTCGGGATTCCGAACACTAGTGGCGGCTTCACTCCGCAGCAGGCGCAGTTTTTCCGCTACGACGAGTGGGGCGGCTCCATCGGCGGTCCAATTATCAAGAATAAATTGTTCTTCTACTTCGTCCGGGACAAGATTTATAACAATGGAGCCAGCAGTGCGACAAACGGCACAACCCTTACACTGGCCGAAAGAGGTATGGGAACGCTCTATCCCGGAGCCTACGATTTCAGTGCGCCCGGTCTGCCCACCCTATACGACCCCGCTAGTTGCTCGACACCGAATTGCACTCGCAAATCCTTTGCGTCGGAAAACACCGGAGCCCTCGCCGGCGTAAACGCGATTCCGGCAGGCCGCATCGATCCTGTTGCGGCAAAGATTTTGAACTATTATCCTTTGCCCAATGCTGGTGCCTCGGGAGCCCTTTCAAACAACTTCTCCACTCTTCTACCGACTCCTAATCCCAATCTCAGATACTTTGGTCGCATTGATTACGATTTCTCTTCGAAGAACCGCCTGAGTTTTTCGATCAGTCAGAAGGACAATCCCGGGGTGAATAAATATGGGCCATTTCCCTGCCCGATCAATTGCTTCTCCGGTGACATCGACGGCTATAACGCCCAAGTTACAGATACCTGGGAAATCAGCCCGAAGATGGTCAATGAATTTCGGATGGGATACACCAAACAAGGCAATTGGTTTGTGCCCGACACGATTGGATTTAATGCGGCAAGTACGCTGGGTCTGCAATACGCCAAAGCAAACGTCTTTCCGCAGATAAATATCGGCGGCGCGGGAATCTGCTGTTCGGGCTTGGCTCCCGGAACCAACGCAATCTATATCGAGGGCTTGTACGACCCGTCCGATGTTTTGACCCTTATCCGCGGCAGGCACATTCTGCATTTCGGGGTTGAGGTACTCATGGGCGATGGAGACACCACCCCATGGGGAAACATTACTTCGGGCAATTTCACCTTCACCGGAAACTATACGGCCCAAAACAACGTCGCGGCAGGAACGACGGGCGCCGGCCTCGCGGATTTCCTGCTCGGCGACGTCCAAAGCTGGAGCGCGACCAATCAATCCACGTCCTATGCACGCTTGAAGAGTCCGCAACTTTTTATCCAGGATGACTTCAAGATGCGCCCCAACCTCACGCTGAATCTTGGGTTGCGCTATGTGGCGACAACTGGATTCACAGAGCTTCATAACAGCCTGGGCGGTTTTGATCCGAACAAGCCGCTGGTGTGCAGCGTCGATGCCAATGGGGCACCGTGCGGTAACCTCAACGGCACGCTAGGTTCGCTTTGGTTTGCTCCCCAGGACGACCGAAACTCGTTACAGAAGCCGATTTACGATATCTTCCTGCCCCGCGTTGGTTTTGCCTGGTCCTTGCGAAACGACACCGTAGTCAGAGGTGGGTTTGGAATGTACTCCTATAACTTCAGCCAGGATACCTATGGCAACGGAATAGGCTTCGGCGCGCTCACCACAAGTTCGGGGAACGCCTCGGACGTCAATCACGGCACGGGTCCCACTCCGCTGGTCACTCTGTCGGAGTCAGCCGCCGCTGCTAACCCCGTTCTGAATTATGTTGTCGGCTCGGCCAATGCGAAAAATGTCTCGCAGTATCTCAATGTCGCCTCTCCGTCAAATCAAACCTATGTGCCGTACCGGGTTCCGGTAGGGCGAATCAACGAATGGCAGTTGAGCGTGGAACATGAATTCGCGCACAGCTATATGGCATCGATTGCCTATGTCGGCAGTCACGGTGGCAACCTGCAATTCCCTACTGACGTCAACCAGATAACCAATCCGGCAGGCATAGCGGCGAGCGCGGCTGCTGGTGCTGCGATACAGGCTGATCGTCCTTATCCGGCTTGGGGAACGCTGGGCGGAAATAACTACAATGCCATCTCGAATTACAATGCGCTGCAAGCCACGATCAACAAGCATTATTCCAATGGCTTGGTCTTCAGCTTCAACTACGTGTGGTCGCACTTCCTTGACGATCAGGATTCGGGCGGATGGGGCAGCCGTGGAGGCACACAATATTGGCAGATCGCGAATGACCCTTCCGCAAATTATGGAAACTCGAACTTCGACATCCCGAATGCTTTTAAGGGATATGTCTCGTACGACCTACCCTTCGGCAAAGGGAAAACTTACCTGAGCGGCAACTCGGTTGCGGATGAAATTGCCGGTGGATGGAGACTGTCAGGAACTCTCCTCGCACAAAGCGGAGGACCATTCACCGTGGTTAACGCTACCAATGAAAATTCCACCATTACCGGTTGCAGCGTCGGCGGCACAGCCGCGGGCGGCGACGTTAACAACGGCTGCAACTGGTTTCCCAATGTTATCGGGAGCACCAGCGTTAGTCATCAGGGCCCAGCCGAATGGTTCAATACTGCGGCCTTCGCAAACGCGGCTCCGGCTGGTCAATTCGCCTTCGGCGATGAGGTGAGAAACTCGCTCAGGGGACCAAGGCTTACAGTTGTCAACATGTCAATCGCCAAGAGCTTTAGGTTCGGAGAGAGGATTCACCTGGAAGTGCGCTCTGATTGGGTGAACGTCCTCAACCATCCAAGTCTTGGCATTCCGGGCCAGACCTTTGGAGCGGCTAATTTTGGACAGATAAACGACGCGACCCTGGGCAATGGCGTCGCGGTCGCGCCTCGAAGCGGTCAACTCAGCGCGAAAGTAACGTTCTGAAAGAACAGCCAACCAGAGAGGGGATGGCGGCATGCTGCCGTTCTCTCTCCATCTTTCTCAGACAAACCAGATTCCAGATACGGATCCCCACCGTACAATCGTGCCATGAGGACAAAAGCGCTCGTAGTCTTGCTTTGCGCGATTCTGGGCGCGGGAATGCAGTTGGGTTTCGCCCAATCCCCTCCTGGCGAGCAGCAGGAGATCGAATCGCATAATCGCAAGGCTGCGGAATATCTAAAGGAGAACAAGCCTGACCTCGCAGCGCCCGAATTTAGAGCCATTCTTGCCTTCGATCCCAATAACGTGGACGCGCGCGGTAACCTCGGCGTGCTGCTGTTCTTCCAGGGCGCATATGCGGATGCGATTCCGCAGCTTCGCGCTGCGCTCAAACTGAAGCCCACTCTGTGGAAGATTCAAGCGCTTCTTGGCATCGGCGAAAAGCGCACGGGCGATATCGACGCAGGCCGCCGCGATCTGGAAAATGCATTTCCAAAAGTGCAGGACCAGAAGATCCGGATCGACACGGGGATGGAACTGATCGAAATCTACTCCGGCACCCGCGATCTGGATAAAGCCGGAGCAATCTTGAGCGTTCTGTGGAAGCTGGACCCAGCCAACGAAGCTGTTCTTTACACCTCTTACCGAATCTATTCCGACCTTGCTGCCGAGTCACTGCTCAGCTTGTCCGTCGTCGATCCGAATTCTGCCCGAATGCATCAGGCCATGGCGCACGAACTGGCGAAGCGTGGAAATACAGCGGAAGCGATCGAGCATTACCGGGCCGCACTCAAGATCGACCCGCGGCTTCCGGGACTTCATTTTGAACTTGCCGATATGCTCGTTACTTTGTCGACGGCGGAGGGCCGGAAAGAAGCCGAAAGCGAGTACAAGGCAGCCTTGGAGGCCAATCCCTTCGATGAACAAGCTGAATGCAGGCTCGGCGATATCGCTCTTCAGAGAGACGACTTGAAGGAAGCGAATGAACACTACACCCGCGCCTTGCAGCTGCAGCCAACTAACCCGGAAGTCAGCATTGGCATGGCAAAAGTTCTTATGACCATGGATCAACCGCAAAAAGCCGAGCAGCTTCTGCAACATGCTCTTCAGCTCGATCCAACAAGTGCTGTGGCTCACTTCCGCCTGAGCACCGTATACCGGCAGACGGGACGCACCGCGGAGGCCAAACACGAATTAGAGGAATATCAAAAATACAAGCAGATGAAGGACAAGCTCCGCGAGATTTATCACGACTTGCATCAGCAACAAGCCACCGACGAAAACGATGAAGCGAATCCAAAGAAATAGTCAAAAGAGAGCGAGGTCATTATGTTAACTTCGCTGCATCATCGGTTTCCGATCGCATTGCATTCGCCTACAGCT
>JBAPOI010000362.1:0-3802 GCA_049279555.1 Candidatus Sulfotelmatobacter sp.
AACCAAACGCGAATGTCCTTCCTCTCATGCGGTGACATTTTCACGTTGCCGTTAGGGGGTGGCAGAATTATGGGGCTAAAACAGCTAAAACAGAAGGACAATCCCGCGCTGGAATAATCCAGCCAAGTGAGAGAGAATATTAGGTTTGCGCTTTCAGCAGGCTTAGCCCTGCCTGGATTCAGGCTGGCTTAAAGCTTCTGGGTTCGAATGAAGACGAGCTTCGGGCGGGGTTATGTCGGCTCATGTGGTGCGCTTGAAAGTCGAATTATGCGCCAGTCTTTCCACGCCTGGGCGTCTCGTTTCGCCCCCTAGGGCGTTCCGCCGGCGTCAGGAGCGGCATCTAAATTCTGCAATACGCAACGGGTGATACCGGAGATCTTTACCATGGCTAGCACCTTGATCGAAGTCGCAACAGCTCCCCCAGACCACAAACATCCCGGGCTAGAGATGTGGGTCGAAGAGATGGCCCGGATGTGCAAACCGGACCGGATTTACTGGTGCAATGGTTCACAGGAGGAGTATCAGGCGCTGATGAAGATGCTGATCCTCACCGGAACGGCGATTCCACTCGATCCGGAGAAGCGCCCGAACAGCATCCTCGTCCGCTCGGACCCGGCCGATGTGGCGCGCGTCGAAGACCGGACTTTCATCTGCTCGCGAAACAAAGAAGACGCCGGCCCCACCAACAACTGGGAAGATCCGGTCAAGATGAAAAAGAAGCTGGCGGAGTTGTTCGCCGGCTCGATGGTAGGCCGCACCATGTTCGTCGTCCCATACAGCTTGGGGCCGATCGGCTCTCCCATCGCAAAGATTGGAGTTGAGATCACCGACTCGACCTACGTTGTTGCCAACATGCACATCATGTCTCGTGTGGGAACCCATGTGCTCGAGGTTCTTGGCGAAGATGGCGAGTTCGTCCGCGGACTGCACTCCGTCGGCTCGCCGCTCGGCCCGATTCAGCCGGATAAAACATGGCGCTGCAACTCCGACCATAAGTACATTTGCCACTTTCCCGAGACTCGCGAGATCTGGTCGTACGGTTCGGGCTACGGCGGCAATGCATTGCTGGCGAAGAAGTGTCACGCTCTGCGCATCGCATCGGTGCAGGCGCGCGATGAAGGTTGGATGGCCGAGCACATGCTGATTCTCAAGCTGATCAGCCCATCCGGTCAGGCGAAATATATGACGGGCGCATTCCCTTCCGCGTGTGGCAAGACCAATTTGTCGATGCTGATCCCGACGATTCCCGGCTGGAAAGTGGAGACTATCGGCGATGACATCGCGTGGATGAAATTTGGCGCCGATGGCCGGCTCTACGCCATCAACCCGGAATTCGGTTTCTTCGGAGTCGCGCCCGGCACAAGCATGAAATCGAATGCCAATGCCATGCTCAGCATCACGCGCAACTCCATCTTCACCAATTGCGCGATGACCATGGAAGGCGATATTTGGTGGGAAGGCATGAGCGATGAAAAGCCAGGCATGTTGGTGGACTGGCTGCGGCGCCGCTGGACCACCGATTCAGGAAGAAAGGCCGCGCATCCCAACGCGCGCTTTACCACTCCTGCGACGCAGTGCCCGGTGATCGCGCCTGAATGGGAGGATCCAAAAGGTGTTCCCATCGATGCAATATTGTTCGGCGGAAGGCGCGCCGGAATCGTTCCGCTGGTCACGGAAGCTTTCAATTGGCGGCATGGAACTTTTCTGGGCGCGACCGTGAGCAGCGAGACCACCGCCGCCATCGCGGGGAAAGTTGGGCAATTGCGCCACGATCCCATGGCCATGCTCGCATTCTGCGGCTATCACATGGGCGACTACTTTGGCCATTGGCTCAAGATGGGTGAGCATTCAAAGCCATCGAAGCTGCCGAAAATTTTCTATGTCAACTGGTTTCGTCAGGATGCGAATGGGAAATTTCTGTGGCCGGGCTTTGGCGAAAACAGCCGTGTCTTGAAATGGATCTTTGAACGTTGTGACGGCAAAGTGCATGCTACGGAGACTCCAATCGGCCGGATTCCCGAGGTCGCCGATCTCGATACGAGGGGGCTCGACATCCAAGGCTCGCACGTTGAGGAGCTTCTCAGTGTTGACATCAAGGGCTGGTTGGCGGAAGTGCCGCTCATTAAGGAGCACTTCGCGCACTTCGGCGATCATCTTCCCGAAGGATTGAATGAAGAGGTCAAGGCGCTGGAAGAGCGGCTTCGAGCTGCCAAGGGATAAATAATGATTGATAATTAAGGATGACATTCGGGACAGCTGCTTCCCGACTCCCCCAGCCTTAAATTGGCGAGTTGTATCCCTTCACGATCAGCTCTTCCGCGATCTGCCTTGCTTCCGGAAGTGTTGCGGACGCCTTCCGATCGATTTCCGCTGGCAAGTTTTTTTGTATCGCCGTCAGCTCTTCATCGAACAAACGTGTTCTTAGCTCAGGTGTGTGCTCGATCTGTTTACCATCGTCCCCACGCACTTTCACCTTGTGGCGCACGCGCTGCGCAATCATCAGGCGGTAGATGCGGTCCGTGGCCAGATCCTCCATATAGCCATCGAGCAAGCTTGCGCCCTTTCCGTTGAGCACTCCATTCCGATAACGAATCACGGTGCGCACCGCCGCCCGCGTTCCCTCGAGCGTGGTCTCGCCCACTCCCTTCGGCGCGGGCCGCAGATCGGGGTGCGAATTCGGCAGCTTCGGCCGTTTTGCAATCTGATTGGGAAACGGAAACTGCGCGACCGCAATCTCGTTCTGGTCCGGATGCCCGGTCCACGCCCCATCCATCAGGCTGTCGGCTTCATTCTTCTTATCCTGCTTCAAAGCTTTCAGCGCCCGCTCGTTCAACTCAGCGTCACTTCGGCTTGGATAAAGCGCCGTCATTCCGCCAATCGCCAAAGCTCCGTGCTTGTGGCAAATCTCCGGCATGAGCGTGCGGAAGTTCTGGAAAAACGCCACATCATGCGGGATGGTGTTGCGATCCGGTAGAACCCAGTCGGGATCCTCCGACATAAAATCGATCAATGACGCCATGTAATCCCAGCGGCCCAGGTTCAATCCCAGGCAGTGCTCACGCAAATTAAAAAGGAATTCCTCCATCTGATAGGCCAGCGGATGCGCTTCCACCAGCGCCATGCACTTGATGTAGTCGTGCGGCAATCCCTTTTGTTTGGCGAAAACCTGGAACAGATCGCGCCACCAGAACGCCTCGTCCGCGGATTCGCTCTTCGGGATGTAAACCGAGAAATTGTGCGGCAGCCATGCCGGATCGATCTGGTACCACAGCAACGCCAGATCGAACAACGATGCCGACATGATCTCGTTCTTGATCACCCCGCCCTGGCTAATGTGCAAACCCCGCGGGCGCACCCAGGTCACGGTCTTCGAGCGCTGCACCGTAACTTTTTTCTGCCGTTTCTTGTCGTCGTAGCTCAGCTCATATTTATAGGCGGCGATGGTGTTCTTGATCGCCAGCATGATGTGCTCCCAGATGTTGGCCGTGGAATCCTCAATATCGATCATCACCGCGGGAGAGCCGGAGTTCAGCAGCTTCACGGTCAATTCAGCGTCGTCGGCTGGCCCGGTCATCTGATTACGCTGGTCGGTGCACCAGTCGGGAACCTCAATCTTCCAGTCCGAGGTGGTTGCGTCAGATGCCGGCAAATAGTTCGGGGGCTTGCCGCGATGAGAAGCTTGCAAAACCTCGGCGCGCTTTGTCACCAGCTTTTGCTGCCAGGGTGTGAATTGTTTGTGCAGCGGCAACAGGAAATCGACGAATCCCTGCGGGAGGTCTCTCGAATGCAGGTTCGCGGGGGC
>JBAPOI010000363.1:0-1795 GCA_049279555.1 Candidatus Sulfotelmatobacter sp.
CCAGAAGCTTAGCCGCATCCCAAAGACTCCGCACGGTTCCCATCACCAAAGAACCTGGACTAAACCACATACCGCGCAAAGTCATTCCGCGAGCAACCGCATACGCTTCGAGCGCGCAGTCTCTACAGAAAAAACCCGAAACCTTATACTCGCGCCGGAAAATCAGAAGACCTTGATGAGCCTTGAAGGTCATCAGCTTCGCCGGACTACGCTTGCAGACTTGGCAACGTGCCCCATCACTCATGTACGCATCTCGCGCCAAGAGGAAAGTCGCCAGGTTCCCGCCAGCGTTTTACGTGCCTCTTCATGCCGTCCAGTGTACTTTCCTCAGATTGAGAAGAACGCTGTCCAGATGTATACTGCGCTATCGGGACGGCCGGCTGATCCCCGGCCAAGCAGCCCGTGGCGTGATTGTATCGCCTTTCTTCAACCACGCCTGGGCTGGCCCGTAGAAAGGCGGTTTCCTCATGGAAACAATCGATCGGGCCGTTGAGGCGGCGTTGGACTTACTGGAACAAATCTTTTTGTTGGAAAGATTGTTGACATCCAAAGAGCCGTATGAGCAGTTTGGTAATTTAGCTGCCTTACCATTTGTAAGGGCTTGCGAACATGCTCGGCAGGCAATCGTTCCGGTTCTCGGCACGTTTGAGAGAACAGCGAGCCGCTCTGCAAAGGTCGGTGTAATGGAAGCACCGACAGCCCACGAACTCGTCTTATGGTTTGGTTGGCAACGTGAGCGCGCTCTGCGCAGAGCTGCTCGGCAGGATACCCAAACCATCCCCAGCGAGTTTAGACATAAGCGCTACCTGTGCGGATTCTGCCAACAGTACGATCCGACTGAGGAAAGCATTCATGCGGCGATGATGGAAATTCGGGATCGGCAGCTGTTTGTTATTGTTACCGAACACTATACCGCTCTGCAGACTCAGCTACGGCAGGAGGCAACAGCCGCGAGCAACAATGCGCCGGGCAATCACAAATCAAGCGGCGCTCCCCCAGGCGCTTCGGCGTTGAATCGAAACCAAACGAGCGCGCCCAACTTGCTCACAACGGAAAAGTTGGCTGACGATGCTTGGCTCTCACCTTCGGACATTGCAAAACGCTTCCAATCACGGACGGTCGATACAGTCAGCAAGCGATTGGAACGCTGGCGGTCAAAGAACAGCGAAGGCTGGCGCGAAGTAACCGACCGAAAGCCTCGCGAAGCCCAATATCTCTATCGCTGGGGTGACGTGAAGGATCTATTCGAGCCGTCGGGCGAAAGTCGGGCGAAATAATTTTGGCCGTCTATCTCATCGGGAATTCCCGTCTGTTTCCGTTTGCCGCGCGTCGGGCGAACGTCGGCTGACAACACGGGAAACGCCGTCAATTTTATTTTGGCGGGCATGACTCGCAATGCTCGCAACCGTCTGGATTCGTTGCCACTGCGGCGACTACTGCGCATGCTCCGCGTGACGGAGCAAGCGACCGGCGTCGACAGTGACGGAGCGCAATTGTTGCGCCGTGCCGTGGCGCGGGCGAGAAACCACCGACGAAAAAGGAACCGAAGATGAACAACACTTCCGATATGTCGGCGGCGCTGCTGGATGTGAAAGCCGTAGCTGCGCTGCTGGGTGGGTGCAGTACACGGCACGTCCGTCGACTCGCTGATGCTGGGAAGATGCCAGCCCCGGTGCGCCTCTTAACGTTGTTACGCTGGCGGCGCGCCGAAATCGACCAATGGATTGCCGGCGGCTGCAAGCCGATCCGCCACGTTTCAACTGCAGGAGGTACGGTCCGATGATTCGATCAAAAC
>JBAPOI010000364.1:0-4158 GCA_049279555.1 Candidatus Sulfotelmatobacter sp.
CACTTTATCCAGATCGTCGTCGATTCCTTTCGTCAGCTCAGCCGCTTTGGCGCGGACCTCCAGCGTAGGCGTGCGCCGGTCTTTTTCCAGCTCCGCATACCACAACCCCACCTGCTCCCAACTCACGAACGTGGTCAGCTGAACGTCGGGACGATCGTAGCTGGGCTTCTTCTTTTTATCTTTATTATCCTTGCTCTTTTCGTCCTTGTCATCTTCTTCGCGCACAAGGTGCGAACTCGTCCAGTGGTAGACGCGCCGCCCTTTCGCGTCGGAGATCTTCGGATCCATACCCGGCTTATTCTTCATCTCGAGCGGCCGGTCGACAGGCACATCGAGATCGAGTTCTTCATCGAGCGTGATGTTGCTCTTGTCGAAATCGTAATCCGTCCAGAATTGGCCGGCGGCCAAAGGCGTGTGAATCAACGTGACCACGTCGTATTCCAGGACTTCTCCCGGGCGCAGGCCGGGCACGGTGATGTGCTTCTGGCGATAGTCGGTGTAGACCGGAGCTTCGTTCTGCACCGGCGCACTGAGATCTTGCACCGCATCGTCGCCCGCTTTGACTACGCTGCCATCCGCCTTGATCACGCGGACATAAGGAATCTCGACGCGTTCATTGGCGGAGTTGTAACCTACCTGAATCTGCCCCCATTGCTGAACCCCTGCCTCGCTCTGTACCCGGACGCGAGCCACGGTCTCCCGGCTGCCCGTGCCGTCGTTTTCAAACCGGTAGCGGGAGTGGTATTGCTCGATAACAAACGCCTCCTGGGAGTAGTCGTGCTTGGGGTCCTCCGGCTTGGCCGCGGCGTCCGCGGGCTTTGCTTCGCTAGACTTCGCTCCCTTCTTCGCTTTCGCGGGAGCGGCTGGGGCAGCGGTGGCGGGCAGCCCGGCTTGCGAGAGGATGGTTGACGGTGTGGCCAAGACCAAGGCAAAGGTAACAACGAGAGAAAGAAAAGAACGACGCATAGGCTAATAGTAAAGCCTGCGCCGGCTGTATCGTTTTGAACTGCCCTGGCTGCGACACTGGACCGGGGAAATGTATCCAATCGACCCCATTTATTGCAGCCAGAAGGCTTTTGCGATTAGCCAGAAAAGCTAACGAATTTACCTTGACCCGTTACTCGTTCGCCAACTAACGTTTTTCTTGTACTTGGGGGCCCCGATTGTTCACAGTCTAAGGAGGCCAAAGTGAAAAAGACCAAGAAGCTCGAAATCAAGAAAGTAACTCTGCAAAACCTAGATGAACCCACGCTGGATGCGGTGGCCGGTGGCTGTTGCCCTACTATCCCCTGTATCACTAAACAGGAACAGGAGACCTGTGTGACCTGCGCCCAACATACTTGTGTCAAATGCTGACCATCGGATTGTGTCACCTAACAAGCTAGGGGCTCCTGAGGAATGCATCCAACGGGCCCCTTTTTCCTAACTCGTGCCGTCCCGCCACCGCACCCGATTAGGATCACATTTCTTTGTTCACCAGCCCCAAAACCGTAGTAAACTTTCTGCCCAGATAGTCCTGTCCGGCCATGTCGCCAGGCAGGCGTGACGCATACTGTACTTGCGCCACGATCCTTCCGTTCGGAGGTTTTGCATGGAAGATCGGGCCCCTGTCGTCTCCTCAGGTTCTCAACAGTCCCCTCAACAAGCTACCGGTACACATCGCGAAGGCCGCGGTGCCTGGGTTCTCACTGCTTACGGCATTTCTGGATTAGCACTTTTTGGCGTACTGGCATATTTCTTCTCGGACTTTATCGCTCACTAGTTGGCGCACGCGTTGTCGAACGGGCGTGCGCGTCCGTGGAGCATGGAGAGCGTGTATTTAATCTTTCCGTCTTCTTGAACAGCATTACGCTACCCCAATCGGGGTCCCCTTTCAACGTGTTACAATTAGCGGCCTTAGAAGCTGCTGCTTCCTGAGGCGACCAGCGTTTCCCCACGCCCGAGTACTTGAACGAAGAACCGAGCGAACTGCCCGAAAGAAAAGAGATACTGCAACAAACCGTGGCTAAACCCTCCACGTCCGCTACCGCTCCCGTCACCTACGCCGACGCCGGTGTTGATATTGACCGAGCCAACCGCACCAAGCAGCGCATCAAGTATCTTGCGCACAAGACTTTTACTCGCGGCGTGCTCAGCGAGATAGGCGGCTTCGGCGGCCTCTTCGCCGTCGACAAAGCGAAGTATGTCGATCCTGTGCTGGTCTCGAGTGTCGATGGTGTCGGAACCAAGCTAAAGATCGCATTCGAGATGGGCCTGCACTCTACGATCGGCGGCGATCTGGTGAACCATTGCGTGAATGACATTGCCGTGCAAGGCGCCGCGCCGCTGTTCTTTATGGACTATCTGGCTACGGGGAAACTCGAGCCTCAGATCGCCGAAAAAGTCGTGGAAGGTATCGCCGACGCCTGCAAACACAACGGCTGCGCGCTGATTGGCGGCGAGACCGCGGAGATGCCTGGTTTCTATCCTGACGGCGAGTATGACCTCGCGGGATTTATTGTGGGAGTGGTGGAGCGTGAGCGCATCATCACCGGCAAGGACGTGCAGATTGGCGACGTGATTCTCGGCATGCCCTCCAATGGCCTGCACACCAACGGATATTCTCTGGCCCGCAAGCTGCTTTTTGAAGTCGCTCACTACTCGCCCGAAACCTACGTGAATGAGATCAAGAATAAGGTCGGGAACGAACTGATGCGTACCCACAAAAGCTACTGGCCGGCGCTGAAAAAGCTCCTCGATGCGCAATGCGTTTCTGCACTTGCTCACATTACCGGCGGTGGCATCACCGAAAACCTGCCGCGCGTGCTGCCCCGCGGCACGGCTGCCATCATCGAGCTCGGCTCCTGGCCAGTCATGCCGCTGTTCGAGCACTTGCGCGAGCTAGGCAACGTTCCCCAGGAGGAAATGCTACGCACCTTCAACATGGGACTGGGCATGCTGCTGGTCGTTCCCTCCGCGAAATTCAAGAAGGTACAGACGGTGTTGGAGCGCGTTGGCGAAAAAGCCTTCACCATCGGCCGCATCGTGAAGGGCGAACGCAAAGTCATTTACAGTTGAAAGAAATTGCTGATTGCTGATTTCAAAGCGCAGTTCAATCGACAATCAGCGATCAAAAATCAACAATGCACTTCCTCGGCATCCTTCTCTCCGGACGCGGTTCGAACTTCGTCGCCATCGCTGACAGCGTCGACGCCGGTCGGATTCCCGGTGCGCGGATAGCCGTCGTCATCTCCAACAAAGCGGATGCTCCGGGTATCGCGACCGCACGTGATCGCGGCTTGAATACGCAGGTAATTCCATCGAAAGGCAAGCCCCGCGAAGAGCACGACCACGAAGTCGTCGCTGCGCTGAAGCAACACAATGTTGACCTGGTGTGCCTCGCTGGCTACATGCGCCTGCTTTCGCCCTGGTTCGTGCAGCAATTTCCGCGGCGGATTCTCAACATCCATCCTTCGCTGCTCCCTGCATTCCCCGGACTCGAGGCGCAAGAGCAGGCCTTCGCCTACGGAGTGAAGATCTCCGGATGCACCGTGCATTTCGTCGACGAAGAGCTCGATCACGGCGCCATCATCGTGCAAAAGTCTGTCGCTGTGGAGCACAGCGACGACGAGCATACCCTCGCCGCCCACATTCTTGAGCAGGAGCACATCGCCTACAGCGAGGCCATCAACCTAGTGCTGAATGGAAATTTCGAGATTGTTGGGCGCAGATTGAAGGAATCAAGTCAGAATGCAGAAGTCAAAATGAAAAAGTAACGGCTTACTTCTGCATTGTGCCTTCTGCATTCTTACTTTTTTCCTCTGCGTTGCTGTGACATCGATCACAGACTCCCGACGGGAGAACACACGAACATGCCACCGTGGCAAACAGTCCAGATCTGAAGGATCGGACGAAGCAATTTGCGCTTCGTATCTTGCGCTTATATCGTGAACTGCCAGCCAAAGGTGAGGCCAGAACACTCGGGAGACAAGTTCTTCGCTCGGGTACGTCGGTAGGAGCAAACTATCGTGCGGCTTGCCGGGCGCGGTCGAAGGCCGAATTTATTGCCAAGCTTGGAATTGTTCTTGAAGAAGCAGACGAGACGGTCTTCTGGCTAGAATTGCTTATCGAGAGCGGAATCGTAAAGCACGAAAGGTTGGAAGCGCTGCTCGATGAGGC
>JBAPOI010000365.1:0-3660 GCA_049279555.1 Candidatus Sulfotelmatobacter sp.
GATCTCCCGCCATGAAGTCTCTATCCAATATGGGGTGTTTTCCGGCAGGAGTTTTGGCGAGGGCTCCGCACGAATTGCCGTGCGCGAGTACACAATATTATGGATCGAGCCAGCGGCTCCCGCATCCAGCTTCGGCGGGAGGCGATGTGAGTAGCCGCCCTGCTTCAATACTGAGTCAAACTCTATTGCCCGGGGTCCGGGAAGGTATTCTTGAAGAGCTATGAAGTCTGCGGAACACGCAAGGCAGGCGTTGGCCACGCGGCCGGCTCCGCCCTTCAGCCTTTGAACATTCCAACTGATCACTCGCATGAAGGACTCCGTATCTTTGATTGCGCATATCTTTGGTTGGCTAAGATCTGTTCTCGTGGAGCAATGATATAATTTACCGCTCCAAGTCTCGATAGAAGCGCTTATAGCTACTGATGGGGTTCCGCATTATAGTGAGCTTTCCATACCAAAACGAAGCTTCCACCTATGATTAGCCCTCATGGATCCAAGAATTTCTAAGCTGAAAACTCCCAAAGAATGCGAGACATTCGAAAAGAATGCGCAGGATCTCGGCAAAGTCGATCTCGCAATTGATGCCCGGAAGCGAGCTGTCGTGCTCCGCGCACAACTGTATGGCGCGGTTTCTGAAGCGGAGCGTGAATGTCTCGAGGCGGTGTATGCGTACGAGAAAGTTCTGAGCGAACGATCGGGAAAGAAAACCCACGCTTCACGCACCTGGCAAATGATCAAACGGCGCGGCATAATTGGCGCAGTCGAAAGCGTGGTGAATCGCAAAGTCGAGGCCACGGGGTTCACTGCGCTCCTCGAAATGGGCCTTGAAGATTATGCTTTTGAGGCCGTGGTGGTGCGGCATCCGACTCTATTCACGTCTGAGGCCCTCGAGCGCTCACGTGAACGTCTTGCTCAGCTACGCCGGTGACGGCTGGTTGAGATGGCCACAAACTGGACCCTTTCTGCGTGTTTTGCCCATTTCGGGGCCTCAGGGAAGAACCAACGATGGAGTTGGTCCGCGCGAAGCGCGGATGGCAAGGTCGTTGTCCTTACTATTTGGCAAGACCATCTGAAGTTCGATCCCGTAACCAAGCAGGCGATTTACGACACACGAGGTCGTAACGTCGATGTGTGGAGCGACCGACCTGGGAACAGGGAACGCTTAGAAAACTTGAAATGGGCTGTGCAGCATTGTGGTGGCATATTTCGGACGGTTATTACTGTGGCGAAGGATAAGAACGCGTCAACGCGTGAAATTGCGGAGTGTTTTCCACACGACAATCTCACAATGAAGATTACAGACTTACATGATCACACAGGAGAATTTCGTGCGGAAAGCTTCAAAGAATAGTGTGTTGGGTTTGCTTTGACGCCTGAACAACTAATTCAACTGCAGTTCTCACTACGCCATTCTTGACGGGGTCGATGCGATCGGCCTCTTTAAGAGCCCACGCCGCCCAAGTCTCGAGATCCGCGGAATTTGCCGCCAGTTCCGCTCGCCTGCAATGTACGGCCTGAACATAATTCCTGATAGTTTCAGACCGATGCAAATGAGAAGCCTGCTGGATCAGGTCGTCAATTCGTTCCTTTTCCTGTTTTTCGCGAAATTCCTGCGCGCGCCGATTTTCTTCTATCTCGCGCCGGCGCATTTCCTCAACTAGCTCGCCTTTGCGCTTAATCAACCACTCGCGGTGTGCGACGAGGCCCCGTCGGTAAGACGATTCCCCGCTGACAAGGATTTTCACCAGGATCTCGGTTAAGCGCCTCTCCAACGACACATCATCGGTATCCTCCAATATTGACTCTTGAGGCAAATTTGATTGGCGCGAGCCAAAAACTAGCCTCAGGGGCTCCCGACGGCGCCGGTCTACTGGTTTTCGTGCCTTAGTCGGAACCGGTTCAATCTTGAAGGAAATGTCTTGTTGGCCGACGCGTACAGAGATGACGCGACCCTCCGCCCTATCGCTGGCGTACATCGAAGTATCCATGTCAGGCTTGCATCCGAGCTTCTGAAGCGAATTAAACATTGCGTTCAGGATTATCAGGCGTCGGCGCTCTACCCCGCTTTCGTATTTCGGTAGGTCGTAACTCGATCCGTAACGTATAGATCTTGCCCGACGCTCGTCGTCCTGCGCTAACAGCTGCGCAACTAGCTGATGAGTTGCGCTGAAATTGCGTGGACATGGAGCCTTTCCCACCAATTTACGGATGCGCTGTTCGACCGCCTCTAGCTCCTCATCAAATGTTGGCGGTGGTGGAATCGGCTCTCGAAGGAGGTTTTCTTGCCAATGTGGATCCCAGAGTCGCTCTCCTCCAATATTGATCTTGTCTGAAGCTCCTGGAAAGCGAGGGGGTAAGGGTCGCTTGATGGTCGCCTTTGATGCCCGCCTCTTGGCCCAATATCCGCGTTCCGGTACGGGAATGTTTCCTTTTCGGCAGTATTTCGCTAGCGCCACACTCGAAATGCCGATATCCGCCGCCAGAGCGGTCATGGGCTGCGACCAGACAAGTTCATAGAATTCCTTGCGCGTGAATTGCTGTCTCATGGCGCCTCCGGAAATTGCGTGTGCGATGGGGCAGAAACGTTAAAGCGATTCAGGCAGTCCGAAAGGTACACCAATCAGTGTCAAGAGTTAGGCCCGCCACTCCAACTTCGTGCGATCTAATTCGGCGTTCAGCCATCGACCGTTTGCGCCGCCGCTACGGCCGCAAAAAGTGTGGTTTGTATGGTTTACATTGCGGTTGAGAGCACCGCACTCTAAATGCGCTTGGCGCCATACCGCCCCGTGCCAACCACCGTCAGCCCATCATCGTCCCACTGGAAAATTGCACAAATCGCTGCGGTCCTGTCCTGCTTTGTCCAATCTGAAGGGCATCCGTTCGGTGCTAATCCGGTGCCAAGTGTTGCAATGTTCGCGAAGCGCTAGAGAAAACGGTCGAGAATGGACCAAATCACTGTCAGACCATTGATCGAATGCGGCTAATGGTCTTTTCAAGTTCTTCGACGAGCATTTCAACGACAACGCTCTTCTCCCGGTCGATGGGTAATGAAAGAGGAATGTACGTCCAATCGTCTCGACACTTCTCAGGAGCAAGATCAGATAGTTGCTGTCGTATTTGTATAAACTGAGATCTATTTCCCCGAAGAAAGCCGACCCAGATTGGAGATTTCTTTTTGTCGCGCCAAAGCTCCCAATGAATTCCTAGCCAGACGTCCTGCCTCGGTGCTTCACCTCCGGCCAGTGTAAGATTATAACCTAGGGATTCAGGACTTAGACCGAAACGGTACTCAGAAATTATCTGCTTCTCTCTATCTTTGAGAGAAATACACACCTCCGTTATCAGCGCGACAAAATCTAGGATACGTCGTGCGACACTCGGCGCGAGATCCTTCTCGGTAATGGGGTCGATTATGCTGTCCTCGGCCATGCGCAATACTCCCTTCAGCTGAGCGATTGCATCATTTTCTGGTGATCCGGCCTGAAATATGTATGCAAGTCGTTTAAGCAATGTTTCCCAACTTATCACCCCTACTGCGCGATTATCCCTCACAACCGACCAAGTATAATCTGTTGTCCGATCCGGATCCTTCTGATCAGACCCTAATCGGTAGTGACCATCACGTCCTATCCGGTATTTGATCTCGTTCCAGATGTCGTG
>JBAPOI010000366.1:0-2137 GCA_049279555.1 Candidatus Sulfotelmatobacter sp.
TGCGGAGTAATGCTAAAAAGGCGCTGCAGAAGGCGATCGATCTACGGCACCGTCACTTTGATGCCATTTACCAGCGCTTCTACGATGATTCGGAGCTGCCTTTCCGGTGGTCGGGGAAGGGGAATGCTTAAATCGTCTTACTTTTCATGGGCGGCGCGTAACGGCAAACTAATTACGTTCGACGAGCTTACGGTTCATTGTGCGTGCTTGTCGATGCGTTACGCGCTCTCCGCTTTTGAGGGCGTTCGCGGCTACCTTCAGGCGGATGGAAAGACGCTCAGGTTTTTCGCACTTCGCGAACATCTGCGACGTTTAGCGGCGACACTCGAGATCATTCGGCTTCCAGCACCTTCGATCGACAGCCTCGTGGAAACCGCAGAAGAGTTGGCGAGGGTGAACCAAGTTCAGGAGGATTGTTATCTGAGGATTTCGGTCAATGCCGTTTCTCTCGGAACCCTGAAAGACGGAGGGGATGAGATTGCTCACGATCTTATCCTGCAACCTATGGGACGCAAACCTTGGACCACGGACGGCGGTGGCTTGTCCGTGGCAATAAGCCGGCTCAAGAAGCCTGGCGATAATATTTTTCCGCAGCGCGCCAAAGTAATTTCAAACTACGCAGGTCCACGGATTGCCTATCTCGAGGCGAATGATGCCGGCTATGACGACGTCATCATGCTGACAGAAGACGGCCTCCTTTCTGAGTCGCCTACTGCCAACTTTTTCCTGGTTCACAATGACCGAGTCGTAACGCCGCGTTGTTGCGACGCCATCCTGCCCGGCGTGACCCGGCGGCATGTGTTCAAGCTTTGCCGCCAGATGGGGATTTCCGCGGAAGAAGCGGCCTTACAGCCAGAGGATGCATATTCAGCCGACGAAGCATTTCTAACCGGGACCGGCCTGGAGCTTGCTCCCATCAAGTCTGTCGACGGGAGGACTATGCGCGGTCCGCGAGAAATCCTGCCGAAAATTCGCGACGCATACTTCACCATGGTTCGTAATCTTCCTGTGGATGGAGAAATGCCGTGATCGATCAAGTCCGTGCCGAGGATTTACGCGAGTCGATCCAAGGCGACAGCAGCTTAGAGCCGAGACGCGTGGCTGCTTTTCTGTCGACCCAGCCGTGTTTCCAAAATAAAGATTTTCCTTTTGCGCTTACACCGCTGCTGGTCTTGCAGAAGAGACTCGCGGAAGCCCAGCCGTGGATTGAAGCGTATGTCCGCTTACTGGAGAAAATAGTAGCGTTGTACCGAGGTAATGCTTCGGTGCGTGCATTCTATGGTCTTGCACCGGCTGCCGAGCGCCTCATTGAGGCTGAACCAGAGCCATCGCGATCCGTTTCGATCTGCCGGCTCGATGGCTATCTCACGGGCGATGATCTCACGATGCGGCTTCTGGAAAATAATGCCGATTCTCCTGCTGGCACTTTCTTTACGCCCCGCCTGAACATTATCGCGCGCAAGCTTCTGCAGTCTCACCTCCATGCTGCACAGCCGATCCTGCCCATGGATCAGGGCCAGCCTTTTCTTGAGGCTTTGCTGCAGGGATATCGCGACGCGGGAGGCACGGAAACCAAACCGTTTGTGGCAGTGTTGCAACCCGAAGGCCGATCGAACCGGGAGTCACTGGAAATTGCGGCGGCTATGACTGCAGACGGATGGCCGGCCGCGGTCGCCGACCCGCGCAATCTCGAGATTGCATCGACTGGCATTTTTCATCGAGGGAAACGCGTTGAGTTGATCTGGAACAAGATCAATACCGGCCTCTGGAATACGATGGTCGCCGAGTCGCCTCGAATCGTGGATATCTTCGTGAAGATGTTGCAGCATCCGCGGAAGCCGGTTCACATGAACTCGATTGGCGCCCGGCATGTTGCGGAAGCCAAGACCAGCCTCGCATTTGTGCACGACCCACGTTTTGCCGCACTCTTTAGCGCCGAGGAACAAGCGGTGATCAGCAGATTGGTGCCGTGGACGGTGAAGCTCGAACTCGGATCACAAGTCGCGTTTGAAGGCCGACTCATCGACCTGGCCGAACTCCTACGAACACGCAAGCCGGAGCTGGTGGTGAAACAGCAATACGACATTCGAGGAGATGGAGTCACTGTCGGCCGGTCTACAGACGCCGCCGTATGGCA
>JBAPOI010000367.1:0-6625 GCA_049279555.1 Candidatus Sulfotelmatobacter sp.
GGACGGGGATGGACGGCTGCCGACGCATTTAGCCGAACGACTCTATGACATTCATCGCTATGAGAGTGGCAAGGCGGCGATGAATCTGGTGTTCCGCGACCATACGATCTCAGACTTGATCGGTTTCGTCTATTCGGGCATGGATCCGAACGAAGCTGCGGGGCACTTGCTGCACAACATCAAAGAAGCGGCAAAGCCGGTGCTGGCGCAGGGCCGGGACGCGGTGGTGTCGGTAATTCTCGATGGAGAAAATGCCTGGGAATATTATCCGAAGTCGGGGCGCGAATTTTTGCGACGATTCTATGACGCGCTGCAGCGCGAGCAAAATCTGGAGGCGGTAACGGTGGCGGAGGCGATCGCACGCCATCGCAATTTCACAGCCTTGCCGTCGCTGGTGCCGGGCTCCTGGATCAATGCGAATTTCAACGTGTGGATCGGAGCTCCGGAGGACAACCGGGCGTGGGATTATCTGCAGCATGCGCGCGAATTTTATGCGCAGAATCAGGGCCGGGCTACCGAGGTGCAACGAAAGCTTGCCTATGAAGAAATTCTGATCGCCGAGGGCAGCGACTGGAACTGGTGGTATGGACCGGAACACCACTCGGCCAACGACCGAGATTTCGACGAGCTTTACCGCAAACATCTTTCGAATATTTATCAGGCGCTGGGCGCGATGCCTCCAGATTACCTCTCCCAGCCCATCACCGGCGGTGAGGTGCGGCCTGCGTTCGCGCCGCAGACGGCCTACATTCATCCTCGCATCACGGGCGATAAGATTCGTTATTTCGAGTGGATGGGCGCGGCGGTATTTACCGCAGATCAGCGTGCGGGCGCGATGCACGGCAAGCA
Source organism: Candidatus Sulfotelmatobacter sp. (assembly GCA_049279555.1). GTDB lineage: Bacteria > Acidobacteriota > Terriglobia > Terriglobales > Acidobacteriaceae > Sulfotelmatobacter. The sequence goes on from JBAPOI010000367.1 coordinate 850, forward strand.
ATTTCTCCTCGATTCGGTGTATGCCGGAATCGATAGCGAGTTTGTCTACGGCCGTCTGGATTTTGCCGGGCCTCTATCGGAGAAAGAGTTTGATCTGGTCGTGAATCTGGAGTCGTGGGCAAGCGAAGAGGCGCGCCCCCGGCGGAGTTTGCGGCTTGACGCCAAAGTGCAGGATGGCAAGCTGACGGGGTTCACGGTTGACGGGCGGGAAGATTCATCGTCGGCGACGGCTGCCAAAGGTGACGATGGCGCGAAGGTTGCGCTCGCACGCAGCTTTGAGTTTCGACTGCCTCTGAGTTGTCTGATGGCGGCACCTGCTTCCGCGCTGAATCTCGATGTAGCCCAAACTGTAGCGGGATCAAAAAATGTGACTGCCGGCAAGCCCAAGCCAACAGCCGTGGCCATTGCGCGGACGAGTCGGCTGCGGCTCCGCTTCAGCCTTTGGCAAAATCGACTGCCTGTAGACGCGATGCCGATGGAAGGCTGGATCGAGCTTCAACTACTCAGTGAAGCAGAGTTGGAATCTGGGATGTAACGCGACGCCTCACGGGCGCGCATAGGCCGGACTGTCTGGGTCCGGGCGATCATAGTCCCGTCCGTACTTATTTTTGTGGGCCAGTTCGAGATCAGATTCCGCAAAGGCGAAGGTCCCGAGATATGTGTTGCCGAGACCAACGGTAATTTCCCGTTCCGCCGCCTGGAGCACATCCGGCGAAACCGAGGGATGGAAGACGTGCAGTTGATAGCGGCCGGGCGCTACGTCTCCAATGCTGACATCACCACGCTTGTCCGAGATCGCATAGTACGGTGTATTCAAGGCGATCACGACGGCGCTCATCTGCGGGTGAATATTGCAGAAGATGAAAGAGATTCCGGGCTTGTCGAACTGGACAAAACGCGTGGTGCCACTCTCATAGAGCCCAAGATCGAATCGCTTGCCGTCGAATAACGAAAATACATTGTGAAAAAACGGATCGTGGTTGGGAAATTCCACCTTTCCTCCAGCGGGGATCACCAATAACGAGGGTTGGAAACTCTTGTCCTTCTGAACAAGCCTGGGAATTTGTGCGCTTTGCTGTTGAGGCGGCGCAGGCGCGGGCGTGCTTCCCAGTGGGGTGAGCCAGACGACAAGTTTCGAAGCGTCAGCGAGGTGGCGGCTATTTCTCGTGAGCTGTGCCTTCCCTTTCAGTTCAATATTCTGTGCCGAGGCGAGAAGGCACGGCAGCAGCAGCAAGAAGATCATGCGGCATGCCTTCACCCGAATGTGAGAAATGTTCAAAACAGAATCCCCATCGAAAGATTGATCTGGTTGGTCACGCTGGCATTGGCATAGACGGGAAAAGTGTGCAAGCGTCTGAATTCCGCCGCAAGCAGCAAGTCAGATCGCGGCCGGTAAATCAGGTTGGCAAGCTCACCTCGATTGCGTCCCAGGATCTCTCCGAAGTTGTTGGCGTCAGTGGCGAAGCCCCGAATGTCGTTGGCAAATGCGTTGTCTTCCGCAAGGACCCCGTTCAGCTCCAGCTTCGGGGTGAGTTGAAACTTGAGCTGGCTCCATCCGCCGGAGGAATCAAGGCCGCGAATCGGCGTTGTGGCGTTGGCTGGATTGCCACCGAAAAGAATGGGTTGCCCGATAGCAGCGCCCAAACCTCCGACCCCGCGTCCACGATAAAACTCGCCGGAAAGAGTCAGGCGGCGAAGAATCGGAATCTGCCAATCGGTCATGCCTGCCCAGGCGTCGACAAACCGGCTCCACGACCACTCCTGGCGTCCGTAATAGCCCGCTATGCCAATGCTCAAAGGATGGTTAAATGTGGGGCGAGACCAAGCGGTACGAATTGCATAAGCCGGCTGCCCAGTGCTCTCACCGGCTTGGGCGGCGCGAACGTACGGATTAGCGGGAGGCTCCCAATCCAAATTGTCCAGAATTCCGCCTTGGAAGGTGAGCGCCTGACTGTCACTCAGATCGAAGCGCCGCTCGACGCGAAGCTGTGGCGTCCATCCCCACAGATTTCCGGCGTAAGCAAAGGCCGGAATGGCAAGCGAGGCGAACGACGTTGGAGACAGCGGCGAAATGAAGAGAGAATCCTGTCCCGCAATCACGGAAGTGTTTTTCCAATCGAGCCGCAGACTTGCGGTTTGCAGACGCGCGATGCCGAAGTCAACTCCATTGTTGGTTGCGGGAAATCCTCCGAAAAAATCGAATTGCACATTGGCTGTACTTCTTGCGCCAGCCAGGTTTGGTCCAAAAATCTCCAGCCCGATCTCCGATTGACGCAAGGTGGCGCCAAAACTTGTCTGGGATACGCCGGGTGCGGCCGGCTGTGCATAGTCGGGGAGATCAAGGTTATCCGAGGCTCCGACATTGCGGAAGGCATTCATCAGCACAATTCCCGAAAGTCTGGCGCGATACTTCGACGCCGTCTCCACTTTCGTTTGATATTGTTCGTCGATCTTCGAACCCAGCAATTGGGTGGATTCTTCGAGTTTCTGAACACGGCTTCCAAGGCTTGCCGACGGGGACGCTTCCGATGCAGCGTGCTCGACTAAGACGGGTGAAGCGGAGGCAGTTGCGGTATCGGCAGATTGTGAGGGCAACACAGCACCAAAGGAAGGGTTGGTATTTCCTGAGGCCACGAGCGGGGCCAAAAGCCTGCGAGTGTCTTGCAGCTCTTGACGGAGCTCTTGCATCTCGGTACGCGACTGGGCATTCTCACTCCGCATCTGGTCGATCAGTTCGCGCAGTTCGCGCACTTGAGAGTGGAGTTCGCGCAGCGAGGCATCGCCGGGCGGAGAAGCCGCCGGGGTGGTGTTCTCCTGCGCCAGACTGCAGGCGCACAAGAGGACGAAAGCGACCGCCGTCGTGGCGGTTGTCCAAAGCGCGAGGGTCTTTGTCGTCTTTGTCTTGGGGATCTTCACACATCCTCCTAAGCGACACGCGGATTACTTTGGAATCGCAATATGCGCGGCTTACGTATCCGAATGTCGAATTGAGTTCTGGCTCATGCTGTCGCCATGTATACGCATCACGGGACGACTTGTCATACCGTCTGCGTCCGCCGAACCTTGGGGAGCGCGTCCCGGAATTGTAATCCGAAAGACGGTATGAGCATCCACAGTGCGTTCTACTGAAACTTCGCCACCGTGATCCTGAACGATCTTCTGCACCACCGCGAGGCCGAGCCCAGTCCCGTTCTCTTTGCCGTAGCTTACGAAGGGATGAAAAAGCTTGTCATGAATCGGTTCGGCGATGCCGGGTCCGTTGTCGGAGACTGCAATTGTGACCCATGATCCCGTCCGGTTGATCGCGACTCTGACTTTTCCGTCCTTGCTGGGTGCGGCTTCACAGGCGTTCAGCAGAAGGTTGTAGAGGGCACGCTCCAGTTTGCGCGGATCGAACCAGGCGGAGTTTTGGCCGTTGCTGAGGACCTCGATTAGAGTGCCCTGATGCCGTGGGTGCAAACGAACCGCCTGCATGGCTCGCTGCACGGTCTCGACCACGCTGGCGTAGGTTGGGCTCAAAGATTCTCTAGTCCGCGCGAACTCGAGCAGGGAATCGATGAGATCCGTCATCTGATTGACGCCGGTTCGAACTTCCTGGTAGAGCTCTTCGCGCTGCGCGGCACTGAGGCGGCCATCACAAAGAAACTCGGAATTCGCGACGATGGCGGCCAACGAGTGACGGAGATCGTGGGAAATCGAACTGGCCATACGCCCAATCGTTGCTAGCTGTTCGGACTCCAGCAGGGCCTGCTGGGTCTTGAGCAGGCTCGAACGCATGCGGTCGAATGCAGACGTGAGTTCCGCGACCTCGTCCCCGCCGCGGGGATCGAGGGGATGATGGAAGTCTCCGTGCTCGAGTGCTCGAACCCCATCTACCAGGCTGGCCAGCGGACGTGTGAAGGTGTGGGAAATCACGAACACCAGCGCGCTACCGACAAGAACAGCAGCAAGACCGAGGAGCAGAAGCAGACGGTTCAGCTTGTCGAGAAATTTCGAAGCCTGATCGTAAGAACCCAATACGGTCAAGCGTACCGGCGGTTCCTGCTGGCCTGAGAGATTGAGTGAGGTAACCAGAAAATGTTCATCGCCCAGTTCAACGTCGCGGGGGCCGCTTTGCGGCGATCCTTCCGACAGCTCACGCAAGGTTGTGCTGCCTGATTGCGGTGGCTTCAGAGTGTTTGCGACGATTTCGGTGCCGTAGGACAATGCGACCTGGCTCGCTGAAATCTTACTCACCTCCTGAGCCAGGCGGTTGTCGATTTCATAGCCGATAATCAGAAAGCCAAGCAGTGGGCCTTCCGTCCTGGAGCCGAAGTAAACCGGCTGTGTGAAGGTCTGGTACAGACGATGGTCGCCGAACCACCAGTGGCTAGAGTCTTCCTGATCCAAGGAGGGTTCGTTTAACGAGCGCTGGAAATATTGTTGAGCGGTCGCTCGCGTGAAGCCCGCCGATTTTGTGTGCAGCGCGACCACCTGGGCATTGCGATTCACTAGCACCAGAAGATCGCTGCCGGTCAACTGCCACACGTCACGGGATGCATCCTGGATGGTGGCGGGATCGGGAGCGGTCATGATGGCGCGTGTAATGGGCAGGTCTGCCACTAATTCCGCGGAGCGGGTCAACATGAATTCGCGATCATGCTGAAAGTTTTGGAACGTTGTAACCGAGTTTCCAAGGTCCTGCAAAATGCCGTCACGGACGTGGTTTTGGACGCTGCGCCGGACGACCAGCAGGCTGGTCGCTGTGAGGCCCGCAGTGATCAGCAACATGGAGAGGAGAAAGCGGGTACGCAGCCGTGTTCGCGGCACCAGAGCGCTTGCGGACTGTTGGAGAATTTGGGACGCGGATTCTGATGAAGGGTCCAAGGGATCTCAGCGGACGAATTTGTAGCCCATGCCGTGCGCCGTGCGGAAATGTACTGGACTCGCCGGATCCCGTTCGAGTTTCTGACGAAGCTTCAGAATATGGTTGTCCACAGTTCGAGTAGAAGGATAGTTCTGATATCCCCACACTTCGTTCAACAACTCGTCGCGGCTGATAACCCGGTCGGCATTTTGCACGAGAAACTGCAGAGTTTTAAATTCCTGCGCGGTCAGGACTATGACTTTGCCGTCGCGCTGGACCTCCATCTTCTTGAAGTCAACCGAAATGCCGTCAAAGCTTACGAGATTTACACTCGCCGTTCTTGCCGTGTGCCGCAGAGCCGCTCGCACGCGAGCCAGCAACTCACGCGGGCTGAAAGGTTTGGTTACGTAATCGTCCGCGCCCAACTCCAGCAGCAGCACCTTGTCGGAAACGTCGCTGGTTGCGCTGAGGACCACAATCGGCAGAGTGGGCGCCTGTGACTTTACCTCTTTGCACAAGTCGCTGCCGGAAAGCTGGGGCAGACGGAGGTCGAGGATGATGACCGCCGGCGGTGACGCCTGAAAACTCTGCAATGCCGATTTTCCATTGGCCTGTACTTCGACCGTGTACCCCTCGGTCTCGAACAGACGCTTCAACGCCTTTTGAACTGCGGGATCGTCCTCGACCACTAGAATTCTTCCCATCGGCCGTGCGGGATTCATAGGGTCAGCCGATCTTGCCACGCCCAGTGGTGTTGCCATTTGTGCCATCGGAAACCGTCCTTGACAGATTTGAAACCATTAACAGGGCCAGCAAACTGCGCCCGGCCTCAACAGGGCAAGCTTACAACGGTTTCGACCCATTTTCGGGCTGAATGGCGTCGTTTGACAATTCTTTTACAATTGCACTTCACAAAACAAGGGGGTTGCG
>JBAPOI010000368.1:0-2955 GCA_049279555.1 Candidatus Sulfotelmatobacter sp.
CCGCAATATTGCCCGCGACTTGTGGGTGACCAGCCTGACACAACGCAAGATCGTCGGGAACGCGCAGAAATATCGCCAACAACTGCAGAGCATCCAGAAGCGGCGCGAAGCTGCCTGAAATTCTTCATGAGGGCGCTACCCCCTGGCCTCGCGCGCCGTGCGCGGGGCCTTTTTATTGAAAAAGGCACACCGCCTCCACCGGTTGCGCTTCGAAGCGACTGACAGAAAGTCTTTGGTGTCCGCTGTGAGAGAATCGATGACGAATTTCGCCGCGGGAGATCGCAATCAGCGCAACTACTCTTCTTGTTTTATTGATCGTGTTCACCGCCACGCTGATCCGATCGGCATTCGGCTTCGGCGAGGCCCTGGTCGCCGTTCCGCTGCTCGCGTTCTGCATTCCGCTGGAAGTCGCCGCGCCGCTGGCGGTGCTGGTGTCGATTACCATCGCGGGCATCGTTGTCGTTCAGGACTGGAAGCACATCCACTTGCACAGCACAGGCTGGCTCGTATTCTCCACTCTCTTTGGCATTCCGCTGGGGCTTTTACTTCTGACGAGCAGTCATCAACGGATTGTGAAAGGCGCGCTGGGAATCATCATCCTCGGGTTCTCGATTTATTCTTTTAGCGGCCGCGCGCCGCTGGAACTGAAGCGCGACAATCGCGCATGGCTGCTGGCATGTGGATTCTGCGCGGGCGTGCTCGGCGGAGCCTATGGCATGAACGGTCCGCCGCTGATGATTTACGGAGCGATGCGCCGCTGGTCGGCACGGCACTTCCGCGCTACGCTGCAAGGGTATTTTCTGCCCGCCAGCATCATCGGCATGGGCGGCTATTTTATGGCCGGCCTCTGGACTCGTGCGGTTACGCGGTATTACTTGCTCTCGCTGCCGCTTACTCTGCTTGGCGTGTTCCTAGGAAGAGCGATCAATCATCGCCTGCACGGAGATGTTTTTCTGAAGTACATTTATCTTTGCCTAGGGGGAATTGGAGTGCTCTTGTTTGTGCAGGCGATAACTGGAAAGCTTTGACGGCAGACTGAAGGCGATCGCGACTATATCCCCAGCTTCTTCACTTCCTCGTTGTAATCTGCCAGGAGTTTCTCGATGGGTAGTATATTGTGAGGCTGTTGGGTGCTAATACGGAAATTCCGGTCAAACGGGGCTGTTACCCGGAGGCAGCAGATGGACCGTCGTTGCTTTCTAAAGAATGCCGGACTAGCCGTTGCGGGGCTTGCTTCGCGGAACATTTTCGCTGCTGCGAAGAACCAGACTCCCCCATCGAAGGCTGATTTCACTCTACGCATCGCTCCTATCTCCTTTGACATTGCTCCCGGCAGAACCATTCACACTATTGGCTATAACGGTCAGGTTCCCGGCCCTCTACTGCGGATGAAAGAAGGAGTTCCGGTCGCGGTCGATGTGCTCAACGACACTGATCATGAAGAGATAGTGCACTGGCATGGGCAAATGATTTCAGTCGAGGCGGACGGCGCGACTGAAGAGGGCAGCCCGCCCGTTCCGTCGCGCGCCCGTCGTCGATACAACTTCACTCCAAAGCCCACGGGCACGCGTTGGTATCACAGCCATGCGTTTGCCGGGAAAGACCTTCACCGAAGCCTGTACAGCGGCCAGTTCGGCTTCGTTTACATCGAACCGAAGAATGACCCCGGCCAGTATGATCGCGAGGTCTTTCTGGCGATGCACCAATGGAAACCATACTACAGCGCATCCATGCAGGAGTCGGACGAGGGCAGCGCACCACCGCCGCCGAACAACGGCCTTGAAGTCGGCTACCGCGCTTTTTCGTTTAACGACAAGGCTCTTGGACACGGGGAGCCGATCAAAGTCCGGCGGGGCGAGCGAATCTTGTTTCATTTCCTGAACTCGAGCGCAACGGAAACCGTGAACGTAGCCCTTCCCTCCCACGAATTCGAATTCGAAGTCGTCGCGCTCGATGGCAACTTGGTGCCGAAACCGCAAAAAGTCAAGGTACTTCAGATCGGTGCGGCCGAGCGTGTCGATGCTGTAGTGACTATGAACTCGCCGGGTGTCTGGATTCTGGGGACGACGGATGATGATGATCGCAAGAACGGTTTCGGTGTGGTTGTGGAGTACGCCAATCAGAAAGGTGTCCCGCAGTGGGCAAAACCCGAGAAGTCGCAGTGGGACTACACACTCTTTGGACAAGAGCCTAGCGATGTTGTCGCACCCGATGCACAGTTCGATCTGGTCTTTAAGAAGATTCCGGGTGGCCACGGAGGCTTCAACCGCTGGACGATCAACGGAAAGTCTTATCCGCATACCGATCCTCTGATGGTTCAAGCCGGAAAACGATATCGCATGATCTTTCGGAATGAGAGCGATGACGCCCATCCGCTGCATCTCCATCGGCATAATTTCGAATTGACGAAGGTGTATGGCAAGCTCACATCAGGCATTTTCAAGGATACTGTGGTCGTCAACGCCAACAAGATTGTCGAAGTGGACTTCACTGCGGATAATCCGGGAACCACGCTTTTTCACTGCCATCAGCAGCTACACATGGATTTTGGTTTTATGGCCCTGGTGAAATATGCCTGAGATAGTTGGAGCATGGCACATGAGCGCGAACAGACTATTGGATGCTTCTCGGCTTGGTATTTCTTCTGCTGGGCGGCGGGTCTCTCGCGATTGATGGACGAATAGAACCTTCCTAGCCAATGCCTGACCGTCGAATCGATATTGAAGCTGGCCACATTCGCCGACCCTCATTGGCGGAGATGGCATTGGTCTTTCTAAAGCTAGGCACCCTTTCATTTGGGGGCCCGGCCGCCCACATCGCGATGATGGAAAATGAATTCGTTCGAAAACGGCGATGGATCACCGAGGCCGACTTTCTAGATCGTCTAGCAGCCGCAAATCTCATCCCCGGCCCAAGTTCGACGGAAGTTGCGATCTTTGTCGGGCATTCGAAGGG
>JBAPOI010000369.1:0-1757 GCA_049279555.1 Candidatus Sulfotelmatobacter sp.
AGCCACCGCTGCCGCTTCGTCACTTCCAGCAGCACCAGCAACCCTTCCGGCGCCAGCATCTGCTTCACGTTCTCCAGCGTCCGCTTCAGATCCGCCGTCGCATGCAGCACATTCGCCGCGATCACGATGTCGAACTTCTGTCTTCCGAAGCCCTGCTCCTCCGGTTCCTTCTCGATATCCAGCTGCCCGTAACTGACGAACCCGTACTCCCCGAACTTCTCCCGCGCCTGTGCCGTGAACAGTCCGCCGATATCCGTGAACTGGTACTCCACCCGATCTGCCGGCAGCCGGTCCAAAATGTATGCCGTTGTCCCGCCTGTCCCCGCCCCGATTTCCACGATCCGCAGTTTCCGCCCCGCCGGCTGTCCCGCGATCGCTTCCGCCACCGCTCGTCCCGTCAACTCGTTGAACAGTCTCGATCCCGGCGATTCCCGGTACAACTTCTCCGCCGTCTCCGTCGATCCTCCCGGAAACACCAGATCCAGACCCTCCACTTCCCCACGCAACGCTTCGGCCAGCTGACTGCCACAGCGCCCCAGCATCGTGAATTCGGCTTCGCATTGCGGATACCGCTCCAGTAGTGCGATCCGCTCGCGATCGGCCATCGCCACATCGCAGTTCTCCGGCGCCGCTTCTTCTTCCACCATCTGCCGCACCCGCCGCAACAGGCGCTCGTACCGCGGCAATACTTTGCTCTTGCCCAGCCGCTCCAACGCCGCCACCGCGTAGATCAGGCTCAATCGCTCCAGCGCCGCCGGTACTTCCCGCACCGCATCGATCCCATACCCGTCGGCCAGAGCCTCCAACCCCGCTCCTACCCGTTCCCCGATCTCCACAGGCGACGCCAGAAAATCCGCCGCCCTCACGACCTCTAAATCCTGCCGCCACTCCGTCTCAAACAGCCACTCATCGGTGGCCGTCCGCTCAAAGATGCCCCGCGCTGCTTTCCGCGCCCGCAGCCCCACTACTTCCCCCGCCAGCGCGCCGGTTTCATCAAACAGCCGAATCTCTCCCGCCATCGATTCGCCATCCGCGCCCGGCCCCATGCGCGCATGCACCCATAACGTTGTGCAGTTCCGCTGCAACAGACGGAACGCTTCCACCGCCACCGGCAGATAAGTCGCCCCTTCCTTCCCGGCGTTCACTGCCGCCAGCACCTGCAGTGCCCCATCCAGCAACGCCGGGTGCACTCCATACGATTCGCCTTCCACCGCCAGGCGCAGATGCGCCACTGCCTCACCCTCGCCGCGCCATGCGCTCTCGATACTCCGGAATCCAGGTCCGTAATCGAGACCATTGCCGCGCAGCCCCGCATACAGCGCCTCCACATCCACCGCTTCCACACAGCGCGCGCGCGCCTCGTCGATCCTCAGCGCCGCCGCTGGTTCCGCACTCTGAATCCCGCCGCTGACATGCAGCAGCCAGTTCCCCTCGCCCCCATCAGGCGCACTCAGAATCTCGAACGTTGCTCCCGATTCGCCCTGCCTCACGATCGTCTGGATCGTTTTTATGCCTGCGCCCAGCACCAGCGGATGCGCAATCGCCATCTCCTTCAGCTCGTATGGGCCGCCGCCCAACGCGCCCAACGCGTTTTCCGCCGCCGCCAGCGCCATCTCCAGATATCCCGCTGCCGGAAACAGCGCCTGTCCGTAAACCCGGTGATCGGACAGATACGGCAGTTTCGCCATGCCGATCGCGCTCTCATACTGCACATCCCGCAACGCCGACCGTAACCGCCCCCCCACCAACGGATGCAC
>JBAPOI010000370.1:0-14996 GCA_049279555.1 Candidatus Sulfotelmatobacter sp.
CCGGCGGCCACAATGCCGGTCACACCGTCATCATCAACGGCAAAAAGTTCGTTCTGCAACTCGTTCCCTGCGGAGTGCTGCGCGACGCGTGCCGCAGCGTGATCGGCAACGGCGTCGTACTCGACCCCATGGCCTTTCTGAAAGAAGTTGGTTCTCTGCGCGATGCGGGCGTGAGAGTCGATGGAAGCCTTTTCGTCTCCAACCGCGCTCAGGTGATTCTGCCCTACCATCGCATGATCGAACTGGCTGCGGAGAACGCACCGGGCCGGGTGAAGATCGGAACAACATCGCGCGGAATCGGCCCGGCCTACGAAGACAAGATGGGCCGCCGCGGACTACGCGTAGCAGATTTGCTCGACCTGCCACTGCTGAAAAAACACATCGAGAACGCGGTGCGCGAAAAAAACATGATCGCGCATGCGCTATTCAATTCTGAGCCGCTCGATGCCGACAAGATGTATACGGAGTACGCCGCCGCCGCTGAGAAAATCGCTCCATTTGTATGCGATACGGCCGTCTTGTTGAATGAGGCATTAGCCGATGGTGAGGCGATTCTCTTTGAGGGCGCGCAGGGCACGATGCTCGACATCGATCATGGAACGTATCCCTTCGTGACTTCATCAAGCGCCACTTCCGGAGGCGCAGCGATCGGAACCGGAGTTGCTCCCAATGCCATCCAATCGGTTATCGGACTCACCAAGGCGTATTGCACGCGCGTGGGCGAAGGTCCGTTTCCCAGCGAGGAAAAGGGCGAAGCCGGCGACCAACTGCGCAAGCGTGGCAACGAATTTGGCGCGGTCACGGGCCGTCCACGGCGCACCGGTTGGCTGGACTTGCCTCTGCTGCGTTACGCTGGCATGATTAACGGAATCTCCTGGCTGGTAATAACCAAGCTGGATGTGCTCGATGAGCTCGCAGAGATCCCGGTCTGTGTCGGCTACATCGTCGACGGTAAGAAAACCATGGAAATTCCGGCGCAGGCCAGCGGCTACGACAAGTTGGAGTGCATTTATAAAAAGATGCCTGGATGGAAGACATCCACGCTCGGAGCCACGCAATTCGACCAACTGCCGAAGCCGGCGCGCGAATATCTGGCGTTCATCGAGAAGGAAACCGGAGCGAAGGTGGGTATGGTTTCAACCGGGCCGGATCGAAATCAGATTATCTTCGCGGACGAATTTGCCGCCGCGATGAAGACGGCCTCCGGGAAAGTCTAGCATTGACTTACCATTTTCTTGGGTATTATGACTACGTAAGGAGCGTACGATGGTGGTTTTGGCGGTAATCTGGATGGCGAAAGTTGGCCGTGAAGGTGAAGTGACTTCGATTTTCGCAAAGCTCACCGAAGAATCCCGCAAGGAGCCGGGCTGCGCAATGTATCAGGTGCACCGCCACAAGACTGAGCCCCGCCGCTTTTTCATCTACGAGCAGTATAAAGACGACGCCGCGCTCGAGGCCCATCGCAACACCCCGCATTTCCTGCAGTACGTCCGCAAAGACCTGCCAAAAATCGCAGACCGCGTGGAAGGGAATCTGTACGAGCCGCTGGGATAGAACGCTGATGGCGGACGGCCCGTTCGCGTCGTGTCACTTTCCCTTGTCGACCATCAACTCACCGCCCGAAGCGTAACTTTCCTTCGAGACCTCATGGAAGGTGATGGTAATGCCCTCGCGCCGCGCTCCCGCTTCTTCGACGAGCGCATCCGTTACACGCTTCGCGATCTTGCGCTTCTGCTCGACCGTGCGTCCCTGCAACATCGTGATTTGAACGACAGGCATGAAAGAAAGCTCCTAGCCACTAGCTCCTCGCGTCAGCTTTTCGAGACTACTTCGCTAGTTCATATCCCGCAAAGAAGAAACTCAATTCAAACCGCGCGGTATCTTCGGCGTCGGAGCCGTGAATCGCGTTGTGTTCGATGCTTGACGCCCACTTTTTGCGGATGGTGCCTTCCTCAGCATTGGCCGGATTCGTGGCTCCCATCAGCTTGCGCAGATCGGCGATGGCGTTTTCCTTCTCCAAAGCCAGAGCGACGATCGGTCCGCTCGACATGAAGTCGGTGAGCGACCCATAGAACGGCCGGCTCGCATGCACCGCATAAAACTGCTCAGCCTGATGTTTGGAGATTTCCAGCATCTTCATGGCGAGAATGCGGAATCCCTGCTTCTCGAATTGTTCAATGATGTCGCCTACAGCATTCTTGGCGACGGCGTCTGGTTTCACGATGGTAAGAGTGCGTTGCAGAGTTTTCATAGGGTCGTTAGTAGTTAGTCCTAGGTCGTCAGTTTTCTTGGTATTGCTCGGTACTCGGTACTCGGTACTAAGTACTAAGTACTAGATACAAGGTACGCGGTACTAAACCTTCACTCCCACTGCAGCCGCCAGGGTCTCTCCTATATCCGCCGGAGATTTTGCCACGCGGATGCCCGCAGATTCCATGGCTTTTATCTTTTCCGCTGCCGTCCCTTTTCCGCCGGAGATGATCGCCCCGGCATGCCCCATGCGGCGGCCGGGAGGCGCAGTTTGCCCGGCAATGAATCCGACGACAGGCTTCTTCATTTTTGTCTTTACAAATTCCGCCGCCCTCTCTTCGGCATCGCCGCCGATTTCGCCAATCATGATCACAGCTTCGGTTTCGGGGTCGCGATTGAACAAGTCGAGCGCATCCAGGAAGTTGGTTCCGATAATCGGATCGCCACCAATGCCGATCGCGGTCGACTGCCCAATGCCGCGCTGCGTAAGCTGATGCACTGCTTCGTACGTAAGAGTGCCCGAGCGCGAAACGATTCCGATCGATCCCTCCTTATGAATCGATCCTGGCATAATGCCGATTTTGCATTTTCCCGGTGAGATGATTCCGGGGCAGTTTGGTCCGATCAGCCGCGAGCGCCGGTCCTGCAGAAACTCCCACGCCTTCACCATGTCGAGCGTCGGAATGCCCTCGGTGATGCAGACGATGAGATCGAGTTCGGCATCCGCCGCCTCCATAATCGCGTCGGCCGCGAAAGGCGGAGGCACAAAAATCACGGTAGCATCGGCGCCGGTCTTCTCGACGGCTTCCTTTACAGTGTTGAAAATTGGCCAGCCTTCGTGGGTGGTGCCGCCTTTGCCCGGCGTCACTCCGCCTACGACCTGCGTTCCATAGGCCGCGCAGGCTTTCGCATGGAAGGTGCCTTCGCGCCCCGTCAGGCCTTGAACAATCAATCGCGTCTGCTTGTTAACCAGGATTGCCATAATTCCGATTCCTCATTACTGTACCCCCTGTCATCCCGAGCAAAGCGAGGGACCTTGGTTCTGGCTTGCGCTATCGCTTGCGCCGCCTCAAGCGAACACCACGATCCCTCGCTGCGCTCGGGATGACACGTGCGGAAAAGATTCCCTTAAAACTTATCGCGCCGCCGCTACCACTTTATCCGCCGCATCTTTCATGGTGTCGCACACCACAAAGTTAAAGCCGGACTCCATCAGAATCTTCTTGCCTTCGTTCACGTTCGTACCTTCGAGGCGGAGCACGACCGGGAGCTGAATGTTGGTTTTCTTTGCGGCCTCCACCACGCCGGTCGCCAGCGTATCCACCCGCAAAATGCCGCCAAAAATATTGATCAGCACCGCCTTCACGCTCTTATCGCTGAGCAGGATTTCAAAGGCATGCGCCACCTGCTCGGCATTTGCGCCGCCGCCGACATCGAGAAAGTTCGCAGGCATGCCGCCGGCATATTTGATGATATCCATCGTCGCCATCGCCAGCCCGGCGCCGTTCACCATGCAACCAACGCTTCCGTCGAGTTTGATGTAATTCAGGCTGTACTTCGAAGCTTCAACCTCGAGCGGATCTTCCTCCGTGATGTCGCGCAGTTCGCGGATATCGGGATGCCGAAAGAGAGCATTGTCGTCGAACGTCAGCTTGGCATCGAGCGCGAACAAGCGCCCATCGGTCGTAGTAATGAATGGATTAATTTCGAGCAGCGACGCGTCCGCGTCGAGAAACGCCCGGTAGAGATTCGAGAGAAACTGAACCGCGGGATTGATCTGTTTCGCGTTAAGCCCAAGCTTGAAAGCCATCTTGCGCGCCTGAAACGCCTCCAGGCCCATGCCGGGATCGATGTGCTGCTTCAGAATGGCATCGGGATTTTCCGCCGCCACCTGCTCGATTTCCATTCCACCTGCGGCCGAAGCCATAAACACCGGCTTGCCTTCGGCACGGTCGACCAGAATCCCCAGATACAATTCTTTCTCAATCGGCAGCGTCTCTTCGATTAGCAGCCGCCGCACGATGCGACCTTCCGGCCCCGTCTGATGCGTCACCAACTTCATGCCCAGCATCTTTTCTGCGAGATCCCCGGCTTCGCTCACAGACTTGGCGATCTTTACGCCTCCGCCTTTGCCGCGCCCGCCCGCATGAATCTGTGCCTTCACCACAACGCCGGTAGAGCCAGTGCTGAACAGTTCTCGAGCGGCAGCCTCGGCCTCTTCACGCGAAGTCGCCATCGTCCCGCGCGGCACAGTTACGCCATACTTCTTAAGAATCGCTTTTCCCTGGTACTCATGGATTTTCATAATCGCGCTTTTGCTCGTTAGTTAAGAATCGGAAGGAACCTGCTTGCGGCTATCGACTGAGGGCAGCAAACTTTCAATTTTATATAAGGCCGGTAGATTTGAGCAAACTTAGCCCTCCGCGTCCTTTCAATCGAAAGTACATCTAAGCCTAAACCGGAAAATTGAGACCGAACGGAACGAAGGTCGGAGTCCCGAAACGAGAGTACGAGCGATGAAAATAATTTCGTTGAACGTCGCAAGGCCGCGCTTGACAGCCTATCGAGGAACAACGATCAGCACTGGCATCTTCAAGAAGCCGGTCTCCGGCCGGATAATCCTGCGTAGCTTGAATCTTGAAGGCGATCAGCAAGCCGACTTGAGTGTTCATGGAGGACCCTACAAAGCGGTCTATGCGTACCCTTTCGAGCACTATGATTACTGGCGCCGTGAATTGTCCGGGGTCGACTTACCTTGGGGAGCGTTTGGCGAAAATTTCACAACAAAAGGTCTCGCAGAGGACGAAATTCACATTGGCGATCGGTTCCGCGTCGGGTCGTCAACTCTGATGGTCCGGCAGCCGCGCATGCCGTGCTACAAGCTCGCGGCCAAGCTCCAGCGGGATGACATCATCGAACGATTCCTGCGGAGTGCACGCAGCGGGTTTTATCTCTCGGTCGAACAAGAAGGCACGGTCGCCGCAGGAGACTCAATTGAACGCATTTCCCAGTCCGAGGAGGGAATTACGATCGCGGAGATGAACCGCCTCTTCACCGCCGAGAAATACAATCGCGCTCTCTTGGAAAAAGCGATCGCTACGCCGGCCCTGCCAGAGGACTGGCGCGAATATTTCTTGCCCAGGCTGAATGACCTCTCTGCCAGCGAAAGCTAGCTCGCTCACCCGCTTTGCAGTTCATACCTTACAATGCCGAGTGATGATGATCCTCGATGCCCTGCATCGCGTAGCCAACCACGGCCAATCGCTGGCGCGCGCGGAAGCGCGTGAAGTGATGACGGCTGTTCTCGAGGGAAATTGTGCTGACTCGCAGATCGCCGCGCTGCTCATGGCTTTGCGCATGAAGGGCGAAACGGTGGAAGAGATCGTCGGCTTCGCCGAAGCGATCCGCGCCGCGGCAACTCCGTTGCCTATTTCGTCAACCGCGCTGGATTTGAGCGGCACCGGCCGCGATGCGCTAAGCGAATCACTGGTCGACACTAGCGGCACCGGCGGCGACGCCAGCGGAACTTTCAACATTTCGACCGCCACTGCATTTGTTACGGCAGGCGCCGGTGTGCGCGTTGCGAAACATGGCAATCGCAGCATCAGTTCGAAGTGTGGCTCGGCTGACGTGATGGAAGCCCTGGGTGTGAACATCCAGTTGCCCCCAGAACGCGCGGCTCAATGCCTGCGCGAAATCGGAATCTGTTTTCTCTTCGCGCCCGATCTTCACTCCTCCATGAAGCAAGTACAAAAGGTAAGGCGTGAGTTGCGCTTGCGCACCATGTTCAACCTGCTCGGCCCGCTCACCAATCCCGCGCACGCGTCA
Source organism: Candidatus Sulfotelmatobacter sp. (assembly GCA_049279555.1). GTDB lineage: Bacteria > Acidobacteriota > Terriglobia > Terriglobales > Acidobacteriaceae > Sulfotelmatobacter. The sequence goes on from JBAPOI010000370.1 coordinate 6,079, forward strand.
GGACAAGTCGTCGGCGTCTACGCCCTCGAGATGGTCGAGAAGCTCGCCGAGGCGCTCAGCATGTTGGGACTGCGCCGCGCGCTCGTTGTGCATGGCCTCGATGGACTCGACGAGATCACCATCACCGGCCCGACCCGTGTGGCCGAGGCTCGCGACGGAACGGTGAGGACGTATGAAGTGGATCCCGAAGAATTCGGGATGAAGCGAGCTACACTCGAAGATATTTCCGGCGGCGATGCCACCGAAAATGCTGCCATCGTTCGCGAAGTATTAAGCGGGAAGAAATCTCCGCGCCGCGATGTCGTCGTGCTGAATGCCGCGGCCGCGCTTGTCGCGGCAGGACGAGTGGATCATCTGACTGATGGGATTCCTTTAGCAACCCATTCAATTGACAGTGGAGCCGCCGCCGCTAAGCTGACGGCATTGGCTAGCTTTACTTGGCAGCGCCAGCCTCAACCTTAAACACATTATTCGTCGTGTCGCTCTCGGGCACGCTGCCGTCATTGACCACAACTTCCGCCGGAAGGGATGAGACTTCCATTCGAATTACCGTTTTGCTCTTGGCCCGAATCTCGATTCGCTTCGTGGCCTCTCCCTTGCCAAACTTCACCGTGAGCGGAACTTCGGCCCCAGCCGTGCCCAGGTTGGCGACGGTGATGGTAAGCATATAAGCCTCTTTCAAAGTCTTGCGTGGAAATACTGACTCCACTTTGAAGTTGGGTAGCCCGCGATCGCGATAAACCCAGTCATCGAAAAACCACTCCAGATCGTGCTGCGTTTGCGCCTGGATCAATCGCGGCATGTAAGACGGCTCTTTATCTTGTTCCGCACGATAAGAAGCGATCGCTTTTTTCAGCGCCTGATCACCGACCATGTCGCGCAACATCCACCACACACACATTGCCTTGCTGCGATAACGTTCTTCATCGTAGGTGTTGACCAAAGAACGGTTCATCTCATCGTCAGAGCGAGGCGGTGTTGTCTGTTTTTCGACGCCGTCGGCTCCAGCGAACGCGGAGCGGTGCAGTCCCATGTAATCGAGCGCAGCCTGCCGCCCTCGTGCATTTTCCAGATAGAGTGCTTGCGCGAAGTGGGCGAGGCCTTCATTGATCCACGGTCGCGGAGATGAAAAGGCCGAGTGCGTAAGTTGGTGCGCCGCAACCAGGCCTGCCAGCTTGGGATCGGTGCCGCCCAGCGGCGTTAACAAGGGCATTAACAAAAATGACCCGCTCTCGAACGGCGCGGCACTGGCGTCGTTGAGGTCGGCCGTTTCCGCCTTCGAGCGCGGCACCCCAAACCAATCAGTGATGAAAGGGACAACTTTCTCCGCCGCATCCGCGTAGCTGTTCGCGGACGCGTCGTGGCCGTGCAGGTAGTGGACTTCGATCGTTGCCCGATCGTCAGCTTCGTAGTTGGCAATGACGAACGTCGGAACGATCAACCCTAGCGAACGGTAGGTGCAGTCTGCAAGAAACTGATGTCCAGCCTCGTGTGCCGCCGGGCAGGCCGTTGCGTTGACCATTAACTCTGGCTTTTCTTTGTCGTCAGCGATGGGCACCGTGACCTCCAGCTGCATCGTGGAGGCCATCTCTCGCATCTTCCAACGACCCAAAACCTCGAACAGGTCCGGAGCTTCGGAGAGACTCGCTGCTTCAGTCGCTATCGGATACCACGCCACATAGCCGGCTCCGCGAACCGCTGTGAATTTCGTACTGATCTGGTCCCAGTCCGAGCTGTTCGCTTGTGCCGTCGGCGTGCCGAGACGTTCAAGTCGCGTCGCATCCAGCGTAATCACGCCTTCGTATGCGAGGTCCAATTCCACGGTGCCCTTGGGCGGGACTGCGCCCGGCAATGTCACAATCGCTTCGGAAAGCGCGCCTGTGTGGTCGATATCTGAGGTGTAAGTTTGCGAGACGAACTGTAAGGGCTTGTCGCCCGCCTTAACCGCGCGCCAATCCAGCGAAGAAGAAATTTGCAGCACCGCGACCTTCTGCGGTGTCGATGAATCGTTTCTGAGAACGATCTTGCCCCGAACCGCCAACCGCTGCTGCGCGGGCTCGACGCGAACGTTCAGGTCGTAGCTGACGAAAGTAAAAACTTCACGGTCGAGAGAGAAAGCATTCACCACAGCGAGGCTGAGAACTATAAGAAGACCAAGGCGCAAAATGCGCAACTTCATTTCGCACCCGAGGCAGCCTCTTGATTCAGCGCCCGTTCCCGCACCCGCCGCTGCCGCACAATTTCATACATCACCACCGCGCCGGCAACCGAAACGTTCAACGAGGCTACTTTCCCCAGCATCGGAATCGAAACCAGAAAGTCGCACTTCTTTTTCACCAGATCGTGCAGGCCCTTGCCTTCCGCGCCCAGAACCAGAGCGCAGTCCATGTTGTAGTCGAGGGCATCGTAGGTTTGCTTGCCGCGCTCATCGAGTCCGACCGTCCAGATGTTGCGATCTTTCAGTTCCTCGATGGTACGGGCGATGTTGGTGACTCTTGCGATGGGCAGGTACTCGCTCGCTCCGGCGGAGGTTTTTGTGACGGTGCCGGTGACTGGAGCGGCGCGGCGCTCCGGAATGACCACGCCGTCTGCGCCTGCGGCGTCAGCAGTGCGCATGAGAGCGCCCAGATTGTGGGGATCTTCCACTCCGTCAAGGACGATGACGAACGAGTAGAGTCCGCGCTTGGCGCCGACCACGTCATCGAGATCGCTGTATTGTTTAGCCGATGTGACCGCGACCACACCCTGATGTGCAGCCCTGCCAGCCATCTGGTCGAGTTCGGTGCGCGTCAGAAATTTCACAGGCACGCCGAGCTTGCGGCAGTCTTCGATCATCCGCTGCAGGCGGATGTCATGCCGCTCCTTCGCCATCCCAACCCACTGGAAAGCCCGTCCCCGGGCCTTGAGCGCTTCGCCGACAGCGTTGATGCCATAGATGTAGTTCATTAATACTCAGTGTACCGAAAGCTGAGGCGGCAGACAGCGTCCGACGTTGTGCATTGGCAAGACTGGGAAGGGCACGACTTCAGTCGTGCCGACAAGTGTCAATAAACATGCGGGCTTTTAGCCCCCGAGGGTCGCTTTGAGAACTAACAAGATATCCTCTGGCTCCGGACGCTCCGTGTAATCCTCGTCCGCGGAAGCGTGGAGCACCGTGCCATCGCGGTCAACGATGTATGTGGCAGGAATCGGCAACTCCCAACTGTCATCGCCATTAACAAACGGCAGGTTGACGAAGGCGCGTTGGTAAACTGCCCGCTGTTCGTCGGGAACGCGGTACGTAAGGCCGAACTGCCGTGCGACCTTGTTGCCGGCATCGGAAAGCAACGGGAAGTGCAACCTGTGCTGATCGCGCATGAAGAATGATTGTTGGACGGTCTGCGGAGAGATGGCGACGAACTTTGCGGCTGCCTGTTCAATTTCTGGCAGAACTAAATTCATAGCCTCCATCTGAGCGACGCAGAATGGGCACCAGCGCCCACGGATAAAACAGAGCACGAGGCGTCCTTTTGCGAGCAAGTCGGAGCAAGAGACTGCCTTGCCGTCGTGATCTCGAAGCTGGAGTTCTGGAATCTCAGAGCCGACAGGGAGAATATTCGCCGCCAAGCGCTTTTGTTTAAGTCCTGCGACCGAGCGGGCATGAACCGCTTGCGTCTCGCCCGGGACGTATTTCGCGATCAGCTCTTTACGCTCGATAAGGATCTCTTGCAAAGAACGAATGTCGGTATCCGGAGAAGCTCCCTCGAGAGATCGCCATTTCATAGGAGAGATAGGTATTGGCTGGTATTTCGATTATCACAACTTGATCCTTACCGCTAACCACTGCCTTTCTACATTCCCGGCATCTTCATCCCCGCCAGCCGCCGGGCAAAGCTCGGCTTGCCCATCTGCTTGAACATCTTTTTCATCTGCGCGTACTGGCGAAGCAAGTTATTCACTTCCTGCACCGTGGTGCCGGAGCCGCGGGAGATGCGTTTGCGGCGGCTGCCGTTGATTACTTCGTGGTGATTGCGCTCGTATACGGTCATCGAGTTGATGATGGCTTCGACGCGGTTGATCTGTTTCTCGTCCACGTTGTCGGCGGCTTTCTGCAAGCCGGAGAACGGGCCGATGCTTGGCATCATGCCAATAATGCTCTTGAGCGAGCCCATCTTCTTTACCTGCCGCAACTGGTCGCGGAAATCTTCGAGTGAGAAGCCGTCGCCGGTGAGGGCCTTGGTGGCCATCTCCTGCGCTTTTTTCTTATCGATCTGCGATTCGGCGCGCTCGATCAGCGAAAGGATGTCGCCCATGCCGAGGATACGCGACACGATGCGGTCCGGATGAAATGGTTCGAGCGCGTCGTATTTTTCGCCGACGCCGATGAACTTGATGGGTTGCCCGGTCACTTGCCGGATGGAAAGCGCCGCGCCGCCGCGGGCGTCGCCATCCATTTTCGTGAGCACCACGCCGGTAAGCGAAAGCTTCTTATGGAACTCATCGGCGGAGCGTACGGCGTCCTGCCCGGTCATGGCGTCGGCAACGAACAAGATCTCCGATGGATTCAGCAGCTTCTTCAGCGACTGCATCTCGTTCATGAGATCGTCGTCAATGTGCAAACGGCCGGCGGTGTCGACGATCAGCACGTCGCAACCAGAAACCACAGCCTCGCGCCGTGCCTCTTTGACTAAACGCTCCACCGCTGCCGTGAGTTGCGCGGGCGAATTCGCATCGCCAACTTCGCCTTCGTAAATATGAGCCTTCACCGCCTGCGCCACAACTTTCAACTGCTCACGCGCCGCCGGCCGGTACACGTCCACTGAAACCAGCAGCGGACGATGCCCGCCCGCCTTGAACCAATGCGCCAGCTTTCCCGACGTTGTGGTCTTGCCCGAACCCTGCAACCCGGCCATCAGCACAACCGTAGGCGGCTGCGATGCGAACTTCATGCGCGCCGTGTCTTTGCCCAGGGTCTCAACCAGTTCGTCGCGCACAATCTTGATGACCTGTTCGCCGGGCGAAAGCGCCGTCAGCACCTCCTGCCCCACGGCCTTGGCCTGGATGCGGTCGATGAGCTCTTTGACCACTTTGAAGTTGACGTCGGCTTCGAGCAGCGCCAGCCGGATTTCGCGCAGCGCCTCGGCAATGTTTTCTTCGCTAAGCCGAGCCTGGCCGCGAAGGGACTTAAACGCGCGTTGCAGTTTTTCCTGAAGATTCTCGAACATAGGCGTAAAGACTCATTCTAGCAGCCAACAGTAGTAGAAGTGGGCAGCGGCGTCTTGTTGCAATTTGGCAAAAAAAATCTGAGCTACTTTGATTCGAGACCCCTGAGTGTCTACCATTAACGCCTGTGATTGCGTCCTCGATTTACAATTGGTAACTGCATGAATCATCTGTTTCCCTCCGGACAGTACGAAGTCGATCCGAATCTCTGTTTTGTCCTAATGCCGTTTTCGTCAGATCTGTCTCCAGTGCACATGGAGATCAGGAAGGTTGTGGAGGAATATGCCGGACTAAGATGCCTTCGCGCGGACGAACTTGCGCATGCGACCAAAATCACTGACGACATATGGACAAACATTCAGCAAGCTAGGTTTGCTATTGCGGACCTCACTGGATCCAATCCTAATGTCTTTTACGAGGTCGGGCTTTGCCACGCTATTCGCAAGCCGGTAATCCTGCTTATCGAGGAAGGAAGCAAGATACCGTTTGATCTCAGCGGCATTCGATATCTAAAGTACTCTCGATCGGACTTGTCTGGTCTTCGCACGACCCTTCCTAGATACATCAAATCCTATCTAGAATCAAAACCGAGCACTGGAAGTAAGCTGAGTTCCTCGGACGGGCCGCACCTGCACATCACTTGCGTTGACGCACCCGATTCGGCCATCGTCGGAAGACCTACACTGATCACAATTAAGGCAAAGAACTCTGGCCTCGATGCAGGAGAGGGGTATTTTTCCGTGTCATTTCCGTCTGGGGTTTCCCTAGCGAAGGCGGCTAAGTCTGATGTTCACACAACGCTGGGCAGTAAGGATGGGAAGTGGAAAGGCGGCCAAGTAATTCTTAGTTATCCGATTGTCGAGGCTTCAGTCTGCGGCCCGCTCGGCTGGCCGAAGAATAGATCGCATTATTTGACAGTCGAATTCACACCGAACCGCCCAGGGTTCTTGCAGTTCTATTTCGCAGCTAGCGCCAAGTTAAGTAATCGACCGTTTGTGACTGATCCAAACCCGGGCATCGGCATGATCCAAGATCAACGGGACGAACCTGTATATTGCGGGGTAATTGAGGTAAAGTCCCAACCGTAATGCGAGACAGCCATGTGCGGTCGAAGGATGCGATCTCATTACTGTTTTGCGTTCATCGCTCACCTACCCAACCTTCGGCCTTACCATCTCAAACCTCTGGGTTGTCCGTGTGTACTGAAGTCCGCCCATGCGTCCGATAAGATCCAGTGAGTTGCGATCGAGCTTTCCATCTTTAATATGCGCATCATTCATATAAATCGAAACGATCTTGCCGATCACGAGGCTGCTGCTGGTGGGTGCGAGAGAGAAGTCTAGAATCTGATGGAGGGTGCATTCGAAGCTGACCGGAGACTCCGCGACTCGTGGCGGACGTACGACCCGTGACGGCTGCGCAGTAAGCTTTGCCAATTCGAACTCGTTCACCGAAGCAGCGTATTCGCCACTGGTGAGATTCATGGCTTCGGCGAGTTCGTAGGTGACCAGGTTGACCACAAATTCCTTGGTCTCACGAACGTTTCGCAGCGTGTCCTTGGCTTCGCCGTGGCTAACCCCGGCTTGCTTGGGTTGACGAAGCCCAGGCGCAAATGCCAGCAATGGAGGGTCGACGCAAACCGCATTAAAAAAGGAAAATGGCGCAAGATTGACTTGTCCCGATGCGCTTGCTGTGGATACCCAGGCGATGGGACGCGGCGCTACGGAATTGAGCACGATGCTGTAAAGTTCGCTGTGCGCGAGGTCCGCCGGGCTCACGATCATTCCATCGAGTATAACTTTTCACGCGATCACTTAGTTACGCCGAATATTTCCTTGGCTGCAAGTACTGTGTTGCAGTGAATGGTCACGGTATCTTCCACTTTCTGCGCGTAGCCGCCGGCGTAGGTCACCATCACGGGGATGTTTCGCGCTCGCGCCACCCGGAATACTAATTCGTCGCGCCGCTTCAATCCTTCAATCGTAAGAGACAGGCCGCCCAACTGATCTTCACGGTAAGGGTCGGCACCCGCGATGTAGCACAACAAATCAGGCTCGAACTGCCGCAACCCGGAGCTTAGAGCGTTATCGAGCCATGCCAGGTAATCGTCGTCTCCAATGCCATCGGGCAAATCCACATCAATCGATGACGGGGGTTTCCACTGCGGATAGTTGTTGTGCTGGTGCAGCGAGATGGTGAATACGTCTCCGGCATGCGCTCCGCGAATTTTTCCGGGAAGCGCAGAATTCAGCGTCGACGAGTCGAGAGTCGATGCTCCGGCGGAAGGCAAAAGCGCGCTTGCCATTCGCGTCCCGGCAAAAATTGCTGCTGTGCCGTTGCCCTGATGCACGTCGCAATCGACCGTCATTGCGGTGCGAATCTTGCCGTCGCGCTGCATGCGGCGAATCGCGACGGCCACATCGTGAATCACACAGAACCCTTCGCCATGGTCGGGGAAGGCATGATGAAAGCCCCCACCAATGCTGATCCCAACGCCATCCGTTAGAGCGTGCCGCGCTGCGAGAATCGATCCTCCCGCCGCGAGCCAGAACGCTTCAACCAACTCGGGCGAATAAGGAATCTCCATTTCCATTTCTTCGCGCGGTGTAAGCGTGCCGGTCTTCAGCTTGTGCACATACTCCGGCTTGTGAACCAGCAGAATGTCCTGATCGGTTGCCGGCTGCGGCTCGAGAAAGTCTTCAACTCCTGCGATTTCCTCCGCTAATAACCGGTCGTGGATGCGCTTGTATTTTTCGGCGGGAAAGACATGCTGCCCAATGGGCAGGTAGTAGGCGTCGCTATAGATGAGCTTGAAGGGAAGCATGGAACTACTCTTCCATAATACTGCGTGCCACACGCCCTCTGTCATGCTGAGCGGAGTGAGATGGTTCGCGAAGCGAACCATCTCACGAAGTCGAAGCATCTCTATAAGCGGAACGGGCGAAGTGGCGGTAGGGATCCTTCGACTGCGTAACTGCTTCGCTTCGCAAAGCAGTTACTTCGCTCAGGATGACATTGAAAGGGAATTAGCGTTTTTTCCCCGGCACAATCGGGGAGATCACCATGTGCCTTCTCACCGGCACGATCGCGCCTTTCGCCGGGTCTGCCGCGGCGTTGGCGCGAGTGAGCACTTCTTCCTGAATGTACTGCACGAACTCCTGAATCTGCCGCTGCATTTCTTCCATGCGCTCGCGCATTTGCAGGATGATGGCCATGCCACTGATGTTTACCCCCAGGTCACGGGCCAACGACAGAATGAACTCCAACCTCTGCAAGTCTTCATCGGTATAAAGGCGCGTATTGCCTTCGGTACGCGAGGGCTTGAGCAGACCTTCGCGCTCGTAGAGGCGCAGGGTCTGGGGATGGATGCCATACATTTCCGCCACCGACGAGATCATGTACGCGCCTTTGGATTTGCGTTTGGTCAAAATTCCGCCTCGTGTTCAGTCGTCAACGCTCTTGCTCACCGCCGAAAATACACCACAGATTCTACAAACGATGATTAGGCCCATCCTGCCCTAAATGATACGAGATGGCAAGTTGCGCAACGGTACGCGACGTAGATGGCGATAATGTTTTCCATTTCTAGCCACGAGAATTCCCGCCAAACCCTCACTGCAAAGAGGCATCCAATATGCGGAGGATCATATGAACGAAAAAAATACTTTAAGTGTGATTGAAGACCTTATTGAGACATGCAAGGACGGCCAGAAGGG
>JBAPOI010000371.1:0-2834 GCA_049279555.1 Candidatus Sulfotelmatobacter sp.
GTTTCGGGGCGCCCGAACAGCCCTCCCCCAGAACTGCTCACCGACAACCTTACCCCCGCTGTACGTACTTGTGAATGACACTTCCGTGCCATAGAAGTGGCACGAGGAGGCTAGGGAATCTATATGGCTCGAAGACCGGCTACGAGAGGAATTTCAGCGGGGATTCGGGCAGGGCTCTTGAACTCCGGTGTATGCAACAAGCATGAACAAGTGTGCATTGCTTTGCAACTTCGCTGAGTCGACCGTTCGCTGCTCATGACATAACATTTTTTATAATCAGCAACTTACAGCAATTTAAGGTTTGGCCACTCAGATGCAGGCAGTGGCGTTGAATTTCTCTCTCTGGCCAAAGCTGGGGGCTTAAAACCCCCCAAAGAGTTGAAGGTAAATAAAATAGTTCTCCCAGCACGTACCAGGAGGAAGCGATTATGAAGCGGATGTTGTTGTTCACTCTACTGGCCTTGGCGTTGCCCATGGCGGCGTTTGCGGACCAAGTGGATTTCGGCAGCAGCGGAGGCACTCTCAAGGGCTGTAACACAGGCCTGACACTTACTGGTTCAGAGGTTATTGCAGTCACAGGCTTTGGCGGGGGCGGCCAGATTACCGGATCGAACCTGGGTACTTTGAGCTTTTCAACCGGCGCGTTCGTCTCGACGACCGGCAACGTCTCCACATTCCAAGGCGGTGGAAGCTTCACCATCACAGGAAACGGCACAGATGGCCTTCCGAACGGAATCATCTTCTCCGGCAAGTTCACCGGTCCGGTTACCATCACTCTGGTAAACGCGTCGGAGAACGAATACGTGATTGCCGGCGGCATCACCGGGACCTGGTACAACGGGCAGACCTATAGCGGCGGGACTGCGCAGAATTACTTCTTCACCGGCAAGAACGGATGGTGGGGAACTGCGACCTTCGGCAGCGGCAATACCTTGGTTGGCACCGTTCCTGAGCCGGGCACCCTGGCTCTGTTAGGGACCGGGCTGGTTGGTTTAGCGGGACTTCTTCAGCATAAGTTAAGAACCTGAGTTCGATCCATTCATCTGCTTCACAAAAGCCCTGCCAGTGCGTAGGGCTTTTGCTTTTTCGCCGGACTCTTACCCTCCCCGACAACTCCGCAAATTACCCCGGTAACCCGCCAAGGGGGATTACCGTTGACCCAACCTCGGGCCCCTCCTTACATTCGCTACAGGGGGACGTATGAAGGATATCCATGAGGTGTTGCGGCAGAAGCAGACCAAGTACGCCCAACTGGGTAAGCAGATCGAAATGCTTCAGCAGGCGGCGGAGAAACTGCGCGAGGTTGCTCCCTTGCTGGCTGAAAACGATGACGAAGATAACGCAGTCTTGATGGAAGTCGACGAGCCTTCGACCCATACGGACGCAATGGCCGCGAAAGCGGGTTCCAGCGCTGCGGCTTCCAAGGCAGCGCGGCCGACGGCGCCTCGCTGGCCATAATCTGGCCGCCTCGGTTCGGGCGGGGACTCAAGTTATGACCCTTCTGGCGTTGCTGGTTTCCACTGACGATTCTGTTGCCGATGTCCTGGGCCGGGTGCTCCCGGCCTGCGGCATCGCGATGGAACGTTTCAGCGATCTCGCGAGTGCAGTAAGCCATCTTAAACAGCAAAAGTTCGACGCGATTATCGTTGACTTCGATGAGCCGGAATCTGCCTCAGAAATAGTCGAAGAGGCGCGGCGGCTGAATCCTGAAAATCCGCCCGTAACTGTGGCTCTGATCGCGGAAAAAACGAAGGCCCGCAACCTTCTCACGCTCGGTGCACATTTCGTGCTCTACAAACCGGTCACCGAGGAAAGCGCCAGAGCTGGCCTGCGAGCCCTGACCGCGCTCCTGCGGCGCGAACGCCGGCGTGCCTATCGGGTTCCAGTCCAGGCTGCGGTTGAGATTACTCAGCCTGACAATCGTAAAATAGAGGGAATTCTTCTCGATCTCAGCGAGACCGGCATGGACGTTCTTACTGCCGAACCTCAGACCGCAGGGGCTCTGCTCCAGCTTAAATTTCAGTTGCCGAACGGAATCGAAATCGACGCCTATGGCCAGGTTGCATGGGCAAATCCCAATGGGCAGACCGGGGTTCACTTTCTCGACTTGGACGACACCATCAAGGCTCGGTTGCAGGTCTGGCTGCAGGCCGCAGCGACCAGCCTCGGCACCCCACTCGAAGAGATGGTTCCTCACTGCAAGCTTACCGATCTTAGTCTCGGTGGATGCTACGTGGAAACCGATTCGCCTTTTCCAGAACGCGCATTAGTTGAGCTTTGCTTGAAAACGGAAGAGATGGCCGTACACACCGAAGGAATCGTGCGGGTCACTCATCCCGGCCGCGGTATGGGAGTGGAGTTCCCTTCTCGCACTGCGGAACAGCGAGCCCACGTCGAACAATTGATTAGCTTCCTGCAGAGCAAGCCTGCAACCACACCCGAGCTCAGTGTTTCTCCACGCGCGTTGAAGGCAGACCTAACTCAATTCGGACCATCGTCCGATGCCGGCCCGGAAGCTGCTAAGAACGATCATCTCGAGGACTCTTTGCTCGAACTGCTTCGCCAGGGATCCACCCTGCAAGAAGATGACTTCATGGCTGAGCTTCGCCGGCAACGCTCTGGTGAGGCAGTCGCGACGTAACGGCGATTGCTGATTGCTGATTGTTCACCGCAGAACATCGGCGCAGACTTTTCAATCAGAAATCAGCAATCAAAAATCAGCAATTTTGATTTCCTTCCGGCCTCTGGCTCACACCACCACCTTCATTTCAATCCCTTAAGCTACTCGGGCCAAAAGCAGCCTCTCGCGGCTGGCGTGCTGGCAGGCTTTGGAG
>JBAPOI010000372.1:0-18186 GCA_049279555.1 Candidatus Sulfotelmatobacter sp.
CACACCCCTGAATCGAAGGGCTTCTTAGTGAAAGTCGAGAAGGCGTAGGTGCGACGATGAGCCAGGCGGCTACAGAGCTAATCAGAATTTCCGGCCACGCGGGAGTCGTTCCGGGTAAAGGTCTGAACCGTGAATTCGAGGTATGCAAGCTGGTGGACACAACCACCTGCATCGGCTGCAAAGCGTGCGAAGTGGCCTGCCTGGAATGGAACGGTTACACCTTCAGCGAAACGACCTTCGACAACAGCTACCAGACGATGCCGGAGACGGCATGGAATTACTGGAACCTGATCAAGTTCAACGAACATGAGCGCGCCGACGGCACCATGATGCTGCTCATGCGCAAAGACCAGTGCATGCACTGCGCCGATCCAGGCTGTCTCGCGGCCTGCCCTGCTGATGCCGCCATCGTCCAATACGCCAACGGCATCGTCGATTTTCAGGAGGCGAATTGCATCGGTTGCGGGTATTGCATGACCGGATGCCCGTTCAACATTCCGAAATTTGATCCCCCATCGCGTAAAGTCTTCAAGTGCACGCTGTGCAATGACCGCGTATCGGTGGGGCTCGAACCGGCCTGCATCAAGGCCTGCCCCACTGGCTGTCTGCATTTTGGAACGAAGCCCGAAATGAAGGAGCTCGCTGAGACACGCGCCGCACAGCTCCGGAATAATTCTGGATTCCAGGATGCGGGAGTGTACGATCCGGAGGGCGTGGGCGGAACCCATGTCATCTATGTACTGCACGACGCTAAGAATCCCGGGTTGTATGGCGGATTACCGAAAGATCCGCGTATTCCTCTCTCGGTGCGGCTGTGGAAAGCTCCGCTGAAATGGATTGGGAACTTGGCTATGATTGGCGGGATCGTAGGCATGGCGTTGCATTACATGCGATTTGGGCCGAAGAAAGAAGAACCGATTCCGCCGGATGCTGATGTTGATGATGGGAGGCGAGCATGACAACCAATGCGGTTTCGCACCCAAGTGCTGCCCACCAAAACGAAAAAAACATTCTTCGTTACACATTTGCCGAGCGCGTGAATCACTGGATCGGCGCGTTCTCGTACACGTATTTGCTGATGACCGGCCTCGCGTTTTGGTCGCCGTACATGTACTGGCTCGCGGCGATTGTGGGAGGGGGTACAGCTGCGAGATTCTGGCATCCATGGTTCGGTTTGATTTTTACGGCATCACTCTTCTGGACTTTCAAAGAGTGGCACCGCGACATGCAAATCAACCAATCGGATCGCGCTTGGGGAAAAGCGATCCCGGATTACATAAAGAACGAGGACGATAAACTCCCGCCAGTCGGCCGGTTTAACTTTGGACAGAAACTTTTTTTCTGGGGAATTTTCTACGGCGTGATTCTCCTACTCCTATCCGGCGTCGTCTTGTGGTACACGGAAACGCTGCCGTGGAGCCTGCGCTTCGTGCGTTATGCGGCGATTCTGATCCACGCGAGCGTGGCGCTCATCACGATTGGACTGTTTCTGATCCACGTGTACATGAGCGCAATCCTGGAAGAAGGCAGCTTTGGGTCCATGATTCACGGTTACGTTACGCGCGCGTGGGCGTGGACTTTCCATCGCACGTGGTATTACGAGGTTACGGGTAAAGCCCGACCGCTGCGGTGAACGACGCGAAGTGGGATCGCCGCATTCGCCGCGCCAACGAACTAGCCTCGTCTTACCCGTTTGCCGCTGAAGGGCTGCGTTATTACGCGCGCGTTGCAACATTTCAGAAGGAGTTTTACGGAGAAATCCAGAAAGCTCTCGGGAATTCGCCGAAGACTTCTTCGGATCGCCCGCTCCGAGATGAATTGGATTTTTTCCTTCTCCTTCCAAAATTTCCGAGATTTTTGTCGGTAATTCAGAAGATTGCGCCAGCACCGCTTGCCCAAGCCGCCAACGCTTTATCGATAAAGGGATCAGCGGCGTGGCAGCGCACGATCGAAGACTTCTGGTACACGGATTTTGAATTAGTTGGTGTAGAAGATGTCGGGCAAGACGAGTCCTTCGATCAGTCTGCTGTGTCCTCTTCCGAACGAGCGCTCGCGTGGATTTTTCTTCAGCCGTACGCAGAATATCTAGCAGATCACCGCGAAGTCGCGGCTGTGGATGGAACTCCATCCACGTGCCCGCTCTGCGGCGGCAGGCCTGCCGTCGGCGTACTGCGGAGTGAAGGCGACGGTGCAAAAAAGTCGCTGATCTGTATGCTTTGCGCGCATGAATGGCAGTTCCGCAGAATCTATTGTCCAGCTTGCGGAGAAGAAAGAGAGCCGCAGATGGCGTTTTATTCTGCGCCCGAGATCGCGCACGTCCGAGTGGATGTCTGCGACACGTGTCACACCTATCTGAAGAGCATCGACTTGACGAAAACCGGGCTGGCAGTTGCCGTCGTAGATGAGCTGGCGACAATTCCTCTCGACCTGTGGGCACGTGAACACGGGTACCAGAAACTCCAGATCAACCTGCTGGGAGCCTGACTAGAAGTTCCGGCAGAGTAGGTCGCGAGTTCCGAGCATCAATGCGGATTGCCGCCGCCAAGTCCGGGTGTGGTCGATTTCTTCCTGATAAAGGGCGCAGTGGGAACGAGAGTTCTGTTTCAGATCGAGCCGAAGAAGGAGCGGTCATGCGATCGACAAAGGCTATTTTATGCATCTTCAGCATTGTCGGCGTCTGCTTCCTGGTGCCTCCAATTCCTGCGCAAATGCCGGCGTCGCGCCAACGCATCGTCATCGCCGCGAGCGAGGTGCTCGATGGCAAGGGTTACATACTCCATGACGTTCCGATCGTGATCGAGGGCTCCAAGATTGTCGCGATAGGTCCCAAGATCGAGGGGCCGGTAGGCTATGACTTGCGCGGCCTGACGGTGTTGCCCGGCTGGATCGACGCGCACTTGCACATTACATGGATATTCGGCAAAGACGGGAGAAATGCAGGCACGGAAGGCACAACACAAGAGGATGCCTATCAAGCGGTGTCGAATGCGTGGGTAACGCTGATGGCGGGCTTCACGACCGTGCAAAGTGTAGGTGCGCCCAACGACATTCCACTGCGCGATGCGATCGCGAAAGGAATGCTCCCCGGCCCGCGCATCCTGACGGCCAACGAACCGCTCGAAGGGCGAGGCGAGGCGACCGGCACGCCCGATGAGATCCGTGCTTACGTGAGGAAACAAAAGCAAGCCGGCGCGGACCTGATCAAAATCTTCGCGTCGAAGTCCATTCGCCAGGGCGGAGGAATGACTCTTTCGCAGGAGCAACTGAATGCGGCGTGTGATGAAGCAAAGAATCAGGGGCTGCGCACGCTCGTGCACGCCTACAAAGAGGCGGTCCGCGCCGCGACTCTCGCAGGCTGCACTGAGGTTGAGCACGGTACGCTAGCCGCAGACGACGACTTGAAATTGATGGCAGAGAAGGGCACCTATTTCGATCCGCAATGCGGGCTAGTCATCGAGAACTATTTGCAGTACAAGGAAAAGTATCTTGGCACCGAAGGCTACACCGTCGAGGGATTTGCGGCGATGGAGAAAATCCTGCCGATGGACCACGAGATCGTGCAGCACGCGGCAAAAACTCCGGGGCTAAAAATTGTCTTTGGCACGGATGCCGTGGCGGGTGCGCACGGGCGCAATGCAGAGGAGTTCATTGATCGCGTGCGCGATTGTGGTGTGGACCCGATGGCAGCGATGCTCTCCGCCAACTCGGTGGGCGCGGAAGCGCTTGGCTTGGGCGATCAGATAGGCTCGATCGCCCCCGGCTTTCAAGCAGACATCATTGCGCTCGATGGAGACCCGTTGAAAGACATTACCGCCGTTCGGCGCGTTGTGTTTGTCATGAAAGGTGGCGTGGTTTACAAGAACGCCGCCCGCGGAGCGATTCCTCTTTATGCAGGGGTTCAGCCTTGATTCGACCTTTGCGAGCCGCCTTTGGTTTGGCTAGGGATCGATAATTATCGATCCCTCTGCTTTATGCCAAAGCGTAGAGATACTCGACAAAGGAGCGCACAGCCCCGTCAATGCCCGCAACTTTTGGGTTGGTGGAATCGATCAGATAGTACTCATTCGGAGCATGTGCCCCGGTCCCGTGCCCCACTCCAAAATGTCCGGCGGGAAGATTGAGAGGTTCGGAAGTGAAAATGTATCCCGGCCAGGAGCCAGCGGATCGAGGCCACAACACGGGATCCAAACCCAGCTTGCGGTAAGTCGCAATTTGCGCCTGGATGAGCTTCGAATCCTGCGAGGTTTGGGTCGGATCGTAGCCACCACTCATATTGACTTCTATGTCGCCGAAGCCGTGTTTGGCAAGATGATCCTTCAGAAGCACCAGCGTACCGGCAGCCGTCATGTCCGGTACCAACCGCATGTCAATCTTGGCGACGGCGCGATGCGGCAGAATGGTCTTGCCACCGGACCCAGTATATCCGCCCACCAAGCCTTCGATGTTGATCGTGGGCTTGGATTCGAGCAGCACGAGCGAGTCAAGCCAATTTGTGTCGTGCACCCAATGCTCAACGCCTAGCTGCTTCTTCACGGTGGCTTCACTGCGGCGAGCAGCGGCCTCCTGGATCATCTTGATTTGGGCCGGAGTAAGCGGCTTGGCCTTGTCAAAAAAGCCTGCCACAGCAGGCGTGTGTCCATCGGACTCGATGAGCGTGTTAAGCGCTTGCACCAGGTGCCACGCGGGGCTGTCCACCTGTGCCTCAAGGCTGGAGTGAACATCGTGTTTAGGCCCTCGTCCCCATTTCTCTCCACTGGAAACCAGTTCGAGCTCAACTACCCCCTTGGCGCCGAGTGATATCTGTATGCCTCCATCCACGTCCTGGCCCGCTTCTGGGATAAACACACCCATGCACTTTTTCAATGCAGCGGTGACCTTGGGTTGGTGGACAACCTCCGGAAAGTGGGTGGAACCAATCTCCTCTTCTCCTTCACAGACGAGCACGAGATTTACCGGCAGCTTTGTTCCCGCGGCCTTGAAGGCATGAAGGGCGCCGAGGAAGGCCGTTTCAGGACCTTTCTGGTTCACAGTGCCGCGGCCGATGCAGATCCTGCCCAACCCTTCCTTATCCACGATCCGGCCTTCGAGCGGCGGCGAAGACCACTCCGAAGGGTCGAACTGTTTCACGTCATACATAAAATAGATGCCGACGGTGGTTGCCGCACCAGCATCCAGAGTGCCGAAGACCCCCGGCTTGCCCGATGTTGGCACAATTTCAACGTTCGCGAATCCTGCATCGCGAGCGAGTTGTGCCATATAGTCAGGGCCCTGCGGATAGTTGCGGTTCTCGGCCGCGATTGAGGGCAAAGCGATCCAGTCCTGCAGCCGCTTCACATTCTCATCGTGCATCTTCGGTATTTGGCTCAGCACCGACTGAAGGCTGGGATCGTCAGCAGAGAAAGCAAACTTTGGCAGTGCGGCGAAGGCGGCTCCAGCAAGTGCGCCGTGGATGAACTCGCGACGATTGAAAGCGTTATGGCTCGAGTCAGTCAATGCGTCCCCCTTTTGGCTGAATAAATTGATGACTGTCCTTGTTTAACTCAGATTCAATTCCAGAAAGAACCATCTGGCTTTTATCGACGAACATCATACCAGTCGGTCCAGAAGGGTCAGCAATTTTTTCTAGCGGATGCAGCAGGATTACCGGCCGCCCCGAAGCTATCCAGAACCTGGCTCCATTACTTGGGTCTTTTGCCGTCCCTCTTGCGCCTGAACGCCGGGCGCTTCTATATTCAGTTGGCGACGGGACAATCATATTCAAGTACTCGACGCGGACCCGTGAAGCAAAAAGCCTCGACTTGTCGCAGAGCAAGTGGGAGTGTATTCTCTCCCACACGGGCTACGCTCATGCGCGGCTTCACCTGAATCCTCTCCTAAACCCCCGTCGGCGGTTCCCAACCAAAATCAGTCAGTAACGACAACTTTTCTTTTTCAGAGGGGAGCTTATGAATCGGCGCAACTTTCTCCAGTCGAGCGGCGCAATCTGCGCTGGGCTGGCCATCTCAAAATCTATACCAGCCTTTGCAGATGCGTTACGGTCGGGCGAGGGGTGGCGGAACTTCGCAGTGACCACGCGGGTAGAAGTGCTGAAGCCCAGTGGCGTGACTCGCATCTGGCTGCCAGCGGCGCTGATTCGTGATACGCCATTTCAGAGGACGCATGCCAACAGGTTCAGTGCTGAGGGTGGAACAGCTAAGTTCAGCAAGGACAAGCCGAACGCACTTGGCATCGTGTCGGCGACTTATCCCTCGAACGCGAAGCCAGTGCTGATGCTGACCAGCCAAGTTTCGCTGAAGAACTACGCCGTCGATCTCTCGGTGCCAAGCAGAGCGCCGCACGTCTCAAAAGAAGATCTCGACTATTTTCTTCAGCCCAGCCGTTATGTGCCTACGGACGGCATTGTGAAAGAGACCGCGCGCAAGGCGACCGCTGGCGCGACCACTGAAATGGAGAAAGCTCGCGCTATTTACGACTGGGTGGTGGATAACACATTTCGCGATCCAAAGGTCCGCGGTTGCGGGCGCGGCGACATCCGGTTCATGCTGGAGTCGGGCGATATGGGCGGAAAATGTGCCGATTTGAATGCCCTCTACGTTGGCCTGGCACGCTCCGTCGGTCTGCCGGCGCTGGCATGTTTATGGTTTACGGATTGCCAAATCGGATTTTGGCTACAAAAGCCTTGGAGTGGCGACGGACAAAGCTACCAAGGGCCAGCACTGCCGCGTGGAGGTGTACCTCCGCGAACACGGCTGGGTTCCGGTGGATCCAGCAGACATACGTAAAGTAGTTCTCGAAGAGCCGCCGGGGAATCGCCCGTTAAGCGATGAGATGGTGTCGAAGGCACGCCAGCGCCTGTTCGGCTCATGGGAGATGAATTGGATGGCATATAACTACGCTCACGACGTCGAGCTGCCAGGGTCGGCCAAACAGCCGCTAGTGTATTTCATGTATCCTCAGGCGGAAACGACGGAGGGACGAGTGGATCCATTCGATCCGGACAACTTCAAGTATGAAATCACGGTGAAGGAACTGAGCTAACTGGCTGACCGCTGGCGATGGGCGTTTTAACAAGCCGAACTTCGCCTCCAAACCTGAACCCGTAACGGACATCAGGAGAAACCGACGGATTTCTGCTCATGTTTGTGGACACGGCTTCGGCACGATCCATGCCTAGGTTTTGTGCTACGCCATACGGCAGCGAATCATTCAGGAAGTAGTTGGAGCGCTTTAATCTTTGAACCTGTAATCTTTTGAATCATGGAGCAATTCGAAGACACCCGAGTAGCCGGTTTGTTAGATGCACAGATCAAGGCCCAACGACTGTTTGACGAGGTCGAGGAGCTAGGTCTCATTCGGCCTGGAACATCCGAAACCGAAATCAACGAGAGCATTTACACGCTCGCCCAGCGCATGTATGGGATTACCCGCTACTGGCACAAACGAATCGTGCGTGCCGGCCGAAACACCCTGCAGCCTTACGAGGAGAACCCACCCGACCTGAAAGTGTCTGAAGACGACATCGTGTTTCTCGATCTGGGCCCTGTGTTCGAAGAGTGGGAAGCTGATTTCGGTCGCACTTACGTCGTTGGTTCGGACCCATTGAAGCTGAAGCTATGCCAGGATATCGAAGAAGGATTCGCAAACGGCAAGAACTATTTTCAGCAAAATCCAGACATTACGGGGGCCGATCTATACCAATATGCTCAGAGGCTGGCGGAACAAGCCGGATGGGAATATGGCGGTCCCATCGCTGGACATCTGATCGGTGTATTTCCTCACGAGAAAATTGCGGGCGACAAGATCACTCTTTATGTTCATCCCAAGAACCACAACCGTATGCGGATGCCGGATGCTTCAGGGCGAGAGCGGCACTGGATCTTTGAAATACACTTCGTCGATCGCGCACGGGAGATTGGCGGCTTCTACGAAGAACTGCTGACAATCGGATAAATGGCCGGATACTTTCGTGATAGCGCAATGGTTCTCAATTTCCCAGAAGTGCTCGGCATCGACCTCGACACTCAGACTCGCTGCGCGCACTATCACGGACCAACGGACATCATTGCGATCAGGATGAAGTGTTGTGGCTTTTACTATGCTTGCAAGGATTGTCATGCAGAACTGGCGGATCATCCTATCGAGGTCTGGCTAGAGATTGAATGGGATCAGCAGGCCGTCCTCTGCGGAAGCTGCGGCGCTGAGCTAACCATTCAGCAGTACATGCAGAGCGAGTCCCGATGTCCAAACTGCGATGCACAGTTCAACCCCGGCTGCAGGAATCATTATCACTACTACTTCGGATTCCCGGCCGAAGGGAACACGCGAGTCGTGGAATGATCGGCTACGCCCGTCCATGCCCTTTCTTTAGGTCGTTTGACGGCGCTAATCCTCATTCATCCCCAGGGCAAATCGTCGCGCCCTTGGAATACTGAAGCCAGCTTCGTGAGTCGAAACAACTCTTGCAATCGTTGGTTGAGATGAATGACCTTGAATTCGCAATTTTGTCCTTTGGCAGAAACATAAAGACTGACGAGCGCACCTAGACCGGAACTATCCATGTTGGTTACGTCAGCCAAGTCCAATACGATTCGCTTCGCTTCCGGAATCACGCCCCGAACTTCGGTGCGGAGCATGACGGAACTGGTCGACGTGATCTTGCCGGCGCAGCGGACGCGAATTCCTTCCGGAGCTTTGACGATTTCGAGCTTCACATCTGATGTCGGGATCGGAACTGTCGTCATCGCGGGCCTCCTTGGCCGGAAAGTGGAAAAGATGCAGGCTCACAAATAGCCCTGTCTGCTTGAGTGTGACGCGATACATATATTCCCGTCGTTGAGGGCTGTCAAGCCGGATTCCGAGGTATTCGGAGGGCTGTAGTAATATGCCAGGTTGCCTGCGGAAATGAAGAATGCTGAAAGTTGCGCCCGCCATCAAGCTACTGCACGGATAAAAGTCTGATCTGAGGACAAAAGGCATTCGTCGTGAGTTATTCGACGAATGCCTTATCTTCATCCCATTACTGGCGAAACTGACGTTCACCCTCGCGAAATGACCGCGACGGCGGTATCTCTATTGAGGTGTATACCAGCGAACGTAGTCCACCATCATGGGCTGCGGATTGGACAGGCCGCTGGTCGATCCACCCAAGGTGCCACCGATTGCTACATTCAAGATTGTGAAAATACTCTGGTTGAAGGGCCAGGTGTCTCCCGAAGGTAGGCTGCTGGGCGTAACCGTGAAGAACGGCGATGATGCATTGTCCACAAAGAACTGCATCTCATTTTGCGTCCAGACGACTCCGTAGGTATGGAAGGCAGTGTCCGCTGATTCACCGCTGGGGAAGGTATAGCGTGCTCCGATTCCGCTCCCTCCAGTCTTTGCTGTGTGAATCGTGGAATTGTTCCCCGAGGGACCTGCGCCGCCGTCGACTTGAGGAGACCAATTCTCCATGATGTCCGCTTCGCCGCAAGTGGGCCACGGGACCGTGCTGATGTTGCTGCCCAAGGTCCAGAAGGCGGGCCAGAGGCCTTGGTTTGTGGTGTTGGGTAGTTGGATACTGGCCTCGAGAATGCCATACGTGAAGTTCTGTTTGTTTTCGGTTTGCATGCGGCCCGAGATCCACGTTCCACTTACATTTCTAGGCTGGATGATGAGGTGCCCGTTGCCGTCGATATAGACGGGAGCGGTAGAAGTGCTGAAGGTTGTTGGGCACTGGGATGGATTGCCTGAATATCCCGGAGGCCCGCAGTAGACTTCTACTTCGCCGTTGCCCCAGCCGCCGTTATTTCCAAGGTCAAAATTCCACACTCCGGTATCTGGAGAACCTGCGGCGCCGTTGAACTCCTGGCACCACTGGGGCGTGTATGTGGTTGAGCCGACGGTGATGTTGGAGACTCCGCTGCAAGAGCCAGTCCCACCACCACTGCCGGACGTGAATGCGAAGTAGTTGAGGTTCCAGCCGGGGCCATCCTGGTCGAAAGTCAACGTCTGCACGCCAGCGGGGAGCGTCACCGTGGCTGTGACGTTGGTCCAAGTTTGCCAAGCGCCGGTTGCGGGAACATTGACCGACCCGGTGAGGTTGCTTCCCGAGGAGTTGGAAATATGGAAGGCATCGGTAACCGCGTTGATTGCCGCCACGCGGAAGGTGACCGTGTATTGTCCCGCCGTGGCGACGTTAACGGTGTAACGGAACCACTGTCCGCTGGCGGTCCAGCCGAGGTTATAGCCGCCGCCGGTATCGGTCGTCACTTCGAGATCGACGCCGTCGGAGCGGTAGTTGTTGGCGGTGCCGTTGGTCGAACTGACGTCATAGCCCACGCCTTGGCCGCCAGTGTCGTAATTCTCAGCTTGTACCGTGCCGGGGATTGCGGCGGGAGTTCCTCCATAAGGCCCTTCGCCGCCCGACTTTGACGCGAAGGTGGAATAGTTCAGGTTCCAACCGGCATTATCCTGATTAATTGTCAATGTCTGCTGACCCGCAGGCAATGTGATCGTGGCTGTCACATTGGTATAGGTTTGCCAGGCGCCCGTTGCCGGAACGTTAACTGAGCCGGTGAGGTTGGTCCCAGATGAGTTGGAAATATGCAAAGCATCGGTCACAGCGTTGATAGCGGCCACCCGGAACGTGACCGTGTAAGCGCCTGCCGTGGCCACGTTGATGGTATAGCGGAACCACTGTCCGCTGGCTGTCCAGCCAAGGTCATATCCCCCGCCAGTATCTCCGCAACCTTCCAGATCGACGCCATCCGAGCGATAGCTGTTTCCGCTCCCGTTGATCGAAGTCACGTTGTAGGCGACGCCTTGGCCGCCCGTGTCGTAATTTTCGGCTTGAACCGTGCCGGGAACGGGAGCCGGAGTTCCGCCATAAGGCCCTTCGGCCGCTAGAGCGACGTTCGCGATGAAGAACAACAGAGCTGCGTACATCGCGGGGGAGATCCAGTAAGCTTTTCTCATTATTATCCTCAATTCGTTGGAACGCTCGGTGGTTGGTCGGGATTTCTTCTATCAGTACGAAATCTGCTAAGCCGCTCCCGACTCTAGGTGATTCGGCGTCACTGCGAAACGTTAGCCTTAGTTACCTTCCGGTTTTCGTAACGGTTAAATGCTGACGTTACATGAAGCGTTATCAGCGATATATATTTCGGATGTGCACCGCGGGCTAGGACGCCCGGCTTTGGAATCGCACCTGAATCGACGATTCGGGCGGGACTGAATCATCGACAGTAAGCAGCGGAGATGTTTGCGGATGACGACTCGGGGAACGATTCCTCGTCCGGACCACGTCGATCCGGGCCGTAGGGCCAAAGAGCGCGCAGCGTTGTACGCGGTATTGACCTCTCGCGCCTTCGAAAACAAGCCGCGGCTAGCCAACCTGCTGAAATATATTTGCGAAAGACATTTTGATGGCGACAGCGACGCCATCAAGGAATATTCGATTGCGACGGACGTCTTTGGCCGGTCTCAATCCTTCGACCAGGCTACGGATTCGATTGTTCGGGTGGAGTTTTTTCGCCTGAGGAAGAAGTTGCGAGAGTTCTATGAAGGCGAAGGAGCGGATCAACCCATCGAGATTGTGGTAGCCACCGGGCACTATCGTCCTGAGTTTGTGGATCGGATTCCGGCTCCATCTTGGAATCGGGGAACAGAAAACGGCGATCGAAGAGATCGCAGCCATCTGGAAGAGGTCCCACCGAGCCTGGCACCCAAGCGCCTGTTGAGCCGACAGGGATTTCTAGTTATTGCCCTGGTGTTGGCCATTGTGGCTGGCGGTTTCTCGATTTGGTGGATCAATCGCCATCGACATGCGAGCGCAACTGACGCACCGCATGCGCCGCCATCTCCTATCTCTGCTCTAGCCGCGGGTCTGGAGATTCGAATTCGATGCGGATACTCACGTCCCATCTTCAAGGACGAGGAAGGGAATGTCTGGAGCGGGGATCGATACTTCGAGGGAGGCGCCGCCACAGAGCTTCCCAACCAGCATATTGCCCGAACCCGAAACCCGGAATTGTATCTGACTGGCAGAACGGGAGTTTTTTCATACAAGATACCCCTCGCTCCAGGCGCTTATGAGTTGCGGCTTCATTTCGCCGAGACTACTTATAGTCCCGCCAGTTCGCTCGGCGGCGGAGAGAACAGCCGCGTATTCGACATTCAACTCAATGGAAGTCCGCTCCTCAAGCAATTCGATATCGTTTCGGATGCGGGAGCAAATACCGCCGATGTTCGCGTATTTCGCGACATATCTCCCAACAAGGATGGCTATCTTCACCTCGACTTTATGGGTTCGCTGGGTTTGCCGATCATCAATGCGATTGAGATCGTCCCAGGCTTGCCGCATCGGTTGCGCCCGATTCGCATGGTGGCTCAGAACAGTTTCTTCGCGGATGCGGCTGGCAATCTATGGATGCCCGATACCTACTACAGCAGCGGCCAGCTTGCGTCCGATAAGGTTGCGATTGGCGGTACCTCGGAGCCGGGCCTGTTCGCCGGTGAACGATACGGTAACTTCAACTATGCGCTTCCGGTTGACAAAGGAAGTTACAGGCTGACACTATATTTTTCCGAAAAATACTGGGGAGTGGAAGGCTCGAAGAGGGGTGGAGTTGGCAGCCGCGTCTTCGATATCTTTTGCAATGGCATCGCACTGACGCGCAACCTAGATATTGTGGAAGCAGCGGGTTCTGGACGCGCGTTGGTAAAGACCTATCATGGCCTTCGGCCGAATGCGCAAGGAAAGTTAATCGTTTCTTTCGTCCCTGACGTCAACTACGCAAGTGTGGATGCGCTTGAAGTGGAAGAGGAAACGCCTTAACCAAATGCCCGCCCCGCTACGGACGCTGCAATGACCGAACATCCGTGACTCATCACCGGAAATCTGGGGTATGATAGACGAACTCTGAAGAGCGGCCGCGAAGCTCATCGTGGCGACCAGGCAATTCAGCGAGTCAGTGCAGCTGAGTGCGGCTCTAGCTGCGTCACACCGAGGCCAATGAACCCGCCGGAAACTCCATCAGCCCCGTCCGCCTTGTCACCCGGTACGCGTTTCGGAAATTATGAGATTCTCCAGCGATTAGGCGCTGGCGGCATGGGCGAGGTCTATCGCGCCAGGGACACTCGCTTGGGACGCGAAGTCGCCATCAAGACTCTTTCGATAGAGCGCTGCTCTCAACCGGAACTGTTATCGCGCTTCGAGCAGGAAGCCCGTTCGGCCTGCGCGCTCAATCATCCGAACATCGTCACGATCTATGAACTCGGGCACGTGAACGGAACTCGCTACATTTCCATGGAACTGGTGATTGGCCAGACGGTCCGAGAATTGCTGGAGTCTGGCCCGATTCCATTTCGCAAAGCTGTCGCAATCGCGGCGCAGATCGCCGATGCTCTCGCCAAAGCGCACATGATCGGAATCGTTCATCGCGATTTGAAGCCGGAGAATCTGATGGTTTCTGGCGACGCTACCGCCAAGATTCTGGATTTCGGCTTGGCGAAGCTGCGGGGAGTTAACGACACTCCGGATTCAGAGGCTTCGACCACTATCACGGAGCATGGAACAGTGTTGGGTACGGTTGGCTACATGTCGCCTGAGCAAGCCACCGGCAACGAACTCGATTTTCGTTCCGACCAGTTTTCTTTTGGGGCGGTACTCTATGAGATGGTCACGGGATCTCCCGCCTTCCGGAAAAAGACTCATGCGGAGACGATGGCCGCGATCCTTCGCGATGAGCCGGAGCGTCTAGGCTCCAGAATGCTGCAAGCGCCGCCGCCATTCCTTTGGATCGTCGAACGCTGTCTGGCCAAGGATCCCAAGGATCGTTACGCTTCCACCCACGATTTGGCTCGCGACCTCGCCTCCGTGCGCGACCGTCTTGCCGAAGCATCGGTACGCCCTTCGGAGTCTCGTCCCAACAACCTGCCGGTGCAACGCACGGCATTTATCGGACGCGAACACGAAGCGACCGCTCTCCGTCAGCTCTTGAGTCGCGCGAATGTGCAACTCGTGACCCTCACGGGCCCGGGCGGCATCGGGAAGACTCGACTCGCCCTGCAGGTGGCGGCCGATGCCGCGGGCGAGTTTCCCGCGGGCGTTTCCTTCATTCCTCTATCGGCAGTGAGCGATAGCGCTTTGATCGCTTCCACAATTGCGCAAGCGCTGGGGGTACGCGAAACCGCGAATCAGTCGTTACAGGAAAGCTTGAAAGAGTACGTGAGCGGCCTGGATCAGCCAATGCTTCTCTTGCTCGACAACTTCGAGCACCTCGTCTCCGCCGCGCCGGTTATTGCGCAGCTACTTACCACCGGCCCGAAGCTAAAGATCGCGGTCACAAGCCAGGCACCGCTTCATGTCTATGGTGAACATGAATTCCCCGTGCCACCGCTTGCGCTGCCGGACCTCAAGTCCATTCCGCCGCTCGACGTACTTACGAGTCTCCCGGCAGTCGCGCTTTTCGTGGATCGCGCGCAGGCGGTGAAACACGAATTCACGTTGACCAGAGAAAATTCACCCGCGGTAGCAGCCATCTGTGCCCGTTTGGACGGCTTGCCCCTAGCGATCGAACTCGCAGCGGCGCGTATTAAGCTGCTTTCGCCATCCGCTATTCTGACCCGCCTCGAGAGCCGTCTGAACTTGTTGACAGGCGGCCCCCGCGATTTGCCGACGCGGCAGCAAACTCTTCGCAGCACAGTGGACTGGAGTTATGGCTTGCTTAACGCCGCGGAGCAGACTCTGTTGCGAAGGCTCTCGGTGTTTACCGGCGGCTGCACGCTAGAAGGCGTCGAGGCGGTGTGCGATACCAAGGAGGATTTAGGTCTCGACATACTCGACGGCATGGCTTCCATGGTGGACAAGAGCCTGGTGCAGCAGATGGAGCAAGTCGATGCGGAGACGCGATTCCTCATGCTCAACACCATCCGCGAGTATGCACTCGAGAGGCTCGGCATGAGCGACGATGGAGCGGCGGCTCGCCGCGCCCATGCTGCGTATTACCTCGTGCTCGCCGAAGAAGGGGCCGAGGACGTGGTGGCTCATCCCGAATGGCTCGACCGTTTTGATCTCGAGCACGACAATTTCCGCCTGGCCTTGGATTATCTGATCAAAACGGGGGAAGCCGAGTGGGGCCTCCGGCTCGGCGCCGCGCTGTTTCGCTTCTGGGAAACGAGGGAATATCTCACCGAGGGCCGGGACGCGATTGCCAGACTGCTCGTGATGGAAGGAACTGCAGCGCGTCCTAAGCTGCGTGCGCGCCTGCTGTTCGCCGCAGCAGTTCTCGCGGGCGAGCAGGGCGATTACGGATCTGGGCGGAAACTGCTCGAAGAGAGTATGGAGATTTGTCTCGAGCTCAACGATAGCCGCGGCGTTGCCGTCGCCCTGAACGCTCTCGCGGTAAACGCTCGCGACCGTGGCGAAATGGACACTGCCTCCTTACTGTTCGAGCGCTGTGTCGCGATATGGAAGGACCTCGGCGATTCCGCTGACATCGCCCGCGCCCTCAGCAATCTCGCCAACGTGACCAAGTTGCGAGGCGAATATACGCGTGCTTCCTCGCTTTACGACGAGTGCCTGACGATGTTTCGCAAGGCCGGAGATAGCGCCGGCGTAGCCTGGACACTGAATTACCAGGGCGACGTCGCGCGGGAAAGAGCGGACTTGGTTGCCGCACGCTCATTTTGCGAACAGAGTCTCGCGGCGTTCCGCCAACTGCGGGACGGCTGGGGAATTGCCAGCGCTCTCTCCGATCTCGCAAGTCTGAGCTACGATCAGGGGAACGACACCGAAGCCCGCTGTCTTTACGGCGAAAGCATCGAGATGTTTCGGGAGTTGGGTCACAAACGCGGGATCGCGAGGGCACTCGAATGTCTCGCCGTAAGTGCTGCGGCGCAATCGAACGCAGAGCAATCGCTGCACTTAGCCGGAGCCGCTGCCGCACTTCGGCAACGATTGGGCGCGCCGCTCACACCGACCGAACAACCAAGATTGGAGAAGGCCTTGGAATTCGCGCGCCGAACGCTTGGCAATGCTGCAGGTCTGACGGCGTGGATGGAAGGCTGGGCGATGCCGGTTGAGCAAGCAGTCCGTGAGGCGCTTGACGGCGACTCGGAACCCAGTTTCCGGACGTGAAACGTTGGCTAAATCAGTTTGCGGTATCGGGATCGATCATCCGCCGGACTGCCGAAATACGATTCGCTGGAAAACCTCCACGGCGTGCGTGTTCGCGGACCGTTTCCTCGTCCGGCGCCTGGTACACGCAATAAATTTTGTCGCCCGTGACGTAGCTGTGGAGCCACTTGATTCCCGGTCCCATGTCCTTCAGCACGCCCACTGATTTCTTGGCGACTGCCTGCAGTTCCGCATCCGACAAACTCCCTGCGCCGGGAATCTCGCGCTCGATCACAAATTCGGGCATGACCACCTCATCGAACGATCATGGTAGCAGAACTTGCTAAGTGAATTCACTTCCTGCCATGTCGTCGTGCCCAAAACCTGCGCTCTCCTGATGCATTCTGGCATGCACGGCGCCCGATAAATCCAGATGCTTTGATCGGCGCAAAGGACAGCACGACGCGATCCTTCGTGTCGCCCATTCGAGTGACCTGAATTGAGTTCCCCACAAGATGTGACTAGACGAATTCCTGGTTGCGGGCTAAGTTCACGAGCGTCGTCATTATTTACAAGGAGGCTGAACATGGCGGACATGCAGGAGAGCGAACTGGAGCAGGAACTCGAGCAGGAATTCCACGAAGGCGAGTTTGAAGGCGAAGTAGAAGGCGAGGGTTGGCTCGGCGCCATCGGCAATATCGCGAGCAGCCTTCTTGGTGAAGGCGAAGGCGAATTTGAAGGGGAAGGTGAATTCGAATTCGAAGGCGAGGGTGAATTCGAAGGAGAGTTCGAGGCGAAGGCGAATTTGAAGGGGAAGGCGAATTCGAATTCGAAGGCGAGTTCGAAGGGGAATTCGAAACTGAGCAGTTCTTTGGCGGCATTGGCAAGTTTCTGAAGCGTGCCGCGCCCTTTCTAAAGAAGATTGCGAAGGTCGCAGCGCCCATCGTTGGTACAGCGATTGGCGGCCCATTCGGGACCATCCTCGGCCAAGCGGCCAGTTCCGCTCTTGGTGAGGGAGAATTCGAAGGCGAGTTTGAAGGCGAAGGAGAGTTCGAGGGAGAACAGGAAATGGCGCACGAGATCGCTTCTCATGAACTCTCCCACAACGAAGCAATGGCGGAGATGATGGCCGAAGCCGCTTCTCATGAACAGCACGAAGGAGAAGCAGAAGCTATGGCTGGAGCCGCGGTGATTACCGTGCTCTCGCCATCCGACCGGCGCGCTCTTCGCCGCATCATGAAACATCTGGTGCGCGGTGGCGCGGTCCTCGCCAAGATTCTCCGTCGCCGGCGCGGCACCAGACCCTTGGTTCGCGTTGTGCCTACCGTCATGCGGCGCACCGTGAAGATTTTGAAGCAAAAAGCCGCGAAGGGAATGCCCATTACGCGAAAGAGCGCCGGCCGTGAGGCGGCGAAACAGGTTCGTAAAGTGCTCGGCAGCCACAAGGCGTGCCGCGCGGCGCTGGCACGCAACGTCAAGGTCAGCCGCGCTTATAAACGTCCGCAAACCAGCCGACGCCGTCGCGCTGTGCGCTAACCGCGTTCACTCACAGGTCGCCACAATATCAAGGAGGAAGGATCATGGCATACGAGTCCGAGTATGAATTCGAAACCGAGCTCGAAGGCGAATTCGAAGGTGAGGGAGAATTCGAGGGGGAGTTCGAAGGGGAAGTCGAAGGCGAAGGCTGGCTGGGCGCCATCGGCAACGCGGTAGGCAGCCTTCTCGGCGAGGGCGAGTTTGAAGGCGAGGGAGAATTTGAAGGGGAGTTCGAGACCGAGTTCGAAAACCCGATTCGCAAAATCTATCCCGACGCGATGATGGAGCACCTCGGAGAACTGGCCGCGGAATCGGAGACAGAACAGGAAGCCGCGGAACACTTCCTGCCTCTAATTGGAATGGCTGCAAGCAAGTTGCTTCCGGTGGTGGCAAAAGCCGTGCTGCCCATGGCGAAGAAGGCGCTTCCCCGGCTCGCGAAAACTGTTTCGCGCGTCACTCCGCACTTAACCAAGGGCGTGGGAAAAATTGCCCGCACCCTGCATCGCACTCCGCAGACCAGGCACTTGCTGCGGGCTATGCCAAGCGTTGCTCGC
>JBAPOI010000373.1:0-3341 GCA_049279555.1 Candidatus Sulfotelmatobacter sp.
GGTAAGAACGATAGAGCCTGGAGGGGCCGACTGCCGCAGGTAATTCATTGCCTGCTCCATCAAAACGCGGTGGTGATTTCTGGGCCTGATCAGTGGCGGCGGCGCAGGAAAGAAGTTGCAAACAGCGAGACAGAGAATGATGATCAGCGGTTTGACCCACTCTCGCGCCGGCTTCCACAAAGACAGGCCGACTGCTGTGCCACTTAAAGCAAATAGCGCGAGGAAGGAATTGTGCCGGGTTCCGCCGTAAGGATAGAGCCCGGCCAGAGCGGCGCCGCAGTTCACCACGAAGGAAAGGCCTAGCAAGAGCGCTAGCTCGCGCGGCGATGGGCGCTCCTCACCGGATGCCCTCTTCCATCTGAGCAGTGAAATGATCCCCACTAGAAACGCCAAAAGGGCCAGCGTGCCACCAACCCCGTGGCTGAGCAGATACGTAAACACTCGCAAAGTTTGTGTCGCAATAAACACTAGTGCGTGATTTTCGCCGGCATGAAAGATCGATTTCCTGAGCCAGGTCTCAGCGATTCCCTCCGCCATCCCGCGCCGCTTCAGCTCGGCAACGTGAGTGATCAAGAAATAGGACGCGAGAGCAAGTGCCGCAATTTGCCCTGCAGCCCAGGTCGCAATCAGGCGGATCCGCTCTCGGTAAGGGTAGAGCCGCACGAGCATGTAGACGCCCAGCGTAAAAGCGAAGATGAGGGCGGAATAGTGGGTCAACAGGGCGCCGCAGAGGGAGAGAGAAAACAAGGCCATCAGAAAGCTGGAATTCTCGCGAAGGGAGCGCTCCGATAGATAAAGGCAACTCGACATGAAGAACAAGAGCAGTGCGTACTGCCGCACTTCAGCCGACAACTCAATGAGCGCTGGCGAGAATGCGAACAGCAACAGCCCGATGAAGGCAGTCGATCGATCTGTGACCAGTTTGAGCCATCGATAGGCGATCCAGCAGCAAGCCGTTCCCGCCAAAACAGATGGCATGCGCAGCATCAGCTCTGACTGTTCGAGCGACCGCCAGTAGTAGAGCACAAGAATCAGCAAAGGAGGATGGGCGTTCGTGAGAGCAGCTTTATAAGAAAGCGCCAGCGAAGTCTGGCTCGCCAGTAGATTGTGCAGAGCTTCGTCGGGATTGAGGAAGTATGCCCAGGCTTCATAGAGCCGCGCTAGCAGGCCGGCTGCCAGCACAAGCAGCGGTAGCAAGCTCTCCTGGCGCAATTCGATCTGGCTTTGACGCTTACCGGCCGGGATCATTTCGAAAGTGAGCGAATCCGAGACACGCAGACCATACTATGCCAGAATCGAGTACCGGCGGCCCCATCTCACCATGCGGCCGGCCTTATAGCTTTAAGGTCAAGGATGCCATCCTGACAGCTTCAGGCTTCCCAGTTCAAGTTGCGCCGACCTGAGATCGACGGATATTCTGCATGGTGATGGCTGTTCCGTTACACATGAGACCGCAGCGAACTCCAGCCGCAACGAACGAGCGATGGAAGGAGTGCGTCTCTGTAATCGTGCCCGTCTACAACGAAGTAGCGCACGTCGACGAATTGGTCTGTGCGATTCACGCGTCACCCGTGAAAAAGGAGATCATCATCGTCGATGACGGGTCCACCGATGGCACGCGCGAAAAACTCCGCGCGATGCTGCTCGCCGATGACGTCACTGTCGTTTTTCACGAAACAAATTGCGGAAAAGGTGCGGCGATTCGTACTGCGTTTGAGTATGCCCGCGGTGAATACATCCTGATTCAAGATTCGGACCTGGAGTACGACCCTCAGGATTATGCCGCGCTGTTGCAACCTCTGAAGCAGAATCGGGCAAACGTGGTCTACGGCGTGCGGCCAGACCGACCGGAGCGCGGTCTCAGATTTTTTCTAGGCGCAAAGCTTTTGACTCATCTAGCCAATCTTCTCTATGGCGCTGGCATCCACGACGAAGCGACTTGTTATAAGGTTTTTCGGCGATCGGTAATTGCACAAATTGACTTGGACTGCCGTCGTTTCGAGTTTTGCCCAGAAGTTACCGCGAAGCTCTGCCGCATGGGAGAAA
Source organism: Candidatus Sulfotelmatobacter sp. (assembly GCA_049279555.1). GTDB lineage: Bacteria > Acidobacteriota > Terriglobia > Terriglobales > Acidobacteriaceae > Sulfotelmatobacter. The sequence continues at coordinate 2,047 of JBAPOI010000373.1, forward strand.
AGATTGCCGAGGTGCCAGTTTCTTATGCACCGCGCTCGGCGGGCGAAGGCAAGAAGATTCGTCATTCGGACGGATGGCTGGCCATTTGGACGCTCATTCGATATCGCTTTACTCCACGTAGTCGATGGTGGAAAGCTGCCGAGAGGAAGGTTCGACCGACTAAACCTTTCGCAGTTAGCCTCACTCGGTTGCCTCCCGAGTAACAGTCTTCCGCGTTACGCTTCTGATCGGTGACCTCTGAATATAGCTCCTCCTGATACACTTCCGCACGATGGAGAAAGCTTCCCTGCCGGCCGTTCCCAAGTCTGTGTTGTGGCTCGTCGTCGCATCTCTTCTTTTGCAAGTGGCGATGATCGGCGTTTTTCGGCAGTACCACACGCGTCCGGAAGAAGATCACTTTGGCTTCGGTTGGGAGATGGGTCGCGTCGCGCGGTCGATTGCGCTGGGCCAGGGTTTCAGTAATCCCTATGGGGGCAACACCGGCCCAAGCGCATGGGAGCCGCCGCTGTATCCGTATCTGATGGCGGGAGTCTTCAGGATTTTCGGCATCTATACCTACGCATCGGCGTGGGTTTTGCTAACTATTAACAGCCTCTTCGCGGCGCTCACGACCATCCCTATTTTTCTAGTCGCGCGCAAAACATTCGGCGAACAGGTCGCAATCTGGTCGGCAAGAGCATGGGCGCTTAATCCCTACATTTGGTATTGGTCGATTCACTGGATTTGGGATACGACGTTCAGCCCGCTCGTCCTTGCGCTGATTTTTCTGCTCGCACTTGAACTACAGGAGTGGAATGGCTGGCAAGGCTGGATTTATTTTGGGCTGTTATGGGGTGTGGATGCACTGGCCAGTCCATCGATGCTCGCGTTCCTGCCTTTCTGCGGCCTATGGATTTGGCGACAACGATCTAAGAATAATCTCATTTCACTGTGCGGCGTGGTTCTGTCGTCTGCAATTTTTTTTCTCGTGCTTTCTCCGTGGCTGATTCGGAATTACGAAGTCTTCGGCCGCTTCGTGTTTCTGCGCGACGATTTCGGTCTTCAATTCCGCCTCGGCAACTGGAAGGGCACCGACGGGATGCTGATGGCTTACCTTCAGCCGAATCTAAATAAACTTGAGTTCGAAAAATTTCAACGTATGGGCGAACTGGCCTATGCGGCGGACTGCAAGCGCCTAGCATTCGACTGGATCCGCGAAGACCCGGGACGTTTCGCCGTCGTCAGCTTGAAAAGATTCTTCTACTACTGGAATGGAGTGCCGAAGGCCACCGACAGCCGCGCTCCTTGGGACTTTC
>JBAPOI010000374.1:0-29221 GCA_049279555.1 Candidatus Sulfotelmatobacter sp.
ATCCCACACACGGCAATAACACCATCAGCTAGCCGCTTGCCGATGCGCAGCTCTTGATCACGCCGAAAGTTGAGGACCAGGGAATGAACAAACGTCGAGTTGAGAAAAGAAGAACGCAGAAACCCAAGCGACTCGCGCACGGCAAACAATATCCTGGTGCGCACGGCAAAGTCGTCGATTGGGTGGAACACAAATTCGAGCAAGGCATCCTCTTTATAGACATTCAATTCGTGGACAAGACGGCACTCTCCTGGAGCATTGACTCAGCGATCGTGATCCAAGAAGCCCGTCTGGCCGATTGGAAAACCGGCGACTTGAAGCTTCTCAAACGTTTCGTGCAGAACGAAAGCGAGTGAGTGATGGTGGCGGACGGCTCGGCGGGCCGCAATCCATCTCTCCATGATCTCCGGAAAATCTCCCTGCATCAAATTCCCTGATCAGGCAAATAAATTCCCTGATATCTCCCTGTTATGTCCCTGATAATTCCCTGTTCCGATTTTACGCCTGCATAGGATACTTCTCCTGCCAAATGTGTGACTTAGCGAGAAAGACCGCAGTTTTAGAGGTCAAAATTTCGCAAATTCCCTGTTATTTTCCCTGTTAGCAGGGAATTCTCGCGGAGAAAAGTTAGCGCCAGACTGTGCGCTCCGCCAGCTCACTCGTAGATAGGCCTAACTAACCCTACTGAACAGAGCCCTTGACCTTGAAGTCGCCACTTGGAGCACAAGAGGAGAACAATGTGCTAGCTCTTTAGTAAGTGTCTGACCAATACACGTGTTCGAAAGCCAGCGATCTGTGTTGGAGTGGAACGCAGAGGAGGTCAGTACGTCGCTCTGCCGCCGCTCAGGTCAAAGATGGCACCAGTCGTGAAGGAGTTCTCCTCCGAGACTAGCCAGGCGACCATGGCGCTTACTTCATCCACCTCTAAGAACCTCCCCCGGGGAATACGAGACAACATGAAATCAATGTGCTCCTGCGTCATTTGCTCAAAGATCCGCGTACGCGCGGCCGCCGGCGTGATGCAATTCACCGAGATATTCTGAGCGGCAGTTTCCTTTCCCAGCGATTTGGTGAAGGCAATCACTCCCGCTTTGGAGGCGCTATAGGCGGAGGCGTTTGCATTGCCTTCCTTGCCAGCGATCGAAGCGACGTTCACGATTCGTCCGTAATTCTGCCGGAGCATGTAAGGTACGATTGCGTGGCAACACAAAAAGACTCCGGTCAAATTGATATCGATGATTTGCTTCCAAGCATCGATTGGATACTCCCACGATTTGTGGTTAGGGCCTGCGATGCCGGCGTTGGCAACAAGAATGTCGATTTTCCCATGTTTCTGGATCGTCGCGCCTGCCGCAGCAGCTACAGCTTGGGGAACTGAGACATCGACAAACTCGTGTGACACCGTGTTCGATTGGCCGATTTTCTCCACAGTGGCAACGAGCAAATCCGCATCACGGTCCCACAGGGAGACTGTGGCGCCCGAAGCGAGGAGGCGGCGGGCAATAGCGAGGCCGATGCCTTGCGCCGCTCCGGTGACAACCGCGCAACGGTCATTAAGATCGATCTGATTCATTCGTCCTCCCCGAACTATTTGTCTCTTCTCCGGAAACAGGTGCCGATTTCTTTCCCGCAACGGAAGTGTCCGGACCCCGAGAAAAACTCGGATCGTCCCCGCGCTTTGCGTTTTCAGCTGAAAGAGAGCTCCCGCAAAAAACGCGCCATCTTCGTGTTTCGTATGACCCCCGGCAGTGGTGAACCAGAGTTGAGCTGGCGAACGTAATCCAGCAAACTAGTATATTCAGCGGAAGGCAAAGAAAACGTGAGATCCCACAGACGCTCTCAGAACTGGAGTAAATAGGTATGCCCGAAAAACGGACGTTTCGATCCGCAGCCTGGTTCGGTGGGGATGACAAAGACGGATTTATTCACCGCAGTTGGATGCGTAATCAGGGGTTTCCCAGCGATGTGTTCGATGGACGGCCAGTGATCGGTATTTGCAACACCTGGTCCGAGCTAACGCCATGTAATGCGCATCTGCGCACGCTCGCGGATCAAGTGAAGCGCGGAATATGGGAGGCCGGCGGCCTGCCGCTGGAATTTCCGGTCATGTCAATGGGCGAAACAAATCTTCGGCCAACCGCGATGCTGTTTCGCAATCTGGTCAGCATGGACGTAGAGGAAAGCATTCGCGGCAATCCCATCGACGGCGTGGTGCTGATGTGCGGCTGCGATAAGACCACGCCATCGCTGGTCATGGGAGCGGCGAGCTGCGATATTCCAGCGATCGTTGTATCCGGTGGTCCCATGCTCAACGGAAAATTTCATGGCAGGGATATCGGATCGGGCACCGTCGTCTGGCAATTCAGCGAAGAGGTGAAAGCCGGAACGATGACCCAAATCGAATTCAACGAAGCTGAGTCCTGCATGTCTCGCTCCGCCGGGCATTGCATGACCATGGGAACAGCCTCGACTATGGCATCGATGGTGGAAGCCTTGGGCCTCTCCATGCCGCACAACGCGGCAATTCCGGCGGTCGACTCGCGTCGCGGAGTCCTGGCGCACGTGTCCGGACGCCGCATTGTAGAGATGGTTCGCGAGGATCTGTGTATTTCCAAAGTACTGAAGAAAGAGGCTTTCGAGAATGCCATCCGCGTCAATGGAGCAGTTGGGGGATCCACCAACGCGGTTATTCACCTGCTTGCGATCGCTGGACGAATTGGTGTTCCCCTGACGCTCGATGACTGGGACCGTATTGGTCGCAACACACCCACCTTAGTCGATCTCATGCCCTCGGGCCGCTTCCTTATGGAAGACTTCTATTATGCGGGTGGACTTCCGGCGGTGATCAGAGCCCTCGACAGCGAGAACCTGCTGCATTCAAATGCGCTCACCGTTACTGGGAAGTCGATTGGAGAAAACTGCAAGGACGCACCGAACTGGAATGAAGAGGTGATTCGACCGTTGAACAATCCATTGGTGGAGCACGGCGGTATCGCGGTGTTACGTGGAAACCTCGCTCCAGATGGGGCTGTGCTGAAGCCTTCTGCCGCATCTCCACACCTGATGCGGCATCGGGGCCGCACGGTCGTCTTTCGTACAATCGAGCACTATAAGGAGCGAATCGTTGATCCCGAACTCGAGGTCGACGAGAATTCCGTACTCGTCCTGCAAAACTGCGGCCCAAAAGGATATCCAGGCATGGCCGAGGTCGGAAACATGGGATTACCGCCGAAGCTTCTTGCCCGAGGCGTGAAGGACATGGTCCGCGTGTCCGATGCTCGGATGAGTGGCACTGCGTACGGAACCGTGGTGCTGCATGTGTGCCCTGAGGTGGCCGCTGGCGGGCCGTTGGCCCTTGTCGAGGATGGCGACGTCATCGAACTCGATGTCGACGCCCGTCGTCTGCATCTCGATGTATCGGACGAAGAGCTCGCTCGCAGACGTGCCGCGTGGAAGCCGATTCCTTCGCCGGCAACCGGGGGCTATCAACAACTGTACGTAGAGCATGTGATGCAGGCCTCGGAGGGCGCCGATCTCGATTTTCTGGTTGGCTGCCGCGGGACTGCGGTTACGCGCGAATCGCACTAGGGAGAATCGCAGTAGGTAGAACGAGCACCAGGAAAATTGTTCCATGGGAAAAACTGATGGATTTGCTTCGTATCCAAGCCTTCGCGGTCGCGTCGTCATCGTGACGGGCGGTGCTGCCGGCATTGGTGAGGCAATCGTTGAAGCCCTTGCAATGCAGAGTGTCAAGGTAGCTTTCATGGACATTCAAGATGGAGCGGCAGAGAAACTCATCGAACGGCTGATGGTGGCAGGCGCGACTACGCCCGTCTACTACCACTGCGACTTGACCGATATTGTTGCAGCACAAAGAACAGTACAATCCGTTCTAGAAAAATTTGGCACCGTCGATGTTCTCGTGAACAATGCGGGCAATGACACCCGTCATAAGAGTGAGGAAGTTACATCTGCCTATTGGGACCAGGTAATCGCCGTAAATCTGAAACATCAGTTCTTCATGGCTCAAGCTGTCATTCCATCGATGCAGAAAGCGCGACGCGGCTCAATCATTAATATGAGCTCGATTGGATGGGTGATTCCTTCGACCAATCAGGTTGTCTACGTTACAGCGAAGGCCGCGATCGTCGGACTGACCCGTACGCTTGCCCACGAACTCGGCGCTCATAATATCCGAGTCAATTGCATCATGCCCGGCGCGATACTGACTGAGCGCCAGCAGCGGCTGTGGCTTACTGAAGAATACAAGGCCGAGATACTGGCCAATCAGTCGTTAAAGAGAATGATCCTTCCGGAAGAAGTGGCACGGCTGGTTTTGTTTCTAGCGTCGGACGACAGTTCGGCAATCACAAATCAGAGCTGCGTGATTGATGCCGGCTGGGTGTAGTGCAACGCCCACAAGAATTAGGATGATTTACTGGTACAGAACTTAGACCCTAGAGAGATCAGGTAACAGGAGGACACATGCGGTCGGTCGTCAGTTCTGCAATGGTGGGGGTCACATTCGTCATGGCTTTTTTTGCATTGGCAGAGTCGTCCTCGGCTCTGCCGCAGGACAAGCCACTGGAAATCTATTTTGTGGATGTCGAAGGTGGCCAAGCTACGCTTTTTGGCACGCCCGCAGGGCAGTCGCTACTCATCGACACGGGCTGGCCAGGCAATGCGGGACGCGACGCAGATCGTATTGTTGCAGCTGCAAAGAAGGCCGGTCTGTCGAAAATAGATTTCGTTCTACTTACTCACTATCATGTCGACCATGCCGGGGGTGCTCCCCAGCTCCTCGCAAAGATTCCTGTTGGCACCTTCATCGATCACGGCGTGAACCGCGAGCCGGGCGATCAGCCAACGGAGCAGAGCTGGGAGAACTACCAGAAGCTGGTCTCAAGCCACAGTGTCAAACGAAGCGTCGCCAAAGTGGGGGATATTCTACCTATCGAGGGCCTTCGGGCAGAGATCGTGAGCGCCGACGGTGCGTTACTCGAGAAGCCTTTGCGTGGCGCGGGCGCGCAAAATCCCGCATGCGATAAGACCGAACGACGACCGGTGGATCAAACGGAAAACGCCCGCTCGCTCGGTACGATCATCACTTTTGGCAAGGTTCGGATTCTCGATCTGGGCGATCTTACGTGGAATAAGGAACTGGAACTCGTCTGCCCCATTAATAAGGTGGGAGCCGTTGATGTCTTCATCGTCTCGCATCACGGATGGTTACAAAGCAACAGTCCGGCTCTGCTGGCGGCCATTTCGCCACGCCTTGCCATCATGGATAACGGTGCGGACAAGGGTGGTTCACCCTCTTCGTGGGACATCGTCAGGAAATCTCCGAAGCTCGATGATCTTTGGCAGCTTCATTTTTCAAACGAAGGCGGTGTGGCACACAATTCCGGCGATACCTTTATCGCTAACCTTCGCGGACCCGACGAGGGCAACTATCTTAAACTCTCAGTGTGGGCGGACGGAAAACTTGAAGTCTACAATTCGCGCACACAAGCTACCAAAGATTACGCCCCGACGCGGTGAGTGCCCAGACTTATAACGCCACAGGGAACGGCTCTGGAATGGTTTCGATCCGGCCAAGCAGGAATCCATACCCAGCGACGCCAACCAGGAGAAATGCGGCCGCAGCTCCAAAGGCCCAGAAAAACGAGTGTGTCGCCTGGGCAATATAACCCGTTGCAATCGGCGCTGTGATAGCCGACAGTTGACCGCCGAAATTCAAAATTCCGCCTAATGTACCAACGCTTTCCCTCGGTGCAACCAGGGAAGGTATGGACCAAGCCACGGGCGCGGCCGCGGATAAGCCACCGATTGCCAGACTAATCCACACTAGGGCGATGGTGGCGCTCTGCGCGTAAGCGGCTCCCAGTACTCCCAAGCCGAGCATCGTTCCTCCGATGAGGATTACCTGCCGGACGAACGATGCATCGCTCCCCCGCTGAACCAGCTTATCCACCAACCAGCCTCCCATCAGAATGTCCGTTGATGTTGCAAAGAGCCAAGGCACGCTAGTGTACAAAGCAGAATGCAATAGATCGATGTGATGGGTTGATGAGAGATACGACGGCAGCCACGTCAGCAAGAGATAGAAAGTGTAGTTGTAGGACGAAAACCCTAGTACAAGTCCCCAAACCTTTCGCTGCTGCAACAAATATCCGAGCGGTGCGCCCTTCGCAGCCCGGACGCGGTCTTCGGGCTGTGCTCCGCCGTAGCGAATGAAATCGCGCTCCGTAGCGGACAGCGATTGGTCTTCGCTGGGGTTCCGGTAGAACACGTAAAAAAGGCCAAAATAAAAAAGGCTGAGGAACCCGGTCGCTGCGAAACTCCATCGCCATCCGAACCGCACCAACAGCAGCCCGAGAGCGGGGACGCCGATGGCAGAGGCAAACTTCGAAGCGGAATCAAAAATCGCCGTCGCCAGACTTCGCTCTTCCGCTGGGAACCAATACCCGATGGCCTTGGAATTCGCCGGAAACGTGGGAGCCTCGCCTACTCCGAGCAGAAGCCGCGCCCCCAGAAAGCTCGCCAGTCCCGTCGACATCGCCGCTGCAAACGAGGCCACGCTCCACAGAAAGGTTCCGACTCGGCCCACCAGCTTCACTCCGAACCGGTCGAGGATGAGGCCTGACGGAAGTTGAAATGCCGCGTACGTCCAGCTGTAAGCGCTGAGTAAGTATCCGAACGTTACCGTAGAGATGCCGAATGCATCGTGAAGCGCAGCTTGTGAAACCGAGAGATTCACTCGGTCGAAGTAATTCACCAACACACCGAATCCCAGCAAGAGCGAGATGCCCCAACGGCGGCGCGGGACGGAACGCGGTCCGCTACTCGCAACCAGCTTCACAGTTTGAACCAGGAGTCCCCTCCCTTCAGTGCGTCGGTCTCAGGCGCCTGGCAAGCGCATTCCCGACGACAATTTCCCTGAGCCGGATGTCCTCATGACAACAATGGCCATCGTCGCATGATATCCAGTTCAAATGGGGATCACACCACATTCTTTTGTTAGGCTGTACGATCTTTAGGGATTCTCGGCGTTCGCGTTCAAGAGAGCCCTGGAAGTGTGCCCAAGAGGCGATGTAAAACTCGATTCATCACTCTCGCAGGCTGCGAAGCTGGCTTGCCATAGTATCTGCGACTCGCCTTAGTCAGGCTTCAAGGTCAGCCTGTGAGATCACTGATCTCGTCCCACTCCGGTAGGGCGATTACGCATGCGTCTTTGATTGGTCTGGTTCTGGCACGGTGAAACTCGCCGGCCCACAGGACCTTCAGCGCCACACAGAGGAGGTCCGACCACATATGGCTTGCGGTCGGCGAGATCGAAATCCTTAAACATATCCAGGCGAACCATATAATCTTTGTGAAAGAAGGCGAAGGCATCCTCGCACCATGCATTTTCATAAAATGGTCACTGCTCGGAACTCGATTAACGGGAGCGCTCGAGATTGAATTTGCTTAACCGAAGCTGCCTCGGTCTGGTGTTGGTGTGTTTCCCGCTGCTGAACTTGTTAACGCCGGCTGCGCTCGCGCAAGCCTCTCGGCAAGAGGGAGCACGGATCGAGGGCATAGTCCGCGACGCGGCTGGAAAGCCGGTTGCGGGAGCTTCCGTCCGTCTCCTGGAGGAAAGTGGTTCCAGTTTTGTCGAGAGCCAAACGAACGCGGAAGGGATCTTTTCCTTCCTCGCAGTCCGCGCAGGTACGTACTCGGTAAAGCTGGAAAAGTCCGGCTTTCGCGACTTAATTGAGAAATCGATAAAGCTGGATCCAGCAGAAAAGAAGCATTGTGAATTTGTCCTGCAAGCATTCACAGCCACCACTGCTTCGTCAACCGCATCATCGTCGTTGTCCGCGATCGAGCTCGACGACCGGCCTAGCTTTACAGTGGCAGGCATTACCGATTCAACCGCTGGGGGCGGCCATGGATCTGAAACTCGCATGCGAACCGGTGAATCGCTTGCCAAGGCGACTCTGAGTCTCGAGTCTGGCAAATCGGCAGAAATCGCAGGAGCGCCTCCGAAAGCCGTGGAGAGTGGCCCAGAAGCGCACATGTCTGAGAGCGAATTGCGCGCTGCTCTGCGTCAGAACCCCAAAGGCTTTGAGGCAAATCACAATCTTGGCGAGTTCTACCTCCACTCGAGAAGATGTCCCGAAGCCCTTTCGTTTTTGCGGACAGCGTACCAGACAAATTCTGCAGACCATGTAAATGCCTTCGACTTTGCGCTGGCCTTAAGCGCCTGCGAAGAGGTCTCCAAGGCTCGTGAGCAGGTGAATCAAATGCTCGCGAATGACAAAGGGCTTGGCAGGCAAGACGGAGCAAGTTTGCGTCGCTTACTCGGCGATCTCGACGAAAGACTGGACGACCCGCTGGCCGCTGCTCGCGAATACGAACGCGCTGCCGGCTTGGATTCGAGTGAGCAAAATTACTTTGCGTGGGGAACGGAATTGCTTCTCCACCGGGCGACCGCACCGGCGGTGGAAGTGTTCGCCAGAGGCGCGCGCTTGCATCCTGAGTCGGTAAGAATGTTGGCCGGGCTGGGCGCGGCTCTTTATACCGGCGGCTCCGCGGAGGATGCGGCCCAGCGCCTGTGCGAGGCTTCCGATCTTGACCCGTCGAAGCCCGCTCCTTATCTTTTTCTCGGAAAGATGCAAGAAGCAGCCTCTGCGTCACTTCCTTGCGCCGAGCAGAAACTGTCGCGCTTTTCCCAGGACCAGCCAGAAAATGCTCTCGCGAATTATTACTACGCGATTGCTCTCTGGAAGCGAGACCGAGGATCGGAGAATTCAGACGCGTTGGCGCACGCCATAGCTTTGTTGCAGAAATCGGCCGCGATCGATCCCAGATTCGAATTAGCAAATTTGCAACTTGGCAACATCTATCTTGCACGCGGAGCGCTGCAGGAAGCGCTCGCCGCTTACCAGAAGTCGGTCAACGCAAATCCTGGTAACAGCGAGGCTCATTACCGGCTGGGATTGACATACAAGCGCCTTGGCGAAGAAGCCAAGGCGCAGCGAGAATTTTCGGAGTACAAACAACTTAACCAAGCACAAGCAGCTGCAGTCGGGCGGGAACGGCGGGAACTTCGGCAATTCCTCTTCGTTTTGAAAGACCAGCCAAAAGAGTAGCGCTCTGAGACAGTCAGTCTGCACCGTCATCATAAACAGCTAACGGCCAGCGCGCAGAGCCATGTCGCGCGCGGCACGGAGCTGCGCGACCGGATCGCCCGTGGGATGAAACTCCATCGCAACCACTCCCGTATAGTTGAGCTCCGCGAGTTTAGCAAAGATGTTCTGGTAGTTAATCTCGCCCGTGCCCGGCTCATGGCGACCGGGAACGTCCGCGATGTGCACGAGTCCTAGGTATGAAATGCTCTTCTCGAGTTTTGCGATGAGATTACCGCCGGTAATCTGCTCGTGATAAAAATCGTAGAGCAATTGCACATGTGGATGATCCACTTCTTGAACGACCTGCAGCGCTTCGACAATTTCGGTGAGGTAGTATTGCGGATTCTCTTCCGGATCTATGGTTTCGAGTAGCAAACGCACCGGCTGTCCATCGATGGACTTGCCTTCCACCAGCTTTGCGGCCGCCTTCAGCGTATTGACACAACACTGATGCTGGACCTCGCGAGGCATGCCTGAAACTCGGTTGCCGGAAAGCACGATCATGCTCGGGCAGCCAATTTTCTCCATGACTGGAAGCGTTTGCCGCAGTTCGTCGAGCACCTCTTGCCGGTGCTCTGGAACGCTCACGCCCCGCTTCAACCCTGCAGTGCAATCAAAGCAGATGCCGAGCTCCTTTCGCTTGGCGTTGGCGCGCTTGAAATCTTCCTCTGTCCATTTCCGATATTCGCCGACCAGTTCGACGTTTTGATAGCCCGCTTCCGCGACTTTTTCCAAGCGCTGTTCAAACTGTAGGTCGGCGAAAACTGTCCAAAGCATGATCGACAGCTTGAAAGGCGCTGTGGAAACGTCGGCGGTTTTTGCTGTCGATTTTGAGTCCTCGCCGGATAAATCGGAGCTGTGACCGAGACCGCAGGCTCCAGCCAAGGTTCCGGCAAAGATTTGAGCAAAAGTTCGTCGGTTCATGTCCTACGCTGGATGCAGCGGCCCAGTTACGCTCGGAGGTGCTTCAATCGAAGATCTTGGCAAACTTTGACGGCGTCAAGTTAGCACAACTTCCGTAGCATAGAAATTTATTGTACAAGATGTGTAATCGTTTACAATCTTGAGGCCTTTTCAGGCGGATTTGCTTGGGCGAGGTTTGCTTGAACCAGGGGTACACCCGATCCAAACCGTTGTCCAGTGAAAGCGAGAAATTTCATGAACTGCTTGCGACGGAAGATTTCGGCGGTGCTCGGACTAAACCTCTGTCTCGCGGGGTTCGCCATGGCTCTGCAAGACTACAGCTTACGCTCGCCCGACAATCGAATCGAAATCAAAATCCGGGCTGCAGAGCGCTTCAAGTACGACGTCCTGTTCAAGGGCCAACCCAGGCTGCAGGATTCCCAGATCTCTATCAATATCGATCACACCGTTCTGGGGCTTAATCCGAAGGTGGTTGCCGCCAAGAAACGCAGTTCGGACCAGGTGCTCGAGCCTCCAGTTCGCCAGAAGTTCGCGAAGATTCGCGACCACTACAACGAATTACGGCTCGCACTCGAAGGCGGCTTGACCGTTGTATTTCGCGCTTACAACGAAGGCGCGGCCTACCGGCTGGAAACGTCTCTGCCGCAAGCCCAGGTGCACATTTACAACGAAGAAGCGATCTTCCGTTTCGCAGGCGATGACACCGTCTACTATCCTTCCGAGGACAGCTTCTTTTCTCACAATGAAAGAAAATATCTGCCTCAGACCATGAGCCACATCACTACTGAATCGCTCGCCACTCTGCCTGCGGTCGTGGATGTGGGGGACGGAGTAAAAGTGGCAATCGCGGAATCGGATATAGAAGATTATCCCGGCCTCTGGTTGCACGGCACCGGCGCGACTGCGCTCGCCGCTACCTTTCCGCCCTACCCTTTAAAAGAGCAACTGGAGAAAGACCGGGACTTCAAGGTGGTGGAGCGTGCCGACTATATCGCGGTCACCCGTGGTACACGCACATTTCCATGGCGGGTAATCGGTATCGCCGAAAAAGATGGGGATCTGCTTACCAATCAATTGGTGTGGCTGCTGGAGAAGCCATCGCAGGTGCAAGATGCTTCGTGGATCAAGCCTGGCAAGGTGGCATGGGATTGGTGGAACGCGAATAACGTTTACGACGTGGGCTTCAAGGCCGGCATCAACACTCAGACCTACAAGTATTACATCGATTTCGCCTCGAAATACGGCATTCCCTACATCATCCTCGATGAAGGCTGGTACAAGCTGGGAAACGTTCTGGACGTCGTTCCCGACATGAATATCGAGGAGATCACCGCCTATGGGAAGCAGAAAAATGTGGGAGTGATTCTTTGGGTAGTCTGGAAAACTCTCGACGATCAGTTAATCCCGGCGCTCGATCAATACCAGAAGTGGGGAATCAAGGGAATTAAAGTTGACTTCATGCAGCGCAGCGACCAGTTGCTGATCAATTATTTTCACAAGGTCAGCTTCGAGACGGCCAAACGCAAAATGCTGGTGGACTTTCACGGATGCCAAAAATCGGCTGCGATGACCCGCACCTGGCCGAACCTGATCAGCACGGAAGGAGTCCGGGGGTTGGAGTGGGACAAGTGGAGTGCCGAGACCGATCCGCTTCACGACGTCACCCTTCCTTTCACGCGGATGTTCCTGGGCCCTATGGATTTCACGCCGGGGGCGATGGTCAACGCGCAAAAGGCCAGCTTCGCTCCAGTTTTTAATCGCCCCATGAGCCTGGGGACGCGCTGCCACCAGTTGGCAATGTACGTGGTCTATGAGAGCCCGTTGCAGATGCTTTCCGACAGTCCGTCAAATTATTTGCGCGAGCCGCAAATCATGGAGTTCCTTAGTCCCGTGCCGTCGGTATGGGATGAAACCAGGGTGCTCGATGGGCAAATCGCTGAGTACGTGGTGGTAGCGCGCCGGAGCGGCACTGACTGGTACGTGGGTGCCATGACAAACTGGACGCCGCGGGAATTGGAAGTCGATCTATCTTTCTTACCTGACGGCGACTACTCCATGAGCTCGTATCAGGATGGAGTGAATGCCGACCGGTATGGAAGCGACTACCAACAGATGAAATCCAAAGTGAACAAGAATACGAAGTTGACCGTGAAATTGGCGCCCGGAGGCGGCTGGGCGGCGAGGATACAACCCTAAACGCCGGGTCGGCTCACCAATACTCCGGGACGGCTGTATGTTAGCGGAAAGTTAAGTTATCAAACTCAAGTTATCGAAGTTAAGTGATCAAGGAGAGCAGTTCGCGGAGATCGGTGGGTGTGGTCGATTCGGTTCCTCGAGGCATCGCGGGGCCGATGGCCACAGCCTCGCTATGGTTCTCAAACCACACCAGGAACGAGGATTGATCTGCCCCAGAAAGTCTTTGCTGGTTCATCCAGTTGTAGTAGGCGCCCAGGTCGGCATCCATCAACGAACCGACGGGATCGAGTTCGGGTGGGCCCTCCTTATCCGAAAGCAACTCATTCATCGGCTTCTGTCGTTGCCGGGGAGCGAAACGCACCAGCAAAGTGCAGGGCTGGGCTCGGCGTAAGGCTTCGCGCGTGGTCCATTGGACAAACGTGGTACTAAAAATCTGCGTTCCGGACCCTTCCGTAAGAAGTTTTAGTTGAAAGCGATCGAGTACCTGATCTCCCGCTTGACCGAAGCCAAGTTCGGAGGGACTCATCTGCGCCAGTAGCGTCCTCAAAGCTTCGGGGCCCATTCCGGGCGTTTCGATTTCAGCCCGCATTTTGCGCAATAGAGCGGCACGTACGGGCTCCAGAGCGTGGTAGGAAATACAAGTCAAGGCAGAAGAGTGTTCTGCTTCTTCTCCACCGTCAACGTACCAATGGCCGTAGGGAATTGGATGCAACCGGGCGCGAGTGCTTATAGCATCGAGCAATATCTTGAGCCCTCCTTCTGGTTTTATGCCGCTAAAATATCCTCCGTGCGGCCGCAGTTTGCGAAATAGAGGCTCTTCGTGATTGGAAACATTCTGGCCGATTACAGCAATGCCAAGCCGTGGAATAGGAGGTCGCTCGGGTGGCACTTTCCCATGCAAGCGATCCGCGTAATCGGTGGCCGATTTTCGGAATGCATCCACCTGATGAGTCGCCCAGAGGTGCGTGGACAGTTGCTCAACGAACTGCGCTGGCGAGTTTACCCAATCCATCTGTTCCAGTTGCGGAGAAAGCGTTATGTGCGCAAATCCTCCGAACCAGTCTTTCTGGCCTTCCAAGGAAGACTCGCCGGAGTGCGAAGTAGAAATCGACTGCAGATTTTCCAGCTCTCTTTCTAAAGCCCTTCGTTCCGCAGGAAACTTAAAATCGTAATCGATCGCTTCCCGCAAAAGATTGGGCACAAAGCTAAGCGGCAAAGTCTGCAATGCTCCGAGGTAATTGGTGACTAGCTTCCTGGACTCGGGCGGATAACCCTTGAATTGCTCCGGCTTCAGATCGCTCGGCAACATGGGAACTATGCCAACTCCGAAATCTGTTTGCCTTGCGCGAGAGAAGGAGAAAAATCGAGCATGGCCCCGATTGTTGGTACCAAATCGGTGGATTCCATGGGTCGATCGAAAACTACGTTCTCGCGTACTCCCGCACCCAGAGCCATCATCCAGGTGGTGCGCGAAGGCGCGTCTCCGGTGCGATGGTGCTGAAATCCGTTGCCGCCTGAATCTTCGTCGGAATCTCTCCCGAAGTCGGGCAAGATAAACAACGTCGTCTTACCCGCGTACTCGGCCTCACTCTGGATCGCCTTCCAGATCTCCGCGCAGAGCCGGTCGGTACGGCGGATGCCCTCGATGTAGAGCGAGTAAGCTCCAGCATGGGCCACGTCGATATCGTGCATTGTGATCCATAAGAGACTAGGAGCTTCCTGCCGCATCAACTGGCGCACGACATACACCGAGAGTTCATCGGGACTCGACAACGTTCGGGCGTGAGCCTTAAAGTCTTCGACGGAAAGGTTCAGAATTCTCTCCAGTTGCTCCAACTCAACCTCGCTGCCTCCGAGTTTCGGAGCGTAGTACGGAGTTTCGTAATTGTCACGCAACAAATGCTGGTAATCGCTGTGTCCGCTGGAGAGAGCCGCGGTGAGCAAATGCTTCGGAAGAATCACTCGAGCGCCTAGACCTGCGCCGTAGGAACGGTGGCTGCTTTCGCCGATGCGATTGAAACCATTGCTGGGAGCCACAACCCATGCGTCCGATGCCGGGCGCTTGCGATCCTTGCGGAAGTACTCGAAGACGGTTGGGTGCTCGGGAGGAAGGGAAGCGAAATTGTTGATGGTTTCATAAACTCCGGTAGCCAGGCTCGCGGTGGCAACATAGTGTCCCAGAATTCCGCGATTCACCACCTGAGTAAAGAAAGTCGACTGCGGAACAAGTTCGCTCATGAGGTGCGGAATGTTCCCCTGACCCTCGGGTGCGAACGTTTCCTGGTCGCGTGCTCCACCGCCGAAGGTGATGACCACGACCTTTCTATTCTTGGGGGCCACTCCGGCGCTCGCCAGTGTCCCAGAGCCAAGCAACGCGCTGCTGACTGCTAATTTTGCGGCATCGCGCAGAAAATCGCGACGGCTCAAGCTGAGACTGCGAGTGAGTTCATGTCCATCCGCAGATCTGAAAAGGTTCGTCATTTATCTCAGACTCTGAGCTGTTCTTACTGCTTTGCAGAGGGGTTATCCTTCGCTGATAAAACAAATTGTTGAATCTCGGCCCTCTGCTTGTCGAGATCGGCCAAATGGCGCTGGCGAATGCCTTGATAGATCTCGAACTGCTGTTGAGCCAGTTGCTTTTCTCCGGTTCGCACGTAGGCTTGTCCAAGCCGATAGTACGCATCGGCAAGATCGCCATTTAACTCCCGGGCCCGCACATACTCCGGAATGGCGTCTTTGTATTTATTCTGAGCCGAATAGAGGTTGCCCAGTTGCAAGTGAGCTTCGGCGAAGCCGGGATCGAGGGTAACCGACTTTTTCAGCAAAGCCTCGATTTGACGGAAGTCGACATCGGGATCCTCCGCTCGCTTTCCCTTCCATAAGCTCATGGCATAGTAATAAAGAGCGTGCGCATTGCCCGGCTCAAGCTCAGCGAACCGGTGGAATCGCTGAATGACTTGCATGGCCTGGCTGGGAGAACTGTCGTAAGCCCGCGACAAAAAGAAATAACAGCGCGCGTCCGATGGATTCAGATCCGCACCTTTCAACAGCGCAGTAACGGCTTCGTCATAATTGCCGCGGGCGTAAAGGGCGACGCCCTGGCCGATCATCAGCCGAGGCGAATTGGGATAGCGCTCAGTAGCTTTCTGGAAGACGTCCACCGCAGGCCCAAGCGTGCGATGAAGCAGCAATTCACTCCCCCAGTCGAACAAGTTGCTCTCGCTCGGGTCCTGGTGCGCCGCGGCCTCAAATTCATTTTCAGCGGCTACAAATTGTCCGTCTTTCTCTTCCAGTTCCCCCAGAAGGTTATGCAGTTCCGCAGTGTTTTTTTGCTTCAGGAGATCGCGAATCAGTTGGCGTCCATCCGAAAGCCGTCCGGTAAGCAGGTAGGCCAGAGCCAGATCATATCCATTGTCGTAAGACGAGCGGTCGATTTTTTGAGCGCGCTCGAGATACTGAGCCGCCTTGGGAACGTTGCCGATCTGCACATAAAACTCGCCCAGGTTATGGTTGGTATCAAAGTCGTTTGGTCCCAGTTCAACAGCTTTCTCGAACTGCTCCTGTGCCGGCTTGAGCCTTCCCAACCGCACCAGGTTGGCAGCCAAGCTTGTCCTGGCTGGTGCCGAATCCGGCTTTAGGCGAACCGCCTCATTCAGATGCTGGTTGGCCTTGGCGTCCTGGGATTGCGCAGCGTAGACCAGCCCCAGGAGTTCCTGCACTTCGAAGCTTTGCGGCACTTCGCGCTCCAGACTCTCCAGCTTTGTGGCTGCTTCGCTGAACTTGCCAGAGTTATATTCCGAGACGGCCGCCTGGAACTCGCTCTCTAGATCATGGCTCGGAGTTTGCCCGGCTGCAGAACTGGGCACGCACGCAAGAATCAGGAGAGTAAGGTAAAACGCCCAGGGTCTCAAACTCACAATTCCTGCATGGTACACCAGCCTAGGCACAGCTGATTTAGCTCGCGAATCCGCCAGAAACAACTCAGGGAAGAAGCATCCAACAACGTCCTTCCCTGATCGATGTTCAAATCTAGAAATACAACTTCAGAGCGAATTGGATCTGACGCGGATCGTACGGGGCATCGCGCGTAGAGCCGATCTCGCCGAAGCTCGAACTGGTGAAATTGCCCGAGCCCGACACTGCGACCACGCCGTTGCCCCCGAAATTTGGCGCATTGAAGTTCGGGTGGTTGAATAGGTTAAAGAACTCAGCCCTGAACTCCATAGAAAAGCGTTCGGTGAGCGGAATCCTCTTGAATGTGGAGAAGTCCATGCGCTTGAAGGTAGGCCCGGCAACTTGGTCGGGTGCGCCGCCCAAAGTAGAGAGAGGGCAGGGCAGCGCCGTGCAAGGTGCAGGCTGGCTGAATGCCTTTGGATTGCTGAACAAACTCAATTTCCCGTTGGAATCGATGTGCAGCCCCCTACCAGGGTTCCCTACAAGCAAGTCGTAGCAGCCTGTGTCAACACCCGTTCCCGAAGGACAAGTAAAGGTAATCGGCTGGCCACCCTCCAGAACAATGGCGGTATTGACACTCCAACCTCCGAACACCTTATTGGCGACTCCGTTGCTAGACATGTAGTGCTTGCCTTTGCCAAAAGGAAGTTCATATCCTCCGCTCAGGTGGAAGACGTTTCGAATATCGAATGGAGCCAAACCGTAGTCGTAGTGTATGCCGGCCCCCACCACCTCAGGAGCGCGATAACCCTGGTTATTCCCGTTGTTCAGCAGATCGACCGCGTCGGTGCGCGTCTTGGACCAGGTATAGGTAGCCAGGAAATTCAGCCCGTCCGCAAATCGCTTTTCCGCCTTGGTCTGAAGGGAGTGGTAGAAGCTGCTCCCTTCCGTAATGGCGTAGCTTCCAGCTTCTCCGAAATCCGGGAAGGGAAGGATAGCGCTTCCGTTGGTCGGTGTGATCTCTGTGGGTTGATTGGAATTCGGAAACACTTCCAGGTGGCGAGCGAGCGAGGTCACGTAACCAGCCTGAACGCTTAACGTGGGAGTCAGCTCATACTGGAGGGTAAAGTTGCCGCTCATCGTGTAGGGAGTTTGATAGTCAAACTGGATTCCGCGCAACGCCAAACCGGAAGCATTCACTGCAGTCGGGAGCAGCGGGGTACAAGAGAATCCGGTCTCCAACGTAGCACTTCCAATTGGAGTGGCCGCTGGACTGGTGCATCCGGTATAGGTGACTGGGTGACCGGGATCCGGCGGTTGGAATTGGAAATTGAACTGGAAGGGATAGTTTTCTCCAAGGTTCGGAGAATACCCGCGGTTTTCAAAACCGTTGAAGAAGATTCCGAAGCCGCCTCGAGCCACCAGCTTTGGGCTCACCTGGTAGGCGAAGCCAACTCGAGGAGCAAAGTTCGCCTTCTGGGAGTTACCGAGCCCCTTGCCGTATTTGTTTGTAATATCGAGTCCGATTCCATCCTTGGCCAGCAAACTGATGAAGCTTGCGGAAAGATCGGCAGAACTCGTTCCGCCCGGCAGTATGTACATCGGAGAACCAGTGGGAGAGCCTCCGGGCACGAAGTTCGCCTGGGCGCCATGATGTTCGTACACCAGCCCGAAGAAGTCCCAGCGCAAGCCCAGGTTGAGGGTCAGCTTGGGAGTAACCTTCCAGTCGTCGTTGAAATAAGTACCGTAGTAGTTTTTCCCGTTGTCGGTGAGGGAAATGTTGGAAGCGTAAATCCCATTGTGAACTCCTCCATCATCGCCGTTGCCTGAGGGCCCGCCAACGTAATCGGGGCCACCCACGGACGATGTGGTAGGAGTTAACAGGATTTGCGCGCGGCCAGTATTACCCGAACCTACGCCCGGGATCTCCGTAAACAGGCCGCTATAGTCGTATTCTCCGTGGGACCACGGTGGTTGCAACGTGGAAAACTTCACGTGCTGCCACTCGAATCCCATCTTGAACGTATGTTTGCCGTAGATCTTCGTGAGGTCATCGGTCAATTGGAAAGTCGAGCTGACTTCATCCGAAGGCAGAAAGGCGTTGCTGCCCAGGGTGGAGAGGCCGCTGATTCCAAAGGCTGGCAGTCCGCCGTTTTTCGCAACCTGCGGAATATCCTGGATGCCAAATTTAGCAGGAATGCCCTGTTGACCGGCAACCGGGCTTTCGCGCGTGGTGTTGAGATAATTGAAACCAGCGCGAGCCACGTTCACCAAGGTCGGAGAGAACACGTGCGTTTCGGCCAACGCGCTTTGCTGCGCAATTGCCGTCTGCGGGCCCTGTTGGAAAGCTCCGCCGTCTGCGATGCCGCTGAAAATTCCAGGAATAAACTGCGGATCGTCCACGTAGCTGAAGCGGTAGAAGATCTGATCTTTTTGCGAGAAGTTGATATCCAGACGGGTATCAAACGAATTGCGGTGCTCAAACAGTTTTGGGGAGTTGGCGTAGTTGCTGAAGAGCGAGGAAGAAGACGTGGGATTGGGATACAAGTTCAACAGAGCGATGGCATTCGTATCGAGCCGTCCAGCGGGAAGTTGGTTCAGACCGCAACCGGCCAGAGTAAAGGCCGTGGTGGCAAGGCCGCAAGTGCCGAAGGGGTCGCGAACATAACCGGTCGACGTCGCCGCAATGTTTGAGAGGGGATCAACTACGCCAGCGGTCACTGGCCGTGTCGTAGCGGGGTCCAAAACGGTCCCAAGCGGGATCGTTCTCCCCAAGGCGTCGGTTTGCGTGCCTGATTGCCCGGTAATCAAGTCGGAGAGATTGGTGTAACCGCTGCTGCGCTCAAGCGCGGTCGGCACCGATCCAGTAAGAATCGTTCCCTGGACGCGGCGGAAGCCTTCGTAATCGCCAAAGAAGAAAATCTTGTCCCTGATGACCGGGCCGCCAACCGCGAACCCGAATTGATTCTGGCGCAGTTCGCCTTTCGGGATGCCGCCCGCATCTTCAAAGTAGTCCGGCGCGTCGAATTTATCGTTGCGGAAGAACTCCCACGCGGCGCCGTGAAACTGGTTGGTGCCGGACTTGATGGTGGCGTTAAGCACCGCCGCTCCGGAGCGGCCGAACTCTGCACTGAAATCCGAGGTCTGGACCTTAAACTCCGAGATCGCGTCCACAGGAGGCAGAACCACGAAGTTCGTTCCGTTGAGGAAGTCGACGGTATCGGAATTGTTGTCGATGCCATCCAACATGTAATTGTTCTGAGCGGGCCGATTGCCGTTGGCGGTAAATGCCCCGGATGCAGCGTTGCCGCGCGTATCCGACTCCGGCGTATTCACACCCGCAGCAAGTTGGGCCAGGAAGGTAAAGTTGCGGCCATTTAGGGGAAGATTATTCACGTTGCGTTGATCGACGACTTGACCAACCGATGCGTCTTCCGCTTGCAGCACAGGAATGGTGGTGTTCACCTCGATGGTTTCGCTGACAGCGCCGGGTTGGAGCTTAAAGTTGATCAACACCCTCGCGCTCACGTCGACTGTGACATGAGTCTGCACTTCCGTTTTGAAGCTGGGTGCAGATGCTTCTAGCTTGTAACTCCCAATTCGCACCGGACTAAAGTTGTACACTCCATCGGCTCCGGTAGCAGTCGACAGGCTAGTACCCGTGCCTTCGTTGGTCAGTGTGACTTTCGCGCCACTGACCAAAGCTCCCGAAGGGTCAGAAACGATTCCGATGATGGAACCGGTGTCAACTTGTGCGTGGAGGAAACTGACACTGAGAATGGCGCCGACTACAACAACCAGAAAACCTTGTACCATTCGGGAAACGGCCAGTCGCTTCATGAGCTCTCCTTTGAGCCTCTGAGGTTGCTTCGAAGCAAACCTCGCAGTGCCAACCCTGAAACCGCCGTATCGGGAAACCCAAATGTAATCGTATACAAAAGGGTGAACGTTACGATAAGGCAGGTGCAATTTCTTTGTCAACCAAAAAATTAATGGTTTTGTACTACCTCCAATCCCAGCCTCCATTGTTCGTGGACCGGGCGCCCTTTGACCATGATTTTCGGCAAGCCGATAGTCTCGCGGGGCCGTGGAGAACCGATGCCCCGGTGAGAAGCGTCAGCCGATAGATGCTAAGATTTCCGTCGTGTCCCCTGAGAGCGAGGATGTTTAAGAATGGAGCGTCCCCCCGGCGGATGGCCTTTACTTTCTCGTAGAGCTTTCTTGCGGCGCGTCAGTTGGGCTCCCGCGCTGTGGATTGCCGCCCCTTTTAGCGGTTTTCCAGCGTCTCGCCCAGTCGGCATCCTTCGGAATTTGTCCTTCCCGCTCTCCGATTCTCGATTCACTCCTCATTACCCAGGCAGGGCTCCCCTGGAAGATGTCCTGCGTCTGGTTACTCCCGGCCTCGACGAATTTGTTACCGAGAAATACGCTTCGGAGATTATGGACGTTCTAAGTGCCTGGAGCGTGGGTCTCAGGGGCTCCGAACCGGCTCTTTCGAAGTTTGGCGCGTTCCTGGCGCCATCGATGGAGGCAACGTCGCTGCGTCCACGAGGCGAAGTCAGCATGCACCCTGGGGCTGGTATTCAGATTCTGCGTAGACGTTTTGCGACAGTCGTCGCGTCAGGGCGTGATCGATTTCTCGATGAAATTGCCGGCTACTTCGCCTCGTTGGGCAAGATAGAAACTGCCGAATTCCAGATTGTAGGAATCGAGGAAGGCGCGGCTGCGTCTGCCCCGCTTCGCGTTGACATTCGCTATGACTTGGTTGGTACACCCACCGACGCTGGTCGCGAGGAGCGAGTTGGACTATGGCATACAGAATGGTCGCGCGACGGCTCCAGCGAATGGCGGGCCGTTCGCTGGGAAGCAACCGAGGAAACCGTCAGCCGGGTACGAGAACCGTGGTTCGTCGATGTCACTGCGCAGACGCTGGGTGAAACCGAATCCTACAAAAAACAAATGCTTCACGGCGCCGATTACTGGCGCACGGTGCTCGACGGAGCCTGCGGTCTCGATGTCTACGGCAACAACGGCTTAGCCGTGGGAGACATCGACAACAGCGGCTTCGATTCCCTTTACGTCTGCCAATCGCCTGGGCTTCCGAACCGCCTCTATCGCAACCGCGGCGACGGCACTTTTGAAGACATAACCGAGGAATCCGGTGTAGGGCTGCTGGAGGGCACGGCCTGCGCTCTTTTCGCCGATTTGGAAAATAAAGGATTGCAAGATCTGCTTGTAGTTTGCGCCTCGGGTCCGCAGTTATTCCTCAACCAGGGCAATCGGAAATTTCAACTCAAGCCGGATGCTTTCAAGTTTGTCCAGCCTCCGCAGGGATCATTTACTCACGCCGCCCTCGCCGATTATGACGGCGATGGGCGGCTCGACATTTACTTCTGCCTGTATTCGTACTATCTCGGACTGGATCAATATCACTATCCTTCCCCGTATTTCGACGCGCGCAACGGACCTCCAAACTTTCTGTTCCATAACGAAGGCAATGCCAGTTTTCAGGATCGCACGCAGGCCGCCGGGGTGAATGCCGAGAACGATCGTTACAGCTTTGCCTGCGCCTGGGGAGACTACGACTCCTCCGGACGCCCCAGCCTCTACGTGGTCAACGACTTTGGCCGCAATAATCTTTATCGCAACAACGGCGACGGGACCTTCGCCGCGGTCTCGGAGGAGTCTCGGGTGAACGATGTCGGAGCCGGCATGAGCGCGTCTTGGTTCGACTTCGATAACGACGGCAAACCCGATATCTATGCGGCAAATATGTGGTCTGCGGCTGGTTTGCGGGTTTCGCAGCAAGAGAATTTTCATCAGCAAGATCCCAAGGCTACTACACGAGCCCTTTATCGCAGGCACTCCCAGGGCAATTCGCTTTACCGGAATTTGGGGATCGGAAAGTTTGAGAACGTAAGCTCGCAGGCGGGTGTCGAGATGGGCCGATGGGCCTGGTGTTCCGACGCCTGGGATTTCGACCACGACGGTTACTCCGACCTATACATCGCCAATGGCTACATTTCAGGCCCAGACACTCGCGACCTGGGAAGCTTCTTTTGGCGGCAGGTAGTCGGCAAGTCGCCCCCGATCTCGATTCCGTCGGCGAAGTACGAGCAAGGCTGGAATGCCATCAATGAGTTGATTCGTTCGGACGTTTCCTGGAGTGGCAATGAGCGCAACGTTTTGTATCGTAACAATCACGATGGCACGTTCTCCGAAATCTCAGGCGCGGTTGGGCTGGACTTTCCTGACGATAGCCGATCTTTCGTCCTCTCCGACCTGGACCACGATGGGCGCCTGGAACTTGTCCTCAAAAACAGGAATGCACCGCAACTACGCATTTTGCACTGTACAGCGAAAGAAATTGGACGGTCGATTGTTTTCCGTATGCGGGGAACGAAAAGCAATCGCGACGCGATTGGAGCCGCAGTCACAGTGGAAACCGCGGGCCATCGCCAGACAAAGTATGTCCAAGCCGGTTCGGGATTTCTCGCGCAGCACAGCAGAGAACTTGTCTTCGGATTGGGCAGAGCTGAAGGAGAAATAACTGCCAAGATTCGCTGGCCCAGCGGCCTGACTCAGACGTTTGATCGTTTGCCCATCAATCAGCGAATCGAACTGCAGGAGGGATCGGCCGACTTCCGTGCCAAACCGTTCGAAGCTTGCCCTGGGTCCTGGACGCATACTACCTCTTCCGAGAGGCCAGAACCGCTGCCTTCATCGGTTCAG
This sequence comes from Candidatus Sulfotelmatobacter sp., assembly GCA_049279555.1. GTDB lineage: Bacteria > Acidobacteriota > Terriglobia > Terriglobales > Acidobacteriaceae > Sulfotelmatobacter. The sequence continues at coordinate 22,923 of JBAPOI010000374.1, forward strand.
ACCTGGTTGATTCAGCCCTTAAGCGCTCCTGATTTTTCGTTGCCTGACCTGGCCGGCAATCTCAGAGACCTGCATTCATTCCGGGGGCGTTTTGTCTTTTTGAGCTTTTGGATCAGTGCAGCACCAGCGTGTATCGATCAGCTGCGCCTTCTTCGCAACCAATCGCAACCCGCTGGCGGCAGGGCTGAAATCGTTGGCGTCAATGTGGATGATCCGGTCGATCTCGGTGCGGTGAAAGCTTTCGCGGCCGAGGAAAGACTCTCTTTTCCCAATCTCATGGCGACGCCAGAAATTGCGGGTATCTACAACATCATTTACCGCTACCTCTTTGATCGCCATCGCGATTTGCCACTTCCGACTTCGTTCTTGATCGATCCTGCCGGCATGATCGTGAAGGTGTATCAGGGCCCGGTAGAACCGCAGCAGATTCACGAAGATGTCCTGTCTGCGCCCAAGAGCGAAGCGGAGCGTATCCAGAAAGCGCTGCCCTTCGCCGGAGTGCAGCCCGAGGGGGGATTTCAGCGCAACGACTTTACTTATGGCGTGGCGATGTTTCAGCGCGGCTATCTCGATCAGGCTACTGAGTCGTTCAAACAGGTGGTCGCCGCAAAGCCCCAGGCGCCCGAGGCTTATTACAATCTTGGAACGCTATATCTGCGAAGAAACCGTTTTGCAGATGCGCGTCACTATCTCGAGCAGGCGGTGCAGTTGCGTCCGAACTATCCAGATGCATGGAACAATCTCGGAATGATTTCCGCCCAAGAGGGGCAACCCGAGGAAGCAATTGCAAATTTCAAACAATCTTTATCGGTGCAGCCGAATTACACTGCTGCTCTGCTGAACCTCGGCAATCTCTACCGAAGAAGCGGAAACTACGCCGAAGCTGAAGCGCTAATGACCAAAGCGCTCGAACTTGCTCCCGAAGACCCGGAGGCGAACTACAGCGCCGGAATGCTCTACGCCCGGCAGGACAATTTCGAACGCGCCCTGCAATATCTGTCGAAGGCCGTGAACTTGCGCCCGGACTATGCCGATGCGATCAACAATATTGGAGTGCTCCTGGTGCGGCAGCAACGCTACGCCGAAGCCGAAGACAAGTTCAAGACCTGCATACGAGTTGCTCCCAACTTCGATCAGGCTTACTTGAACCTGGCCCGCTTATATGTTGTCTTGAAGAATGAGCCCCAGGCCAAAGAAACTCTCCGCCAACTTCTTCTCCAGCAACCCGGGCACAAAATGGCTCAGCAAGCACTGGAGATGCTAAATTGACGCAGTCGTGGGGATTATGATTCGCATGCGCCGGCGGAATGCAGGAACTCTGATGTCTGCCCTGATGCTCGGCCTTATGTTGGTGTGCGCCTCTGGGGCGGCACAACAGGCTGGCACAGCCACGAAGCCTTCTCACCACTCCGCAGCCGTCCAGTCTCCCTTCACCGAAGCGGAAGTGTTGCTTCGTCAAGGTTCTGTCGAAGAAAGCAAAAAGAAGATTCAAGAACAACTGGCGGTGCATCCAGACAGCGTCGCCGGCTACAACCTTTTAGGAATTGCCTACAGCACCGAAAAAAATTACGACGGCGCGTTCGAAGCGTTCCAGCGAGCGCTGAAGCTGAATCCCAACTCTACCAAGACGCACAACAATCTCGGCAACTTGTACATAGCGCAAAACCATCCGGATCTCGCGGAAAAAGAGTTCCGCACTGTCCTTCGTCTCGATCCCGCGGATAAAGAAGGGAATTACAATCTTGGCCTTTTGCTGCTTGCGAAAGATTTGCCGAGGGAAGCTATTCCGCACTTTCAGCGCGTGCGCCCCCCGAACACCGAGACGAAATTTAATCTTGTTCGATGCTACCTTCAGTCGGGCCAACCGGCAGCCGCCCTAAGCCTGGCAAGAACGCTTTCCGTTCAGAATAGAGACGACGTTCGCTTGCACTTCACTCTCGGCGTTCTTCTCGCTGAGGCGAAACAGTATCGCGAATCCGAACTCGAACTGGAGAAGGCCAACGCGCTGCAGCCCGAAACATTCGAGATTCTCTTCAATCTTGGCCGCGCTTACCTTCGAGGCAGTGATTATGCGAAGGCTGAAGTTACACTCAACCGAGCTCTAAAACTCAAGTCTGATTCCAGCGACACGCTTTACTTGCTGGGACAGGTCTACGCTGATCGGACAAAAGCCGTAGACGCTCTCGATGTCCTGGTGCGGGCCCACAAGCTTGCACCGGAAAAGGTCGACGTAATTTTTCTGCTCGCCCGCGTCAGCATGAGCCAGAATTATTTTGAAGACTCGATTCCTTTGCTCGAATCGGGCCTGAAACTTGCCCCACAACGACCCGATCTGCACGCCGCATTGGGGGAAAGCTACTTCATGGCAGGCAAGGCGGACAAGGCCATCGAAGAATTTAAGTCGCTGACCGTCCTCGATCGTTCGGCGCGCTCTTACGCTTTCCTGGGCCTCGCTTATCGCAAACTGGGCCGCTTCGACGAAGCCAGGAAATATTTTCAGGAAGGCCTCAAGCTGGATGCTCACAATGATTCCTGCCTGTTCAACATGGGTTACATTGAAGAACGTCAAGGAAATGAGGCCGAGGCCGAAAAAATGTTTCAGCAAACTCTTCGTGCCAATGCCAATTATCCCGACGCTCTTCTGGAGCTCGCGAACCTCCGCATCACGAAAAAAAACTTCTCCGATGCCGCGGAGTTGCTTCGCCGGTACGTCAAGTCCAGCCGCAATCCTGCGACCGGCTACTACAAGCTTGCCATGGTCGAGCGCAACCTCCACGAGAATGAGGCTGCGCAGCGCGATCTCAGCGTATTTCAAACCCTGGCCAGGAACGCATCGACCGGCCCCTATCCCTACGAGCATCTCTTTGACTATCTCAACAATCGTTCGAACCTCGCCCCACTCGCGCGCACGCAACTCGACGTGACCGAACTGAACGCACAGATTGAAAAACACCCCGGCCAGCCTCAGGATATTTACTTGCTGGCCGAAGCCTACCTGAAACTTGGCAAGCTCGACGATGCTCGAAAAGCGATCGCCCAACTGGACCAATTAAGCGCTACCGACTATCGCACCCAAAGCGGCATCGGGGTATTGCTCGCGCGTTTTCGCTTGTACGACGATGCGATCGCACATTTTCAGTCGGCCTTGCGCGCCAATCCGGATTCCGACGACGTGAAATTCGACTTGGCTGATGCCTACTTTCGTCAGGGCCGTTACCCGCAGGCGCTCGAGACTGCACAGACCGTTTCCACGCAGGGTCAGCACGATGACGCTCTGCTCGCCCTTCTTGGAGATATCTATGCGCATATGAATGACAGCGCACGTGCCGCCGAAATTTTCCGCGACGCTATCGCACGCAATCCCGACAACGACCAGTATTATCTCTCGCTCACCCTGGTCGAACTCCGCCAGGGCGATGCCCGCGCTGCGCAGGAGATATTGCAGAAAGGGTTGGCCCGAGTTCCGGGCTCCGGAAAAATCTTTTGGGGGCTTGGCATTGTTTCTGTCCTCGAAGGAAACACGGAGCGAGCAACCGAACAACTGGAACGCGCCGTCGAACTTCTTCCTGAATGGGCCGGCAGCTATTCCACACTCGGTGTTTTCTATTACGAGACAGGACAAGTCGACAAAGCGCGCGAAGTGCTCAATCGTTTCAAGGGCAGCAACGCGGGCGGACTCGATGTGAATCGCATCGAGCAAGCCCTGACCGGAGCGCCGGCATCGACTTCCTCCGGAGGACAGATGTCGATGGATGCGCGGCAGCAGCTACTACAATTCGCGCTGTTCCTCGCAGACCGTACCCTCTGAAGGTAGACTAGCCGCCTGGTATTAGCAGCCGGAAAATGTTGAGATCATACAGGGCGCGCGCCACTCCTACCTTGCGGGTCAAGTGCTCTCTGGTTCTATTTCTAAGCGCCATCATCCTTTTGGCGATTCACATGACTGCGCTAAACGGCCAGACGCCCAAGGCACAAGAAGCAACCATCCCCGTCCGCTTCACTGACGTTCGCGAGAAAGCGGGCATCACTTTTCGGCAGGACGCAACCGCCACTGACGAAAAATACTATCTTGAAACTATGGGTACCGGCGTGGGCTGGATCGACTACGACCAGGACGGCCTCATGGATTTATTTTTCGTGCAGTCGGCAGCGACTGATTTATATAAACCGCCTCACCCTCTGCGCTCCGCCCTCTATCGTAATAACGGCGATGGAACCTTTACTGATGTGACGGAAAAGGCCGGGGTAGGCGGAAACGGACACTACGGTCAAGGCGTCGCCGTGGGAGATTACGACAACGACGGCTATCCCGATCTCTATGTGACTGGCTATGGCACCGCCATTCTTTATCACAACAACGGCAATGGAACATTCACCGATGTAACTGCGAAAGCCGGGGTCGCCGACGAGGGCGGATGGTCCACCAGCGCTGGCTGGTTTGATTACGATAAGGATGGCTGGCTGGATCTAGTGGTGACGAACTACATCGACTGGTCGCCGAAAAATAATTTGTGGTGTGGCGAAAAAAGGCCGGGTTATCGTTCCTACTGTCATCCGGGAAATTACAAGGGGCAAAAAATCAAGCTCTACCACAACAATCACGACGGCACGTTCACCGATGTAAGTGATGTCTCAGGAGTCGACAAGTCCGAAGCCAAAGGTATGGGTGTTGTGCTCGCCGATTTTAACAACGATGGCTGGACCGATATCGCCATCGCCAACGACTCCTGGCCGAATTTTCTTTTTATCAACAAACACGATGGAACTTTCGAGGATGTGTCTTTCACGTCCGGTGTGGCCGCGGGCGAAGACGGCCGCTATGAAGCCGGCATGGGCATTGACGCTGCCGATGTTGACGGTGACGGCTGGCAGGATATCTACATCACTCACCTTGATTTCGAATTGAACCGTCTCTACCTCAACCACCGAGACGGAACTTTCGACGACGCCACGTTCCGCTCCGGCCTCGGCAACAAAGCGATCTTGCTAAGCGGCGTGTCGATGAAATTCTTAGACTATGATAACGACGGCTGGAACGACATTCTGCAGTTGAACGGTGCCATGCTCGACAACGTAAATCTCTACCACAGCGAAGTCACCTACAAAGAGCCGCTATTGATGTACCGGAATTTAGGCAAGGGTCAGTTTGCTAAAGTGTCCGAGTCTCTTGGTCCGGATTTCATGCATCCCATCGTCGGACGCGGCCTCGCTACCGCCGATTTCGATAACGATGGCGACATCGACGTCGCCATCAACGTTCGCGGCGACTATCCTGAGTTACTGCGAAACGACGGCGGCAACGCCAATCATTTTCTCGAAGTTCTTCTGATCGGCACCAAGTCCAACCGCGACGGCATCGGGGCCTCGCTAAAATTAACTTCCGAGGGATCCGTACATGTCGAGCAATCGAAAGGCGGGATGAGCTACATGTCGGCCAGCGATCCGCGAATTTTCTTTGGCTTGGGCAAGCGCACCAAAATCGAATCGCTCGAAATCACCTGGCCCAGTGGCCAAGTACAAAAGCTAACCAACCTGCCCGCAGATCAGATCATCGCCGTGAAAGAAGGCTCCGGAATCGTGCCGCATCCCTTTCCCAAGGTGCCGAGTCGATAGTCATGAATTTCCCCAGGCGTCGTTTCCTCGGCTCTTCGTTTGTAGTTCTCAGCACTACGGTGCTCGACGCTCTAACCACACCACTATGGCGATGGAAAAAAACGCCACGCCTGGCCGCTACCGCGTCTTCTCCCTCGTCCGCGTCGCCGGTAGTCTTCGTCGACGTAGCCCACGAAGCCGGCCTGAATGCTCCCAACGTGTGGGGCGCGACCGATCACAAGCGTTCCATCATCGAAGCCAAAGGCAGCGGACTGGCGTTTTTCGATTACGACAATGACGGCTGGCTCGACATCTATTTAACGAACGGAACCAAGCTCGGCGCCCACTGGCCGCCCGGGCAAGCTCCGACCTCTCATCTCTACAAGAACAACCGCGACGGCACCTTCACTGATGTTACGGACAAATCTGGTCTAGCCCGCACCGGCTGGCAGACTGGCGTCTGCGTCGGCGACTACGACAACGATGGCTGGGACGATCTTTTCTGCTGCTTCTGGGGACACAATATTCTTTTCCACAACAACGGGGACGGCACGTTCACGGATCTGACGCAGAAGGTTGGCGTCCACAACGAAAAAGTGCGCTGGGGTGCGGGCTGCACGTGGCTGGATTACGATCGCGACGGGCATCTGGATCTTTTTGTGTGCAACTACATTCAACTGGATCCGGAAGCGACTCCTGCGCCGGGC
>JBAPOI010000375.1:0-11087 GCA_049279555.1 Candidatus Sulfotelmatobacter sp.
GCTGAAGAGTGTGCATGAGGACTCAGTCGTCCCTCCGGGACGAGGTTCTCTTGTTCCATTTTTCCCAGCGCCAAAGGCGCTGGGCTACTATCGGTCGCCCCTCCGGGGCGAAGCTTCTACTTCTGTGACACCAAGAAAAAAGGCACAGCATAAGCCGCGCCCTATCGGACAACAAGACTCCAGCAAACGTCTACGCTACGCGATTCCGGCCGCTACCTTTTTCCCACCAAACGGCGGGGTCCTCGGGGCGGTTCAGCATCTTCGACAATTCTTTTTTGATCTCAAGCAGGCGGTTGGCCCGCATTTCAGCCGCCGATTGGTCGATCGAGCTGTCCTCGCCGCGCTTGACAAAGCGAGCGTTCATGTTCCGCAAGTCTGTGATTTCCTGACGAAGGCTGGTGAGGTGTTCCAGGATGTATGGCATGTCTCGATCATACCGCAGATTCCGCGCCCCGTGGCTTTATTAATCAGTTCTAGTCGTAAAATTGATGCCGAACCGGGAGCAAACCCGCGTCCCGAGCGGGGTCTGAGGCGGTGGATTTAGCTGGCGGAAGCGGCTTGGGCTTTCTGCAGCAAGCGCCTGGCTTGGGAGATCAGGTCAGCGACTTCGAAGGGCTTGACGAGGTAAGGTACGTTGTTTTCCTGCAGGAAAGCGCGCTCGTTGCTTTGCTCGACCCCATGGGAGAAGGTGAAGAGCACGTGCTTTTCCATGGTGGAGCAGTTTTGCTGAAGCCAAAGGAAGGCTTCTTTCGCGTTCCAGTCGGCGGGCATCTTTCCGTTCATAATCAGCGCATCGAACGGCTCAGAAAGCAGCCGGATTTTGACATCCTCACTCCTGGTTGCGGTGACCACCTCAGCCCCGGCGCCCATGAGGACGTCGCGCTCGAACTCAAGCACAGCTTCTTCCTCCTCCAGCAAAAGCACTCGGCCCTGAATCGCACCTTCACGCCGGGGAGGAGCAACGAGAACCGGTTCGAGGGGCGCGGTGGCTGCGGCGGCCATGGGCAGGCGGACTTCAATGACCGCTCCGCCCTCGGCGGCATTGTGTGCGGTGATATCGCCGCCATGCTCTTTCACGATGCCGTAGCAGATGCTAAGGCCTAGGCCGGTTCCCTTGCCAACATTCTTCGTGGTGTAGAACGGGTCGAAAATTCTCTTGGGATCTTTGATACCGGGGCCGTCGTCGGCAAACTGGGCACAGACGTCGCCATTCTCGCAGTAGACGCGAATCTTAAGTCTGCCGGAGCGTCCGGTCTCGAGAACAGCGTCGACTGCGTTGTTGATGATGTTCAGAAACACCTGCTCGATCTGGTGCGGGTCGGCAACGACTACGGCGGGTTCCGGACCGAGATCTTTTTCGACTGCTATGTTGTTGACCTTGAGATCGTAGTCACGCAGGGCAAGAGTTTCATCCATCACCTTGCGGATATCGACCTCGGAGCGCTCCGGTTTTCGCTGGCGGGCGAAGGAAAGCAGATTCTGCACAACCCGATGAGTGCGCTGAGCTTGCTTAAAGAGTTTGGCGACAAAATCCTGCGCGCGCTCGTTCAGGCCTTCGCTCTCGAGCAGTTGAGCGTAGCCCAGAATCGCGGTGAGAGGATTATTGAGTTCGTGGGCGACTCCGGCAATGAGCTGGCCGACGGCGGACATCTTCTCGCTCTGCAGGAGCTGTTCCTGGGTGCGCCGTAGATCTTCGTAAGCTTTGCAGGTCTCTTCGTAGAGACGGACTTTTTCGATTGTGGTGGCCAACTGCCGACTGATCGCGACCAGCAGATTTTCTTCGCCGGTGGAATATTCGTGCAGGGCGTGGCTGCCGAGGCCCATGATGCCGATGGGAGAATCCTTGCCCCAGAAGAGCACCCACATCCAGGAGCCATCGTCGCCGGACCGGACGAAGTCCGCGACTTCACCGGTAAGATGCGGCAGGTACTCGGCGGTGATCACTTCGGCGCGCGATCGCATGACCAGATCGCCAAAGCCCTCGGCAAAACTGATTTCCGCAGGGCGTGACTTATCGCGGCTACGCGGACCCCAGGCGGCGCGGCGGCGGTAGGTGGGCGCATCGGAATCGGAGAGATACACCGCTCCGCTTTCAGCGCCGAACAGCGAAACCACCTGGCGCAGGGTCAGGTTCAGAATTTCATCGAGATCGAAGGACTGCGTGGCCACCACCGCCATCGCGTTCAAGGCATTCAATTCGCGATTGCGGCGGCGCATCTCATCTTCAGCGCGGCGCTTTTCTGTAACGTCTAAAACAAAGCCTTGGTAACGATCGACTTGGCCGGAGGCATCGCGCGTGGCAAAGCTGCTCTCGGCAGCCAGCAGCAGGGTGCCGTTCTTTCGCCGCATGGTCACTTCGAAATTGCGCACGTAATTCTGGCGCTCGATGTCTCTGTGGAAAGCGTCGCGCTGGCCGGCGTCAACACGAATGTCTTCGTCGAGGTTTAAGGCCAGCAACTCTTCGCGACGTTCATAGCCCAGCATGTGGACGAACGCATCGTTGCAATCGAGCAAACGTCCGCGAGGCGTCGCCACGTACACGCCTTCCTGCACTTGATCGAACAGCAGGCGGTACTTCTCTTCCGCGGAGCGACGTTCGGTGACATCGCGAACAATGTGGATGGTTCCCTTTTTATTGCTTCCTTGCTCGCTGTAAGAAGAAGTGGAAACCGTGGAGAAACCGCCGAAGCAGGGGTCGGCGCCTTCGGTTATTTCTTCGCTTCCACGCGCGCAGTAAGGACAGCCGGTCCACTCGCCAAGGCCGTGTGGCAATACAGATTCACAAGTGCTGCCGATGACATCGGCGGCCGATTGGCCCACGTTTTCGAGCAAAACCTGATTGGCCTTGATGATGCGGAAATCGGCATCATGGGCCAGAATGATGTCGTGCACCGAGTCGAAGGTGTTTCTCCACTGGCGCTGCGAGCGCAGGGATTGCTCTTGCAGCCGGAAGTTTTCGATCGCGATTCCTAATTGGCGTCCGCAGGTTGCCAGGAATTCGAGTTCCTCGGGGACCAGTTTCCGCTGACCTGTCCAGCCGAGAAGCACTAAACCAATGGGATCCTTCTTGCCCAGCACCGGAACCATCATGACGTGACGAATCTTCTCGGATTTGAGCAGTTCCGCGTCTTCCGGGTTGGTTTCGTCCTGGCGCTTTTGTGCGGTCCAGGGAGAGCCCTGTTCGAGCATCTGCGAAATGCTCTCGGTAAGCGGCACCAGCCCAGCTTCGCGGACGAAATCCTGAGAAACTCCAACGGCTTGAGTCGCTACGAGGTGGCCGCCCTCGAGCAAGCGGAACCAGGCTGCCTTGCTTCGAGTCAGGTACCGCAGTTCGTCGAGCACGGCTTGCATCATCTCGCCCTGCTGTTGCGCCTTGACGAAATTGGAGGTGACGGACTGCAGCGCGGCCAATCGACGTGCCTGTGCGCGAGCGTCCGCGAATAAAACGAGAAGGATGCTCACGCCCAGCAAGGCATCGAGCATTGCAAATGCCGCCGCCGGGACTTGATCCGTGAACGGATGCCAAGTCACGTGCTGGAGCGGCAGGCACAATGCCAGAAGCCACGCACCGAACTCCCAACGGCCACGACGGGCACGCACAAGAGAAACTGCCGCGCTTAGAAGAATGATCCGGTAAGTGATTTCAAGAAGACCACGCAAGCCAGGAACATCAGACCACAGCAGAGCCCGGGCTGCGGCAAAGCCAGCCAAGCCGACCGTGACGGCGGCGAGGGGACCAAGGAGATTCTTCCCCCGAGTGTAAATAAAGACCGCCCCCGCTAAGAGACCGACCGCGATCAAAAAGGAAGCTTGCTCAGCCACGGGAGCATTGCGCCCGGAAATCCGCAACGCGCTGCTGTGTGCCGCGATCAGGCGCGAACTCGCCAGCATCGCCCAACCCGCAGTCCACAACATGAGATGGCGTTGGCGGAAGGCGGAGAGCACCACTACCGAGATTGCCAACAAAATAAGCAGCGCCCACTCCCCCGGCTTCAACCCGGAGAAGGCAGGTCGTGCGGCAGTGCTCCAAAGCAACCAGAGGTTGGCGGTCATCTTAGTGAATTGTTAGGCGCGCAGTACGGACGTGACCGTGCCTCACCACTGAATACCACGCTTTGCCCTGATTCGTGTCCTGTTTCCGGACCTGAATGGTTACTTTCGGCATCTCACAGCGAGAGTAAAATCGCCGATAGTGTCTTGAGACACCTATGCCCGACCGCATACTCGTAGTGGATGACGAAGAGGCGATTCGCGAGATTGTCTCCGCCATACTCGCGGCTGCCGGTTATACCTGCAAGCACGCGGGTTCCGGCATGGAAGCGCTGGCGCTGCTCAATTCCGGCGAGCAGTTCGAGCTTATGCTTTCCGACCTGATGATGGCTGACCTCGACGGCATCGGGTTGCTGGAGCGCTCCAAAGAGAAGTTTCCCGATATGCCGGTCGTGATGGTCACAGCCGTGCACGATATTTCTGTCGCGCTCGCCGCCATCAGCAACGGCGCTTACGACTACCTGCTTAAGCCCTTCGAGCGCGAGCAACTGCTCAAGTCTGTGGCCCGGGCGCTTGAGCACCGACGTCTCAAGCTGGAAAACCGCGAGTACCAAACCAATTTGGAGTCTCTGGTAAAAGATCGAACCGCTCAACTCCAGAACGCGATGACGGAGTTAGAGCGCTCTTATGACATCACTCTGCAGGCCTTGGGAGATGCGCTCGACCTGAAAGACGCCGAAACTGAAGGGCACTCCAGGCGCGTCACGGCTTTCACCATGGCGATCGCGAAAGCGATGGGCGTTCCCCGCGAGCAGATCGATGTAATCGCTCGAGGCGCTTTTCTGCATGACATCGGCAAGATGGCGATTCCGGATAACATTCTGCTCAAGCCCGGAAAGTTGGACGATAAAGAACGGGAGATCATGCGCGAGCATTGCTTTCACGGGTATCAAATGCTCAAGAAGATCCCATTCCTCGCCGAAGCGTGCGAAATTGTTTATTCGCACCAAGAGCACTACGACGGATCCGGCTATCCTCGCGGCCTGCGGGGCAATGAGATTCCGCTTGGGGCGCGCATCTTTTCGGTTGCCGACACGCTCGACGCGATCATTTCCAACCGACCTTATCGTCCGGCGAGAACTCTGGAAGAGGCACGGAAGGAGATCAAAGCGTGGACCGGCCGTCAGTTCGACCCCGAAGTGGTTGATGTGTTCTTGAAGATGCCCGACGACATCTTCGAAGAGCTCCGCCGGCAGATTAATGCCCAGGGGCCGTTCAGCTACTCCGTTAGTGCAAAGAGTGGTTCGTAGCAATCTTTTAACCCCAACCGCCGGATGGCTATCTTTCTCTTAAGCACAATTAAACTGTCCTCACGAGGCTGCAATATAAGGCCCGTGGTGCGTTCTTACTAGTGGCGGCTTTTTCCCCGACTTACAATTGGAGAAGCTGACCTCTAGTTCGATGATTGTGCAGGAGACATCAATGAAATCCGCGGTTTGTTTCGTCGTCGCTTTGCTACTTGTGGGTGTGTGCGTGGCGCAGGAGCATCCCAGTGTTGCTGCGCAGCCTAACTCGGTGTATGTGGGGGCCGACGGAAAATTTGAAACGGCTCCCGACACAGCGCTCATTCAATTCAATATTTCCGCGCAAGACGAAACGGCGCAAGCCGCCTACCAGCGTGCATCGAAGGCTGCCGAGCAGGTACGAGAAGTTTTGCGCGCAAATGGCATCGAGCCCAAAGCGGCTAATATCGGGTTCTTCTCGATTCAGCCGATGTACGACTGGAAAGACCGCAAGCAGAAAGTGATCGCCTACCGGGTCACGACCAACGTCACGCTCAAGTTGAAGGAGTTTTCGAAAGTCGGACCGATTACGCAGCAACTGGCGGACGCCAACGTCAGCGAGAGTCAGACGCTGAGCTATTCGCTGGAAAATATCGACGACGCCAAGAACAAGGCTGTGGAGGACGCCTACCGGCGGGCCCGAGCCTCAGCTGACAGCCTTGCGCGCGCCAGCGGACGCACCTTAGGCGACCTCTCGTACGCGTCGGTCGATACTTTTGAGAATCAGCGGGTGCCGGTTCCGCGCATGGCTCGCGCTATGACCCCGATGGCCAACGCCGCGCCCGCGCCAACGGGAGAATTCACGCCACAAAACGTAACGGTAACTGCGCATGTGAATGCGGTTTTCACTTTGAAGTAGTTAGAACCGGGATGACGGCACGCAAACCGGATTCTTGCAAAGCAACCGTCTAAGGGTTTGCTTTCGCTACGGCGATGCGGCTCACATCTACCGTGATCGGACGCTGAATTTCCATTTCGATCGAGGTTCCGACATCCAGCCTCACATCGTTGCCGCGCTTCAGCAGTGCCCAGCCAATTCCAGCGGCAGCGCCCGCTCCGGCTCCAATGCGCGCGCCATTGAGGCCGCCAGCAAGGCCGCCGGCAACTGCGCCGCCGGTGGTGCCATAGACTCCGCCTTTGGCTGCGTCTTCAATCTTTTTGCCGGTATCTTTATCCTGCTGAATCGTGCCTTCTTCATCCTTTACCGATTTGTTATCCGCGCCCGGAGTGTTTTCGACTGAGCCCGGCAGCATCACGGTATATCCGCTGGGATAAATCATCGAGGTAAAGTGCATCAGGATTTCTGCGCGCCCCTTCAACCTTCCGCCACGCTCGACGTGCGAGATGGTTCACTGAATGTAGGAACCTGCCGGGACAATCACACGAGTGTCGACAACGAATGGAAACGCGGTTTCGGCGTAGACCGCATCACCTTCGCGGGCATTCTTGGTCGAGATCGCCTGCTTCAAAGAGAGTGGAATTTTGGTTCCAGCAGGAATCGTAACTGAGTTGCGATCGACTGGCGTTTGCCCGGAGGTTGAAGCGGGGATAGGCTGGCTCTTCGAATTTGCCGCGGGAGTAGAAGCTTCCTGGGCGATGGCGACTCCGCAGGCTAACAAGATCGTGCACAGGATCCGCATCCTAGACCTCACAGGCGAAACGTCGCCCAGCCATTGATCAGGCCGAGAATACCACAGCTTAGGATGCGACTTTCTGTTCAGCGGGTGCCCGCGCGCCGGAATCGGAGAGCTGGCAAGCCCCTGAGTTGATAGTCCACTAATAGATCAAATACTTTTTTCGGACCAGCTCGAATTTCTCTAAGCCCTCTTGCCAGTCCTGCGCGATGCGGCGCGGATCGCGACCCGTGAGGAGTGCATCAAACGCAGCCTGATTTACCAGCAACTCGGGCAGGCGGTCGATCTTGTAGTCTGCCGGATACAGCTTTCTTAAGGCCGCGGCTAGTTCGATGCCTAGCTCTGGAGCATCGAGCGCGTTGCGCTCCGTCAAAACTACATTGACCCCTTCACACTTCTTTCCGTTATAAATCGCGGAGGCAGGGGTGAAGGTCACGGGTACGAATCTCACTCCGGCAATACCGCGGGCATTCAAGTACGCCGCCAGTTCCCGGCCCTTCACCCACGGCGCGCCCACCAGTTCGAATGGTGTGTCGGTGCCGCGACCTACTGAAACATTCGTGCCTTCAATCAGCGCGACTCCGGGATAAAGCGCCGCTTCGGTTACGCTGCGCAAATTCGGCGATGGACTTATCCACGTCAGCCCGGTGGAATCGAACCAGTCGCCGCGCTGCCATCCTTCCATGGGAACGACAGTGAGCTTGGCGTTGATATTGCGTTCTGAGTTGAACATCTTCGCCAGTTCGCCCATGGTCATTCCGTGTCGCACAGGAACGGTCCAGTAATTTGTAAAGCTCTCGTGTCCCGCATCCGCGATCGGACCCTGCACGAACGAACCCGTCACGGGATCGGGCCGGTCGAGCACGATCAACTCGACACCGGCCTGCGCCGCAGCTTCCAGAAAATACCCCAGCGTAGTTTCGTAGGTAAAAAATGGCGCGCCGGCATCCTGAATGTCGAACACCACGGCGTCGAGCTGCTTGAGCACATCGAGCGAGGGACGCCGCGCCGCATCCTTGCCTCCGTACACGCTGTAGACGGTGACGCCGGTAGCTTCGTCCCTCGTATCGCTGACGTGCAGCGTATCGAGCGTGCCGGTAATGCCGTGCTCGGGGCTAAAAATCGCATCGAGTGAAACTCCGGGCGCCTCGGCGAGAACGTCGATGGTGCGCCGTCCATCGGCGTCGATTCCAGTCTGGTTGGTTACCAGGCCGACGCGCTTTTTGCGGTCCGCAATTTGCAGTACGTCGAACTTGTGCTCCTCTAAAACATCGACGCCATTCTTTACAGCGCCGTTGCGGGAGTTCATGCGCCGCGCCGCGCTTTGCGCTTCGTTGTAGCCTGTGATGCTTCGCCAGCGCAAAGCTTCTTTCTCGCTCGCGGTCAGAGGCAAAGCCGCCGCAACCGCGGTCGCCACCTTCGAGCGCAGAGCGATAGCGTTTCCGCCGCGAGGATGAACTGCGTTGGTCAGCAAGATGATGTAAGTTCGCGTCGTTGGATCGATCCACATCGATGTGCCGGTGAAGCCGGTATGGCCATAACTACCCACCGGCAGCAGATCGCCGCGGTTCGAGGAAAAAGGAGAATCGATGTCCCAGCCAAAACCGCGCAGGACAGGCGCGGCTGGCGGTTGCTCCGGCTGCGTCATTTTTTCCACGGATAGCGGGGAAAGAATTCCTCCGCCGCCGCTCAGAAGAGCCTGCGCGAATTTCGCGAGGTCGTCAGCGGTGGAAAACAGTCCGGCATGCCCTGCCACGCCGCCCATCCTCCGCGCCGTGGGATCATGCACTACACCCCGTAACATGTGCTCGTTCTCGTCATATTGCGTGGGCGCGATCTTTTCGATCCAACCCGCCCGCCGCCCGAGGGGCGGCACAAAACGCGTGTGCGTCATTTTTAGCGGCGCGAAAATGTGGCGCGTCGAATATTCGTCGAGCGCCTCTCCGGAAACCTGCTCGATCAGAGCCCCTAGCACAATAAAATTGATATCGCTATAGGAGAATTTTGACCCCGGCGGATCCTGTGGAGCTTCCGCAAACGCCATCTGGTAAGCCGTTTGCTTCCCTTCCCACGCGGTCTTCAAATTCATGTCGGGCTCCAAACCCGAATAGTGAGTAAGAAGCTGCCGCACGGTGATGTCTTCTTTCCCATTCTGTTTAAATTCCGGCAGATACTTTGCGACGGGATCGTTCAGCCGCACTTTGCCGCGTTCCACCAATTGCATCACCGCGGTCGTCGTCACAATCACCTTGGTCAGCGAGGCCAGATCGAAGATCGTGTCCAAGGTCATGGCTTCGCGGTGCGGCTCAAGCGCCCGCGAACCGTAGGCTTTGCGATAGATCACCTGGCCGTTGTGACCAACAATCAGAACGGCGCCGGGAATGTTGTCGTCATGAATCGCCTGTTCAATCACCGCGTCAACGGCGGCGAGATGAAGTGCAACCGCTGGGCGCTTTGCGTCCACGACAGCTGAGGCCGTCAGCGTGGTCAACAGAAGGAGGATGAATACGATTGGGAAATGGCTGGAGCAAAAGACCCAAGTTCTACTGCGCGGCGAATTTGATTGAACAGGGATGCTCTGACTCTAACAATTCCGACAGAATGACTCAAGGAACTCAAGGAGGGGGGATGCTTTCAAATTACCCTCAGCCAGATCGAGATATCCGGGCGAACTTTAGACCAGATTCTTGCTGAAGAGAGGAACCATGCGCTCATACAATCCTTTGACAGCATGAAAGAGTTTCAGCAACCCCTCGGTTTCCAAACCCAGTTCGAGGGACTCCAGGTCAATCGTCAAATCCTTTGTAAGCTGAGCCGCGCGACGTACCCGCTCTTCGGACAGCAGGCTCAGGACCGTATACGGATCGCGATGTTGCTGCTGCAACTCAGTCCATTGTTGAACAGCCCATGCGGTTTGGCGAATGCTGTCGACCGCATTGCGAAAGTCGCCAAGAACCCGCGGAGCACAGTCGCCGGAGATTACCAACTGCTCCAGCTTTTGTAGCTCATCCGTGGCCGCTTTCAGCCGCTCGGAGACGGATCGTCGATCGTTGCCGGATGTTTCCATAAGACGCACGTATTGCCAAAATCCTGCGTATTTTCGACTCAGAGATTCGGCACATGATTCATCGGCCAGGCGGAGCAGGAACTTCAGTTTGATGGGCTTCGTCCCTCGGTGACCAAATGACATAGGCCTCTTGAATGCACTCGGTCGGGTTTTGCTAGATAAACTCGGCGCGCAAATACACTCATGCCCTATGATGAATGTTGATGATCACACCCGATCATTCGCCTTCACTGCTCGATGCCTTCGATCATCAAGACGAAGTGTTTGAACTTGCTTTTTCGATTTTGCAGGAAGCTATCGATCAAAGAGCTTTTCCGGGAGCCGTCGTCGCCGTTATTCACCACGGCCAGTTGATCACACTAAAAGCTCTTGGCCGTTTTGCTTACGAACTGAACTCGCAGCCCGTCACGCCCGCGACGCTTTTCGATCTCGCGTCGGTGACTAAGGCAGTCGCGACAACTGCCATGGCCATGGTTCTCTACGAGCGCGGTTTGCTCGACCTCGACACCCCAGTCACTGCGATCATTCCCGAATTCACCCTTGCAGCCGAAAAAGATTCCCGGCGCCGCAACGTGACCTTACGCATGCTTCTGGCGCACTCGTCTGGCCTGCCGGCGTATGAAAAGCTATTTCTGAAATGCCGTACGCGTGACGAACTTCTCCGAGCTGCGTTCGCTACGCCGCTTGCCGCAGATCCGGGCACTCACGCCGAATACAGTGACATTGGATTCATCATCCTGGGCACTGCGCTGGAGCATCTGGCCGATGAACCTCTCGACCGCTTTTGCCAACGCGAAATCTTCGCCCGGCTCGGCATGTCAAACACGACGTTCAATCCGCCACCGAAAATCCGAGCGACGATTCCGCCTACCGCCGACGATCAAACCTTTCGACATCGCGTGATTCAGGGTGAGGTCCAGGATGAGAACGCCGGTGTGCTCGGCGGTGTAGCGCCGCACGCCGGACTTTTCGCTCCCGCCGTCGACCTTGCCCGATTCTCCCAGTGCATGCTCAACGGCGGACGACCCGTTCTGCGTCCTGAAACGGTGGCGC
>JBAPOI010000376.1:0-11689 GCA_049279555.1 Candidatus Sulfotelmatobacter sp.
GACGACATAGCGGTAGTGCGATACGAGCATGTCAAACAAGCGGACGAACTCCGTGGTCGAGGGTTCGATGGCCGCGGGCACATTCGTTCCAGCCAGCAGTTGCAGACCACCGCTATGCCGGGTCATAAAACTTTCGAGCAACGAACTATCCATGCGGTGGAGATTGCGCGTCGCGTCAGCCACGGTGAACAGAGGCTTAAGATTGAGATGTAGCGCGGTGTGCCCGAGCGGCGCAAGATCCACCAGAGCGGTTTGCCCGTGTGCCGCCTGCAGGGCGAGCGCGAGATTCACTGCGACTGTGGTGGCTCCGCTCCCGCCCTTAGCATTGACCACGGAAAAAACCTTGCCGCGCGGACCCTCTTTTTGTACGCGCCGTTGGGCGGTCGTCAGTCGAACAAAAGCTTCAAGAAGATCGGTGGTGGTAGTGGGGCGCTCGATGAACTCTCGCGCTCCGGCGCGCATCGCGGTGACGATGGTCTGCGGCTGATTCAGACTGCCGATGGCGAACACGGCGGTATCGGGCAGTTCCTGATGCAGAAGCTCGATCGCTCGCATCGCGAGCGTAGGATTATCCGCCGGAATATCGACGAGAATCACCTCTGGAGTCGCAGCCTGTACCCGGCGCGTCACGGGGTCCGTCGCCGACACCGGAAAACTGGCGCAGCTGTGAACCGTGCGGGCCACGCTGGTGCCGTCAACCAGCACTTGCAGCACGGTGCGCTGCTCATTGTCAGTGGCTACGATAACGACTGAAAGCTCGGCCATTTCCTGCAACGTCCCCGCTTATTCCACTCCAACCTAAAGCTTCGTGTTCTTTCCGGGCCCTCAAGAACCCGCACTACAGAAACAATTACTTCCCCGAAGGCTTTTTCCCGTCGAACTTATCGTTATCCATGAACGGCTGCGGATTCTTCGGCCCGGGTGGCGTTTCGTTGTTGGGCGATATCCGGTGTACTGTGCACAGAACCATGAGTTCGGAATTGCTCTTTTGGATGCTCTTACTCTTAAAGAAATTGCCCAAGATCGGAATATCGCCCAAGCCCGGAACCTTGTTCCAGATATCGGTCGCGCGGTTGTCGATCAATCCAGCAATCACAAAACTTTGCCCGTCTCGCAATTCGAATTCGGTCTCAGCCTTGCGCGTGCTCAAGGCTGGGACCGTGAAACCGGAAATGGTGAGTGCATCGGCAAAATCCAATGTGCTGACCTCAGGCGCGACGGTCAGGTGAATGTTGCCGTTCGGCATGATCACCGGGGTGAATTCCAACTTCACGCCAAATTCCTTGAAGGAGATGGTCACAGCAGTAAAACCCGCGCCGGGCTGCACGATGGGAAAAGGGAACTGGCCTCCAGCGAGAAAACTGGCTTTCTTGCCGTTGACGGCGATCAGATTAGGCTCCGCCAGAATCTGAAGTAAGTTCTTGCTCTGCAACGCCTCAAGCACGGCGCCCAGGTGAATGTCTGGGCGGAATAAGAACAAATTCAGAACATTGCTCACGGTTTGGTTGGACTGAAACGGCCCGGTGACGCCGGTGGTATCGCTGATGGCCTCAGAGCCGAAGCCCCCGAACTGGCCGGTGGTAGCGGTTCCAATCGTATTGCCCGCACCAGTAGAGAAGATATTCAGGCCAAGCTGCGTTGTGGCGGAACGATCGACTTCGGCGAACTTCACTTCGAGCAGAACTTCCTGCGCTCCGACTGGACCGAAGGTGAGTACATTGACGACATTTTTCGAATAGGCGGCAGCCAGTTCTCCAGCGCGCTTAGCAACATCTTCTGTAGTCACGTGCCCGGAGAGGACGATGGCGGCGCGCGAAGGAGTAACCGAAATCTGCTCGTCGGGAAAGACCCGGTGTTCTTCTTCCGCACAGGCGCTAACATCGACATCCACGCGCAGATCGAAGCTGCGCGAACGCTCCAGTTCGTCCCAAATTATCAAGGACACCTCGCCGGGGGCACGGCCATGGACCAGAATCTGGGTGGGAGTGACGGGGTTGGCGAAAGCCACTGTGGGATCGGTTACCGAGATCCGCTTTATCGTTTCGGTCGTATTGATTAGCAGAGATTTGCCGACCATCACCCGCAAGGGCGCAGAACTTTGTGACTGCGTTGACGGCGGAGGAAGAGTGGTCTGGCTGATACCCGGCGGAACTGTTTCTTGAGGCGTTGGATCGGGCTGAGTCACGGGCGGTTGCGCCTGTGCAAGCACTGGTAGCAAGAACGACATTGCGGCAGTTACCAAAAGTTTCGTACGAACCTTCATCGTGTGATTCCTCTCCACATGAGGAAACCTGCAGCAACTGAACGGGCAGGCCAAACTACTCCGATTACTTGGGGTCTTCACCGCCACTTTGTTCCGGAAACTTGACTACGTCCGGTGTTTTCTTGTCACCTTGATAAACCTCAATGCTGAGGACCGAAGGAGAGGGGGGGGGTACAGTCTTCAGCGGTTGTTTGACCGGGCGAACACGAACCGGCGGCGGAGCTGCCTGCGGAGTACTACCCTTATAAAGTCCTTTAGCGTTAGCCGCGGCCACTTCATCCTGCCGGGTATCCAGCGGATTGCGCAGGGCAAGCTGAATGTGACCTTCGGAGCTCGCCAGAGTTAGGCGTTCCGCATCGTCGGGTGAAACCAGAAGCGTGATCACTGGCGTGTTCTGAGCTTCTCCAGCGGCGTTTCGTTCCAGCTTGTTCCCAGCGGCAATCACGGCTACGTTCTGCAGCACTGTTGTCGTCTGGGGTTCACTCCCACCGTTCGGCGTACCCGTAAGCAGAACGTCAACTCGAGTTCCTGGGCCGGTAAAACCGGCAACTGAGACGACCTCATTCACCCGCACCGAAACTGCGCGCATTCCCGGAGGAATCAACGACGGAAGACCTGCCCCGGCATTTTCAGGAGCCAGCTTGTTGGGCAAAATGAATTCGCCCCTGGAAATGGGTAAGATCACTCCGCGACCCATGACTTTTGATCGCTTGTTGTACGTTCCGGAGGGAAGAGCTGAGGCTGGGTACCTCACCGTAGTCACGTCGTGTTCTTCGACTCTGGCTCCGACTTGAATGTCGTTAGCGGCCACAATCACATCTACACCTGGTTCCACGTTCGACGTGGCTCTTCCTTCCAGATTTTTGTAGACGAAAAGAGCGACCACGGCTCCAAAAGCCAGGGCCACAATTCCGATCGTCAACAAACGTGTGCGGTTCATAGAACTCCGTCAGGGCAAGCAGGCAAAATGGGCCGCCACCGTAAACGGGCGAGAATCGGCCTCTGTTTCCGTTGCGCCGTGCAAACTTTACTGAATCGAACTGGCTACGTTGGAGAAGACGTTATTTGCGTTGGAGCCGATCAGCCGAATGGTCCCGACGACAATTACCAGGATCACAGCCAGCATCACCGCGTATTCCGCAATGTCCTGCCCTTCTTCGTCATGCCAAAATCTTTTCAAATGCTCCATGACTCTCACAACCTCCTAAGGGAAACTTCAAAAACGCGCTTCAATTGGGTATTAGAAGGGACAATGGACGTAGTTATAGCGGATGCATCCCGCTTGCACAGTCCTCTGGCGATTTGTCCCGACCACGATTCCCACCATAATACCCTGCGAAATGGTCGGAAGTGTAATTTATTGCATGTCTCCGGTGACCACGGTGCAACTTTGCGACTGACCGGTCCTCTGGGGATGGGACTAGCCCGACGGTTGGCACTCGGGCGGAAGAGGCTGCAAGGACAAGGATTATTGCCTGGGAGTCCTCATAAATGACTGTCCAGCCGGGAGCTCGGCGTAGTCCGACCGCCAGCGCCGAGTCGGTTGGAACCAGAGCGGTCTTGATGTTCCAGCGATCGAGGGACTGCCTCCACGAGCCTTTGAATTGATAGGTTTTCGCAAACTGATCGAGCAGAGATGGATCATCTTGTTCACTAGCGTCCGAAGTCGCGTAAAGATCGGCCCGTCCGTCGATAAAGACGCGAGTGGACGGGTAAAGCTTCCAGATGAGGTACCCTCCCCAATCATAATCGTTGAAGATTGGTCCATCGACGGGGTGAGCCTGAAGATAACTGACGGCGCCGGCCGGAAAGGATTGCACCTCGGCCTGAGGTTCGTGCTGGGCCACCTGGGTGGCATGGACGCCGACAAACGCTGCCATGGCAAGGAGAATTAGCGCGTTGAGCAGAGCACGGGATGCACACATCGGAGGATGAGGCAAAGCTTGCGGGACGCTTCGGGGCCAATTTCCCAGCCTTTGGCAGATAAGAGGAGTCGCAATCAATGCGAACAAATGCATCAGGCGAATCGAACCGAGGCTGGCATACAAGCTGACGAGCAGAAGCAGCAGGTCACGTGGACGTAACGGAACGCGAGACCAGCTAATTGCAGCGAATGTGGTCAGCACCAGCAAGAGAAACAGCCAATACTCTGGGCGATGAAAATTAGGCGATGCCCATTCTACGATGTATTTCTGCATTGCCGCAGAACGCAAGGTTTCGATTGGGTAAACAAACATCCGCAAACCGTTCGGGTTTACCGGCACAATCAACAAGTCGAGCAGCAGTATCCACGCCTGAATTCGAAGGCGTGTCGAACTCTGTTGTGGAGTGCAACCAAGACCGCGTTCGATCAATCCTCCTGCCAGGAACAATGCCGACAACACCAGTCCAAGTGCGAAGCCGGCGTGCAGATTTACCCAGAGAAGCGTGAGGGGCAGGGTCCACCAGAGGACTCTCGGATAGCGTTCGGACCGGTCGAGAATCAGCAGCCAAAGGCTCGTCAACAACAAAGAGATAATCTGCGGACGCACTCCCCAGAGCGGCGCAGTGGACCATGCCGCGACGAGCGTGGCCACGCCAGCGATATAGGATGGAGGACCACAGCGTAAGTAAAGCAAGAAAAACGCTACGCACACGATCGCGGCGAATGACAGGATCAGGCCGGTTGATCCCGTTGCGCGTTGAAGTTCGTAAAGAAAAAGCTCGCTAAGCCACTCGTGGGCAACCCAGGGCTGCCCAGCGCGAGTATAGGAAAAAGGATCAGCATTGGGAACGCTTCTATGTTCAGCGATGAACTGGCCTGCCTTCAGATGCCACCAGACGTCAGGATCGGTGAAGTTCCGCGCCGTCATGCCAAAAATGCCGAGCAATACGACTGCAAGAAAAACGCTTCTGGTTCGGAGCAGCCGCTTCATAAAAGAGTCATCATACCGGTTGAGAGTGGCACACAATGCCTGTGCGGATGTCGCAACGTCGGTAATGAGAAGCCGCGCTCGACAGGCTGATCCAGAAATTCGAGTAACGCAGCTTCATCGCAATGCTCACCTCAACTCTTCGGCGTTCTCTTTCCGAAAGAGGACGACAGCCAGCATCGGCAGGTAATTGAAGATCACAACCCATCTTCCGACCTGCGTAAAATTATCCGGGAGGTGATACCACCGCCAAATCCCTTCGCACCAACTGAGGCCCGCAGTAAGCACAATCTGCCGCCGCGACTTTGGAATTAGCCAGAGAACGAAGCTGTCGAAGAACCAGCGCTGCGGCATAGCCGACGAAAGCAACAGCAGCCACGCGTCCCGGTCGCGGTAGCGCAACAGTACAAGCAAGATCAGAGGCCCGGGGAACACGAGCAGCGGAATGAAGTGTTCGTAATACTGCGTTTGCCCAAGCCACAATCGCGGCCAGTTAGGTAGAACAACGAGGCTTAAAGCTCCTACGAAAAAGCAAGCGAGAATGCCGCGGCGCGAGAGGCGCGTGAGGAAGACCGGCAATCCTACTTGTGGCTTCATCATGGTTGCGGGCAACAGAAGAGGGAAGAATGCGCTCGCCGTAATGATCGCGGACCACTGAGCAACCAGAAGGCCGGCCCAGTAAGGCCACGAAAAAAAAACTAAGAGCCGGCAATAACCTTGGCGGGTGAGGCCAAGCGCCAGCAGGAACGAACTAACTCCATAAAAGAAACCGGCCGCGACTTCCGGCGTAACATGCAAGAACGGCAAGGCGACGAATGCTGCGGGCAAGGGATACTGCTCGAACCGGGTGTCGTAAGGATTTTGGTGGGCGACAATCCGCTGCGCCAGATGGATTGCCCAACGGAAGTCCCCAGCACCTTGGTGGAGATGTTCGAGCAGGAACCAACAGAACACCCCGGTGACTACGCCGATCACCGTCGAAATTGAGATGCGTTTTACCACGGAACGTTTTTTCCTCACCAGTTGTAACATGGGGCGGTCAGTTTACGGGACTCGCGTACGAGAGGCGCGCTTCGCCAACTTTGAAAAGGCCCTTCCGATCAATCGGATTTCTAGTGCTGGCGGCGGTGGTTGCGACAAGCATGTGGTTCTACGTGAACGGTATCTTGCGCGTCCATCAGATTGCCGACGCCAACGCACGCCATGTGCCGCGCGGGAATCTCTCCGATCTTTATCCGCGCTGGTGGGGAACGCGAGAGCTTTTGCTCCACCATCGCAATCCGTATGGCCACGACGTCACGCTCGAAATTCAGGAAGGATATTACGGCCGACGGCTGGATCCCGCACGACCCAATGATCCGAAGGACCAGCAGGGATTTGCATACCCGGTATACGTGGTGTTTCTGTTGTCGCCGCTCGTCTGGGTTCCGTTTCCCGCGCTGCTGGTCGCGTTCTATTGGCTGCTAATCATATCGACCGCCATCAGCGTACATCTTTGGCTGCGCATATTGAAGTGGCCGCTGGGCGCAACGGACGTTGTCGTCTGTGTCACGCTAACCCTTGGAAGCTTTGCGGCGGTGCAGGGGATCAAGCTGCAGCAACTAAGTCTTCTAGTGGCGGCTTTGATGACCGGTGCAGTCGCTTGTGTGGCGGGTGGACACCTATTTGTCGGCGGGGCGCTGCTAGCGTTGGCAACCATCAAGCCGCAACTGGCATGGGGCCTGGGAGCCTGGTTGCTTTTCTGGGCAGCGAGCGATTGGCGGAATCGGTGGAGGTTTGTTCTTGGTTTTGGGATGGTGATGGTGCTGCTGCTTGCCGGCGCCGAGATCGTCCTGCCCGGCTGGATGGGCATGTTCACTGATGCCGTGGGACGATACCACAACTACACCCAGAATCGGTCTGTCTTGGAAGAACTCGTGCCGTGGGCTTCGACCGGAAGGATTTTGGCTGTGGTTGCTGCAGTTGCGTCTGCGACTGTTCTCTGGAGACAGCGAAGCGTGATAAACAGTGCCGCAGGGTTTGCACAAGCCACGGCTCTGGTTCTGGCGCTCACGGTGCTGGTCGTGCCCATGTACGCTCCATATAACCAGGTGCTGCTGCTGCCCGCGATTCTGGTGCTGGTGCGGGATCGAACAATTTTCTTTTCGCGATCGCGCGGAGTTCGGTTCCTCTATCTCGCGGGGACCGTCGCCTTGGTCTGGCAGTGGATCGCGAGTTTGGGTTTGAGTGCTGCCTGTTTGTTTGTCTCACGAACATGGGCGCTCAACAGGTGGCAGTGGCCATTCCTGGCGACCTTCGCGCTGCCGGTAATCGTCTTCGCCCTGATCTTCTTGGATACGATTTTTCTGAGAGTAAACCTTGCAAGTTGGGAAGGCCGCGAATCAGCTGATCTGGCTCATTGCTCTTCCACGCATCGAACGAGCTGATCGCGAACAGGGCAAGTAGTGGAACCGACACCAGTACGTATGCCCTCGCCTGCAGAGCCCACAGATGCAGTGGGGGCAGAAACAGAACAGCTACCAGACAGGCCGTGACCCAGTCCGCCGGACGCGACCTTCGCCTGATCGCGCGATCCAGAATTAGCGCAAGCGGCAGCAACAAGACTGTTAGGTCGTGCGGATTTAGGTGATAACTCACTAGGAGCGCAAATAACACCGTGTTGGCGAAGCCTCGATCAAAATTGTCGGAACCGTTCGCCTTCGCGTCTGGTTCCCTCGTAAGCCCAAAACCTTTCCATCCGATAACCGTTATAAGCACCGCCAGAATGGAGCTAATCGAAAGCACCGCGATGGCCCCTGCCGACAGGTCGTTGTGAAAAATGACGTAGACCAACCCACGAAGATTCGCCATTGCTTGTGGGAAAATCCCGGCAAATGTCTGCCCTCGGAGATGCCATAGAAATGCCGGATAGTCGCGGAAGACTGACCATCCAGAGATTGCCGCAGATACAGCCACCAATCCGACCGTGACCGAGCCGAAACCTTTTGCCATGCTCTTCCTGGCACTGCCGTTTCTAGTTAATAAGAGGACCACCAGCATCGGCAGGACCACCTGGAACTTGAAGAGTCCCAAGCCTAGCCAGCATCCCGCGGCAAACGCGCGGTTCCGCCGCAGAGCCTTAAAAGCAAGGATGATCAGGAATAAAAGAAGGACCGAATCCTGACCTTGCTGAATACAGAGAACCAGTGGAACAAGAGTAAGCGACGCTGCGAACAAAACCCGCCAATTACACCAGCGGAGCACCTCACCGCTCAGTAAACGACAGCCAGCGGCAAACAATGCCAGATTCAGCAGAGACCACAGCAGATATGCGTATTTCAGGGGCAGCCACGCCACGGTCAGATAAAGAACAGCTTCAAACGGAGGGTGAATGTAGAGCGTTCCGGCTCTCCCCGTGTCGCGAGCCTGATATTGGTGCTGGACGTCCGCGTCGTAGAGTTGGTCCCCGTGATCCGCGACCAGCATCCGTGCAGCAGCGTAGAAATCAGGAAAGTCGCTGCCCCGCAGATCGGCTGAGAAGCGAACGCCGGCCAAGACCAGCACCAAGAGCACGAAGACGAGCAAAACGAAGGTCTTCGCTCCGCCGACTACCGGCGTGCGAGTTGTCCCTTCCGGAGGCATGTGGCGGCAGTCTATCGGACGTTCAGCGGAAGCGCTATGGCGGCCTTCGCGAATGCCCTTCCCGTTGGAGTATGATTCCTGTCATTATTCATGCGGAGCGGGACTTCCAGGCTAGGCTGGCCGGGGGGGCGCCGCGGCCTCTACATTCCATGGCCTTAAACGCGATAGGTCGTCCGCAGTCTTCAGGATCAGGCGTATTTCCCGCTCTCGTGCTGGTACAAGGCAACGAGCAGAGAAACATCGTCCTGAACCGCACTCCTTTCAGCGTGGGGCGCAAGGTGGATAAGGATCTGGTCATCGCCGATCCTCGCGTGTCGCGCGACCATGCGCTCATCGTTCTCGAGGAAGACGGATTCTTTCTCGTCGATCAAGGCAGCAAGCACGGCACGTTCGTTAACGGCGAGCGCATTCAGCGGCAAAGGCTCGAGCGCAACGATCGTCTGGAATTCGGCGCGCGCGACTCTACCTACGCTATTTTTAATCCGGCTCATAGCACCTCCAATACGGCCCGCGAGTTCCTCAGCCAGATTTCTGGAATTCAAATTTCGCAGGAAGCCACGGACCTTGAAAAGCTCACGTTGTTCCTGGAAGCCGCGCGCAAACTCAACACCGCCGGCGTGCTCGACGAGATTCTGATGACCATGCTTGAAGTCACGTTGCGGCTGACTCGCGCCGAACGAGGCTACGTCTTCTTAAAAGACGATGAAGGCAATCTGCGGCTGGCTGCAGGGCGCAACAACAAAGGGGAATCGCTGCTCGACGACAAAACGATTTCGCACTCTGCGCTGGAAGAATCGTTGCGCTCGAATTCTGAGTTCTTGCTTACCGACACTGGCAGTTCAGCCGATCTGGCGGGGCGGCAAAGCATTGTCGCCTATGATTTGCGCACCGTAATTTGCATTCCGCTGCGCAAACGGCAAGTGCAAGCCACACGCGACGCCCAGACGCCCGCTCCAGGTTCATCAAACCCGTCTGCCGAAGTGACTGGAGTTTTATATGTCGATTCGCGCTTCGCCTCGCGCGAGTTCTCCGGCGTCGGCCACGATATTTTGCGTGCAATAGCGACTGAAGCGGCATCACTTATCGAGAACGCGCGTCTGGTGCAGGCTGAAGAGGAATCGCGCCGCTACCAGCAGGAGTTGACCATTGCTGCGAGCATCCAGCAGCGACTCATGCAAGTGAAGATCCCCGAAGTTCCCTTTGCCAAGCTGCGCGGAAAGAATCTTTCTTGTAAGGAAATTGGCGGAGACTTCTTCGACGCGGTTAATACCAAAGAAGGCCTGGCCGTGGTGCTCGCCGACGTCAGCGGCAAGGGAGTTTCTGCGGCGCTGCTCGCTTCCACTCTGCAGGGTATGATTTATTCGCACCTGAGTTCAGGCATGCCCCTGTTGGAAGTGGTTAGTGCAGTGAACCGCTTTTTCACCGAGAAGCTGGTGGGAGAAAAATATGCCACGGTGCTGCTGGCACGCCTGCGCCGCGATGGCGACTTGGAATACGTCAACTGTGGCCACGTGCAGCCCCTCCTGGTTTGCGGAGGAGAAGTGATGCGTCCGCCGCACGGCAATGTTCCCGTAGGCCTGCTGCCAGATGCGACCTTTGAAAGCGCGCGATGCCAGCTCAATTCCGGCGACCGCTTCATTCTGGTGACGGACGGGGTCACGGAAGCCGAGAATGCCATGGGAGACTTCTTCGAAGACTCTAGGCTGGAAACGGCCGCTGCCAAATCTCCGACGCTGGAAGGAATTTTCTCCGCAGTCTCGGAGTTCTGCGCCGGGAATCCATTAAACGACGACTGTACCGTCGTCGAGCTACTCTACTCGGCGGCTGCTGGAGTGGCTGAGTAACTGGCTCTTGCTGCAAGCGTTTCGCCGTGCCGTTTGTGCGCTATTCTGTCTACTGACAAGCACCATGAAACGGATCGCAGGTTATCGTCCGCCTTATCCCGGCACACAGCCAAACCATTTGCATCCGCCGTATGTGTCATCGATCAAGCGCGCGCCGACTAAACCGCCAATACCGATTCCTTACACTTTGTCTGAGGTTACGGGTCCATTATTCGGACCTGAGATCATCGCACCGAAGGCGAGCGATTTAACCAGCCAACACTCTGGCGAACCGCTCGGCGAACGGATTGTTGTAAGCGGGCGCGTGTTCGACGAAAACAGTCGCCCTCTCGCCAACACGTTAATCGAGATATGGCAGGCGAACGCTGCAGGGCGATATCTGCATGAATGGGATCAACATCAGGCTCCCTTGGACCCCAATTTCACGGGATGCGGACAAGCGGTCACCGATGCCGAAGGCCGTTACCGTTTCATCACGATTCGGCCTGGTGAATATCCTTGGCGCAATCATTACAATGCGTGGCGGCCGGCGCACATTCATTTTTCGGTGTTCGGTCCGGCGTTTGCCACTCGTCTGGTAACGCAGATGTATTTCCCGGGGGATCAACTCCTTCCATTTGATCCGATCTTCAATAGCACAGCGGATGAGAAGGCCCGCAATCGGCTGATTTCGGTTTTCGACTGGGAGACCACCATCCCCGAAACCGCGCTGGGTTACCGCTTCGATATCGTTCTGCTCGGCCGCGATGCCACGCCGATGGAGGAATAAGTGAGTTTGCAGGCGACTTCGTCGCAAACCGTTGGACCATATTTCAGAATCGGCCTGTGCTGGTTGAACCAGGACAACCTAGTTGGCGAGGGTGTGTCCGGTGAGCGAGTTACGATTCAAGGCAGAGTTTTCGATGGCAACGGGGATCCCGTGCAGGATGCGATTTTGGAAATCTGGCAGGCCAATGCGCACGGGAAATATAACCATCCCGAAGACACTCAGGATAAGCTGCTGGAGCCTGGTTTTAAGGGATATGGCCGCGTCCCGGTAAATGATGAGG
>JBAPOI010000377.1:0-2606 GCA_049279555.1 Candidatus Sulfotelmatobacter sp.
CCGCCGGATCATCCGGTCGTTTTTCACCTCGAGGTCCTCGGGCCATGATAGGGTCCTCCTACTCTGAGATAGGTTACAGGACCCTGACGCAAGACACGAGATGCTGATGCGGTCAAGCATTCGGCAATTTCAAATTGCGTCACTACCTGAGGGAGCGCAGTTGCCAGCCTTTCCCGGGTGCCTTGTGGGAGACAGGGTTTGCGAATGCTGTCCAGTAAAGTGCTAGCAGGACTGGACAGCTAACGAGGTTGGCCATGTAGCGATCTCTGCGCAGATCGGTAGTATGATCTCCCGCCTGCTAATAGGTTGCGCGCTAGCGGCTATAGCGCAGCGCGTTGAACGGAACCGGCGGGATGGCCAGGTCGTCGGACGGCTGGCGCGCAACAATCGCTTTTTCCATCTGCGGCAACACCCAAGCATAGTGTACGCCTACCGTCAACCCCTCGGCGTCGTAACCGTATGCGATTGATCCGTTAGGCGCCCTAAACTTTATGGGCGAGATGATCACCTCGCTTAACTCTTTGGGAACAAATGGTTTTATACGGTCTCCTGAGATAAAATTGGCGAGTCGATCACCACCCCCTCCAGCACTCCCCCGGGACATGCCAAGGGCGTCGTCCGCACCAGCCCGTGGAGACTCAAAAAGTTATGTGGATAACTTAGTACCTTACTTTAAGATTGTATTGACTTAGTGGCCGCTCGGCGGCAACTTTGTCTGAGATGAAGACCACACGGAGGAAGACCCATGCCGCAGGTGAAAATCGAGAGAGTGCGCGCGGGGCAACATCCCAGTGAAGTTGTTGTTGCGGTTCGAACTGCGGACGGTGGTACGGAAAAACTTGTCGTTGACGAACGATCGATTCGCAATGGAGTTCTTGAAATTGGATATCCCGTGGGGCACGACGGCAATCGGCTATTGGTTGAACTGCCCATGGAATCTGTTCGTGGACTCTGGCGCATATGGGTTGCAGGCGATTCGGTAATAGAGGAATCGCCTGCGTGATCCTCACGGATCGCGAAATCAAAATGGCATTAGGGCGCGGATAAGCCTACCCATCCCATTCTTGGGATTTTCAAACTGAGACACTACCAATCAGCCGCTCGATTTCAGCTATCGCCGCATCCAAATCAGCCGGCCGCGAGCCAAACTCAACGCCGCCAGAGAACGTGCGCCAGTGAGAAACGTTGCCATCGGCAAAGTTAGCAATCCGCAGCAACGATTCATGCCAAATGGTATCGCGGATGTCGCCGTCTTCGGAATGCGCACAGGTGACGTAGCCATCTGACATCACACCGACAACTGTCATACAGTAGCCCGTGCCACCGCGTTGCACAACGTCACCGATTTTAAAGATTGCCATTCCACCGTCCCCACATACGCTATTCGCTTTCGTTTTTCGCCGCCGCCTGCTGCACAAGGCCCTCAAGCGTCAGCTTGCCGTTGATGTTTGCGTCAATCGTCGATCGGTCGCCATATGTCTTCGGCGCAAGTTTGCTGGCTTGCCACTGACGCGCCCAGATCTTCAGCTTGACAACCTGCCAATCCTCGACCGTTGCCGCGTCGGCCATTTTGACAATTTCATCAATGATTGCATGCTGTTGCATCTCCCGCGCCTGCGCAATAATGCTCAAGAACTCTGCGTCGGCTGCCATTCGCTGATAGACTTCCGCGTGACATGGCACATCCGGAGTAGCACACGCGGACTGCATACTCATTCCGCTCACCAGGCGCTCGCACAGCAGCGCGACGGCCTGCGGGTCATCACAGCTAGGGCGTTCACGCGGACGTGCCATGGCCTGACAGTAGCGCTCCAAGACGTGAGATGTCACGCGGTTCGTTATGGGGCTGGGCGGCGTCGATCAGGATCAGGGCCAGTAGGGACGCCAGGGGGCGGCGTTCCTGTGCTGCGCGAGCGCGAAGCTCAGCCACGACATCGGCCGGCAACCGCACGTGGAGCGTGGTGTCTCTCGTCATTCGAGCATCATACACAGTAGTCCACATCGTAGCTATGCGTATCTCTCATGGTAGATATGCGTAGACGTATGTAGACATTCGTGGTAGACACCATTACTAACCCCGCGCTGGTCGCGGCGAGCAAGGGAGACGAGATATGGCTAAGCACTCCGAGCAACCGACTATCGAAGCAATCCGGCAAGCGTGTGCGGACCTGCGGCATTCGACGCGTATCTGCACATGCGGCGGAAGCTGCAAGCCTTGCGGAACGGCTGTAACGCTCGCCAACAATCGCGCGATCATCGCGAAGGCAACCACCCCATGACCGCGCGCCTGACCGACGCGGCGGCGCAGAGATTGAAGGATTTCATCGCCACCGACCCCATGGCGATGACCTACGGTTCCTGGCTCGACTTGAAAGCCGACCTGCGCACCCTTCTGTCCGAGCGAGAGGTGTTACTGGCGAGCCACGCGGCGCTGGTAGAGGCGGCCACGATGACAGAGCGATTGACCGGAACGACCCCCGAGGCGCGGGCGGCCATTGAGGCGGCGCGCACAGCGGCCAGAGCAGCGAGAGGTCCGGCATGAGCGACGCGGCGGCGAAAAGGCTGCATGATCTCAGCACCAGCGACACCATGAAAATGACCTACGG